>CAXTFU010000133.1:0-12083 GCA_964243385.1 uncultured bacterium | reverse complement strand
AGGTCCGGGCGACCGCCCTTGTCCTCGACGACGCTCTCCACGACCCGAGCGGCCTTGTCGGCGTCGCTGAACGTGGCGCTGACCTGCTCGACGGTGCCGGCGCCGGCCGCCTCCGAGGGGGCGGTCGAGTTGGCGCGCACAGTGATGATGGGGACGCCGGTCGCCACCTTGCTCTGGACGACCACGCTGCCGCCGAAGATCGGCTGCTCGGCCGTGAGGTCGCTCTGCACGCCGACGGCGTCGGTGATCAGGCCGCTGCCGGTCTTGATCGCGAGGCGGGCGGCGACCTCCTTGCCCTCGGCGTTGCTCGGCAGCAGGACGGCCGCCGGGCTGCGCTCGGCGACCAGCTGCGCCAGCACGGTGGCGCGCGGACCGGCCAGGTAGCCGTCCAGCTCCTCGGCCTCGCTGACGTAGACCGTCTCGGCGCCGTAGGCGCCGAGCTGCGCGGCGGCGGCGGACGCGCCGGCGCCGAGGACGACCGCGGACGGCGTGCCCAGCTCGCGGGCGAGCGTCAGCAGCTCGTAGGAGACCTTCTTGGGGGTTCCGTCGACGTGGTCGACGAGGACCAGGACCTCAGCCATGTTGTGGAGACCTCTCTCAGACGAGCTTCTGCGACGCGAGGAAGTCGGCGATCTTGACGCCGCCGTCACCCTCGTCCTTGACGACCTGACCCGCCGAGCGCGGCGGCTTCGTGGCGAACGAGCTCACCTGCGACGGAGCGGTCGCCAGGCCGACCTGGCCGGCGTCGATGCCCGCGTCGGCGATCGTGAGCGTCGTGAGGGGCTTCTTCTTGGCCGCCATGATGCCCTTGAAGGAGGGGTACCGCGGCTCGTTGATCTTCTCGACGACCGACACGAGGGCCGGGGTCTGCGCCTCGACGACGTCGTAGCCGCTCTCGGTCTGGCGCTCGATGCGCACCGTCGTGCCGTCGCCACCATCAGGGACCGTGACCTTGCGCGCGCCGGACAGCTGCGGGCGGCCGGTGCGCTCGGCCAGCAGGGCCGTCATGATCGACATGCGCGAGTCGGTGGCCTCGGACCCGGCGATGACGAGGTCGTACTCGAGGGTCGACAGCACCTGCGCCAGCGCGTAGGAGGTCTGCACCGCGTCGGAACCGGCGAGCGCACCGTCGGTCAGGTGCACGGCCTTGTCGGCGCCCATGGACAGCGCCTTGCGGATCGTCTCGACGGCGCGCTCGGGGCCCATCGACAGGACGGTCACCTCGCCGCCGGAGCTCTCCTTGAGGCGCAGGGCCTCCTCGACCGCGTACTCGTCGATCTCGTTCATGACCACGTCGACCGAGGCGCGGTCGAGGGTCCGGTCGGTGTCGGACAGCTTGCGCTCCGCCCAGGTGTCCGGTACCTGCTTCACCAGTACGACGATGTTCACGTGGGCGCCGACCTCCGAGATCAGACGGGTGGATGGGACCGCGCAGGGCGCGGGTGCTGCCGAGCTCGACGGGGTCCGTCGTCCTCGAGGCTGACGGCCACGCTCGTGCCGTGCAACCCGAGGTCGGGCGGTGCCCCGAGGCGCCAGAGGTTACCTGTCGGTAACGTGCGGCGCACTCCCGGGCAGGCGTGCGCTCGGTCACGGCGGAGCCGACGAGGACCCGGCGCGGCGCGCACGGTCTTCAGCGGCCGCTGAAGACGGCCTTGCCCGGTCCGTCGGCCAGGAAGGACGCCATGCCGGCGCGCTGGTCGTCGGTGCCGAACAGGCCGGCGAACAGCGACGTCTCGAGCCGCAGCCCGGCGTCGAGGTCGAGCCCCAGCCCGTCGTCGATCGCCTGCTTGGCCGCCCGCAGCGCGACGGCCGGGCCCTCGGCGAACTGGGCCGCGAGCGCGCGCGCCGCCTCGTGGACGTCGGCGTCGGGCACCACCCGGTCGGCGATGCCCAGCGCGAGGGCCTCCTCGGCCCGCACGTGCCGGCCGGTGAAGACCAGGTCCTTGGCTCTGGCCGGGCCGACGAGCCGGGCGAGCCGCTGCGTGCCACCCGCGCCGGGGATGATCCCGAGCGTGATCTCGGGCAGGCCGACGCGGGCGCTCTCACCGAGCACCCGGAGGTCGGCGGTCAGCGCCAGCTCGAAGCCGCCGCCGAGGGCGTAGCCCGTCACCGCGGCGACGACCGGCTTGGGCAGCCGCGCCACCGCGGTGAACGCCTCCTGCAGCTCGGTGCCCCACCCGACCATGCGGGCGTGCGACATCTCGGCCATCTCCTTGATGTCGGCGCCGGCGGCGAAGGTGCGCTCGCCGCCGTAGAGGACGACGGCCCGCACGTCGTCGCGCCCGCGGGCCTCGTGCGCCGCGGCCAGCAGGTCGGCCCGCAGGGCGCTGTCGATGGCGTTCATCTTCGGCCGGTCGAGCCGCAGCGTGCCGATCCCGTCCGAGACCTCGAGCCGTACGAGCGCACCCATGCGTCCTCCTCCGTCACGTGCCGGCGACCCTGCCGGTGCCCGGACCCTAGGTGCTGCCTCGGACAGGACCGCCCGCAGCGCGCACGGCCTGGGGACAGCGCCCTGCTGCGCCCTGCGTCTCCTAGGGTGGCGCCGTGTTCAGGGACTCCCGAGGCGTGGTGCACACCGTCTCCTCCGCCGACCCGCTCGAGGACCTGCCCCCGGGGGCGGCGCGCGCCCTGCAGGCGGCGCTGCTGCAACCCGCGGCGCACGACCTGGGCAGCGTGCTCGAGCGCTGCGACGCGGTGCAGGAGCTGCTCGAGCGCTGGCAGGACGCCTTCTTCTCCGCGCTCCCCGACGAGGTCGACGTCGAGGAGGAGGAGCGCTGGGCGGCCGAGGCCGGCATGTCGCTGCAGGAGGTCGAGGCGCAGTACGAGGACGAGGACGACGACGACGACGACGAGCCCGACCTCGAGCCGCTGGACGACGAGGACGACGACGACGACGAGGACCTCGACGAGCTCGTCCACCTGACCGCCCCGGACGAGCACGACCCGCGCCGCCTGCTGCCCGACGACCTCGTCGCGGTGCTCGAGCGCGAGCTGCTCCTGCTGCCGCTGCGCGTGCGCCTCGAGGCGCTCGTCGCGGCCGGCGACCTCGTCAGCACCTGGAGCGACCTGGTCGCCGACCAGGAGAAGCTGCTGGGCCACCTCGTGCTCGCGCACGGCGAGCCGCAGCAGGCCGTCGCCCACGAGGCGCTCGCCGCGCGGCACGCCGTCCTGCACACCACCAGCGGTCCGGGGCACGCGCCCGTCGCCTGAGCCGGGCCGGACAGCGCCCGCTCGACCGGCGCACCCTCGACCCCTCGACCCGCGTCCTTCCACCCGCGCCCGTCGACCCTGCACCCTCGACCCGCGCGTTCCTCGACCCGCGCGCCCCTCGACCGGCGCCCCCTCAACCGGCGCCCGCGGTGTGCCGATCCGGACGTGTGACGCCTCCCACGCTCTGGCACGACGTCGACGTCGACGGCGACCTGGTGCGCGTCATGGAGGCGGGCGACCCCTGCGCGGAGCCGCTGCTGTTCCTGCACGGCTGGGGCTTGTCGCCGGCCTGCTACGCCGACGGCATCGCGCGGCTGTGCGCGGCCGGCGTCCGCGTCGTCGCCCCGTGCCTGCCCGGCTTCGGCGGGAGCGACGGGCCGCCGCTGCGCTCGGTGGACCTGCCCACCTACGCCGCGCGCGTCGGCCGCCTGCTCGACGTCCTGGGCGAGCCCGGCCCGGTGTTCGTCGCCGGCCACTCCTTCGGCGGCGGGGTGGCGCTGCAGCTCGCGACCGACCGGCCCGAGCTCGTCCGGTCGCTGACCCTCGTGAACTCCGTCGGCGGTGCGCCGCCGCGCACGCCGCTGTCGCCGCGCGGCCTCGTCGACGCGTCGTGGCTGGGCTGGGCGCTCGGCGCGACGACCGAGCTGAGCCCGCGGCACGTCGCCGCGTCGGCGCCCTCGCTGCTGCGCGCCTTCCTGCCGAACCTGCTGCGCCGCCCGCTGACCCTGGCCCTGACCGCGCGGCTCGCCCTGCAGGCGTCGCTCGCCGGGCAGGCCGAGGCCCTCGTCCGCGCGGGGCTGCCCGTGCTGTTCGTGTGGGGCGACGAGGACCGGATCGTCGCCCGCGGCGCGCTCGGCGCGGTCGTCGCGCAGCTGCCCGCCGAGGTCGTGCACGGCCGGCACGGCTGGCTGTTCACCTCGCCGGAGCAGTTCGGCGACCTGCTCTGCAACGCCCTGGTCGTCCACGCCCTGCTCGAGCGCGGCAGCCGTCCCGGAGCCGGCCAGATGCGCGCGGTCCCGGCTCCAGCCCTGCGCCTGCCGACCGGGACGACGCTGCGCGACCTGCTCCCGGACGGGGCCGGCCGTCCGGCAGCGGGCCGTTGACCGCCGTACGAGCGGGGCAGGACGTCCCGGTGACCCGCTCGCGCCCGCCCTCCCCCGCTCCCCGCCACCCCGCCGTCCGGCCCTGGCCCGGTGCCCCGACGCCGCTCGGCGCCACCTGGGACGGCGAGGGCACCTCCTTCGCGCTGCACACCGGCAGCGCCGAAGCCGTCGACCTGTGCCTGTTCGACGACACCGGCGCCGAGCGCCGGGTGCCGCTGCGCGAGAAGACCGGCTCCACCTGGCACGGCTACCTGCCCGGCGTCGGGCCCGGACAGCGCTACGGCTACCGCGTCGACGGGCCGTACGACCCGCCGGCCGGGCACCGCCACAACCCCAGCAAGCTGCTGCTCGACCCGTACGCCCGGGCGCTGCAGGGCGAGCTCGTGCTCGACGACGCCGTGTTCGGCGACGTGGTCGGCCGCCCGGGCGTGCAGGACCACCGCGACAGCGCGCCGTTCGTCCCGCGCTCGGTGGTCGTCGACGACGCCTTCCCGTGGGGCGACGACCGGCGTCCGCGCACGCCGTGGTCGCAGACGGTCGTCTACGAGCTGCACGTCAAGGGCTTCACGGCGCGCCACCCCGGCGTCCCCGAGCACCTGCGCGGCACGTACGCCGGGCTCGCACACCCCGCCGCGATCGAGCACCTGCTCGGCCTGGGCGTCACCGCGGTCGAGCTGCTGCCGGTGCACCACTTCGTCAGCGAGGCGCACCTCCTGCGCCGCGGCCTGACGAACTACTGGGGCTACAACAGCGTCGGCTTCTTCGCGCCGCACGCCGGCTACTCGGCCGCGGGGACGCGGGGTGAGCAGGTCCGCGAGTTCAAGGCGATGGTGCGGGCGCTGCACGAGGCCGGTCTCGAGGTGCTGCTCGACGTCGTCTACAACCACTCCGGCGAGGGCGACGAGCAGGGGCCGACCCTGTCGTTCCGCGGCTTGGACAACCGCTCGTACTACCGGCTCGACCCGCACGACGGCGCCCGCTACCGCGACGTCACGGGCTGCGGCAACACCCTCGACCTGCGCTCGGCGCACGTGCTGCAGCTCGTCACCGACTCGCTGCGCCACTGGGTGCAGCAGATGCACGTGGACGGGTTCCGCTTCGACCTCGCGCCGGCGCTCGCCCGCGGGTCGGACGACTTCGACCCGCGCGCCACCTTCCTGCAGGTGCTGCAGCAGGACCCGGTGCTGTCGGACGTCAAGCTCATCGCCGAGCCGTGGGACATCGGCCCCGGCGGCTACCAGGTCGGGCGCTTCCCGCCGCCGTGGTCGGAGTGGAACGACCAGTACCGCGACACCGTGCGCGACAGCTGGCGCGGCGCCGGGCAGGGCGTGCGCGCGCTGGCGTCGCGGCTGTCCGGCTCGTCCGACCTGTTCTTCGCGCAGGGCCGGCAGCCGTGGGCGTCGGTCAACTTCGTGACGGCGCACGACGGCTTCTCGCTGCACGACCTGACCGCCTACGACGCCAAGCACAACGACGCCAACGGCGAGGACGGTCGCGACGGCACGACCGAGAACCGCTCCTGGAACTGCGGCGCCGAGGGCGAGACGCACGACCCGAAGGTGCTCGCGCTGCGCCGCCGCCAGGCGCGCAACCTGCTCACGACGCTGCTGCTGTCGTCCGGGGTGCCGATGCTGACGATGGGCGACGAGGTCCGGCGCACCCAGCTCGGCAACAACAACGCCTACTGCCAGGACTCACCTGTGTCGTGGCAGCCCTGGGACCTGCCGCAGGAGGCGCGCGACCTGCACGCCTTCACCGCCGCGCTGGTCCGCCTCCGGCGCACGCACCCGGTGTTCCGGCAGGCGTCGTTCTTCCTCGGCCGGCCCGGCGTCGACGGCGTCAAGGACGTCGCCTGGTTCGACGTCACGGGCCGCGAGCTCACCGACGCCGAGTGGTTCTCGCCCGACCGCGCGACGCTCGGCATGTACCTGGACGGGCGCGGGATCCGGGTGCGCGGCGCCCGCGGCGAGCGGGTCGTCGACGACAGCTTCCTGCTGCTGCTGCACACCGGTGCGGACGACGTCGCCGGGCAGCTGCCCGGCGCCCCGTACGCGACGTCCTACGAGGTGGTGCTCGACACCCGCGACGAGCGGCCCGACACCGCTCGCGAGCGGCCGGCCCTCCCCGCCGGCAGCGAGCTGCAGCTGCTCGCCCGCTCCGCCGTCCTCCTGCGCGCCGACCGGTAGCCCGGCCGGGCCGGACGCGCGACGGCCGCCCGTCCCCGAGGGGAGCGGACGGCCGGCACGGCGCGGTCGCGGGCTACGCGGTCGTCATGAGCGCGAGGTCGGCGTCGCCCGGGAGCGCCTCGGCGTGCGGCAGGACCCGGACGCTGTAGCCGAACGAGCCGGCCCGCTCGAGCGGCACGACGCCCTCGTAGCGGTGCACGCCGTCGTCGCCCGCACCGGCGTCGGCGAGCGGGAGGTAGGACGGCGAGCGCAGCTCGTCGGCCTCGTCGACGCGGCCGTAGGCGGCCTGCACGGTGACGTCCGTCGGCGCCAGCCCGCCGAGGTCGACCAGCGCGCGCACCTCGAGCTGCGCACCGACCTGCGGGGTGTCGCCCCCGACGGCCTCCACGTGCACGACGCGGACACCGGACCAGCGCTGCACGACGTTCGTGCGCCACTGCGCCAGCTCCTTGGCGGGCGTGAAGGCGGACGCCGCGAGGCCGCGCGAGGCGACGGCGGCCGGCGCGTAGAGCTCGTGCACGTAGTCGCGCACCATGCGGCTCGCGAGCACCTTCGGGCCGGTCGTCTGCAGGGTGTGCCGGACCATGTCGATCCAGCGCTGCGGGACGCCGTTGTCGTCGGTGTCGTAGAAGCGGGCGCGCACCTGCTTCTCGACGAGCTCGTAGAACGCCTGCGCCTCGAGGTCGTCGCGGCGGTCGGGGTCGGTGACGCCGTCGGCCGTCGGGATCGCCCAGCCGTTCTCGCCGTCGTACATCTCGTCCCACCACCCGTCGCGGATGGACAGGTTGAGGCCGCCGTTGAGCGCCGACTTCATGCCGGACGTGCCGCAGGCCTCGAGCGGGCGCAGCGGGTTGTTCAGCCAGACGTCGCAGCCGCCGTAGAGGTAGCGCGCCATGCCGATGTCGTAGTCGGGCAGGAACACGATGCGGTGCCGGACGTCGTGCTGGTCGGCGAAGCGCACGATGTGCTGGACGAGCTCCTTGCCGCCGTCGTCGGCCGGGTGGGCCTTGCCGGCGATGACCAGCTGGATCGGCCGCTCGGGGTCGAGCAGCAGGCGGCGCAGGCGCTCGGGGTCGCGCAGCATGAGCGTCAGGCGCTTGTAGGACGGGACGCGGCGCGCGAAGCCGATCGTCAGGACGTCCGGGTCGAAGACGCTCGAGGTCCAGCCGAGCTCGGCCTCGGTGGCGCCGCGCTGCAGCCACGACTCCCTGAGCCGGCGCCGCACCTCCTCGACGAGCCGCTCGCGCAGCACGCGCCGGGTGGTCCAGATGCTCGTGTCGGCGACGCGGGCGATGTCCTCCCACGCCTGCGCCTCCTTGACCTTCGCCTCGTCGGACGCGGTGCGGGCGGTGCCGCGCTCGGCGAGGTCGAAGATCTCGCGGGCGACCCAGGTCGGGGCGTGCACGCCGTTGGTGACCGACGTGATCGGCACCTCGGACTCGTCGAAGCCCGGCCACAGGTCGGCGAACATGCCGCGGCTCACGATGCCGTGCAGCTGTGCGACGCCGTTGCGGCGCTGCGCCATGCGCAGGCCCATGTGCGCCATGTTGAACACCGACGGGTCGCTCTCGGCGCCGAGCTCGAGGATGCGGTCGACCGGCACGCCCTTCACGGCGGCGCCGTCACCGGGGCCCGAGCCGAAGTAGCGGGCGATGAGGTCGCGGGGGAAGCGATCGATGCCGGCGGGCACGGGCGTGTGCGTCGTGAAGACGGTGCCGGCCCGGACGGCCTCCTTGGCCTCGTCGAACGACAGCCCCTGCGCGACGAGCTCGCCGACGCGCTCGACGCCGAGAAAGCCGGCGTGCCCCTCGTTGGTGTGGAACACCTCGGGCTCGGGGTCGCCGGTGAGCGCCGTCCAGGCGCGGATCGCGCGCACGCCGCCGATGCCGAGCAGCATCTCCTGGTGCAGGCGGTGGTCGGTGCCGCCGCCGTACAGCCGGTCGGTGACCTCGCGCTGCTCGGGGGCGTTCTCCTCGACGTCGGAGTCGAGCAGCAGCAGCGGCACGCGGCCGACCTGGGCGCGCCAGACGTGCGCGTGCAGGGTGCGGCCCTCCGGCATGTCGACGCCGATCAGGACCGGCGCGCCGGCGGCGTCGGTGACCAGGGTGAGCGGCAGGCCGTGCGGGTCGAGCGGGGGGTAGCGCTCCTGCTGCCAGCCCTCGGCGTTCAGCGACTGCTTGAAGTAGCCGGCGCGGTAGAGCAGCCCGACGCCGAGGATCGGCACGCCGAGGTCGGACGCCGCCTTGAGGTGGTCGCCGGCGAGGATGCCGAGGCCGCCGGAGTACTGCGGCAGCACCTCGGTGATGCCGAACTCGGGCGAGAAGTAGGCGATCGAGGTCGGCGCCTGCTCGAGCCCCTGGTACCAGCGCGGCGTCGACAGGTAGTCGCGCAGGTCGGCGTGCGCCGCCTCGAGGCGGCCGAGGAAGGCCGGGTCCTCGGCCAGCTCGGCGAGCCGCTCGGGGCTGACCTCGCCGAGCAGGCGCACCGGGTCCTGGCCGACGGCGTCCCACGTCGCGGGATCGACCGAGCGGAACAGGTCCAGCGACTGCGGGTGCCAGGACCAGCGCAGGTTCATCACCAGCTCCCCGAGCGGGGCCAGCGGCTGCGGCAGGGCGAGGCGGACGGTGAACCTGCGGAGAGCTCTCACGGGCGCAGACCCTACTGGTCCGGGACGGCAGACGAACAGCGTGTGACGGGCCGCGCACGCGCGCGACGCCGGCGTCCCACGCCACCGAGGCTCGACGTCCTCCGCCGCTGGGCCCGATGTTCTCGACTCCGGCACCTGGGTACGGTCGCCGCAATGGTGGGACGGATAGCAGTCACAGCGACCAGCCCGACGGTCTCCTGCGGGGCGTACCCCGCGCGGGCCGTGACGGGAGAGCAGATCGTCGTCTCGGCGACCGTGTTCCGGGAGGGGCACGACGCCGTCGCGGCGGACGTCGTGGTGCAGGCGCCGGACGGGACCCGCCTGCCGTTCCTGCGCATGGCGCCCGGAGCGGTCGGGACCGACCGGTGGTCGGCGGAGTTCCGCGTGCCCGACGACCCGTCGGCCGAGGGGCTGTGGTCGTTCCACGTCGAGGCCTGGAGCGACCCGCTCGGCACCTGGTGGCACGACGCGCCGCTGAAGGTCGAGGCGGGCGTGGACGTCGAGCTCATGCTCGAGGAGGGCGCGCGGCTCCACGAGCGCGCCGCCGCGCAGCTGGACGGCGACGACCGCACCGTCGTCGGCGAGCTCGTGCAGGTCCTGCGCGACGGCGGCCGCGACCCGCTCGACCGGATGGCGGCGGCCACCGCGCCCGACGTCGTCGCGCTGCTGTCGGCGCACCCGCTGCGCGAGCTGGTCACCGTCGACGACCCCCGCACGATCTGGGTCGACCGGGCGCGTGCGCTGTTCGGCGCCTGGTACGAGTTCTTCCCGCGCTCCGAGGGCGCGGCCCCGGACGAGCAGGGCGTCCTGCGCAGCGGCACCTTCGCGACCGCCGCCGAGCGCCTGCCGGCGGTCGCCGAGATGGGGTTCGACGTCGTCTACCTGCCGCCGATCCACCCGATCGGCACGGTGAACCGCAAGGGCCCGAACACCCCCGAGTTCCCGGGCGGTCAGCCGCACGACATCTCCCCCGACGACGTCGGCTCGCCGTGGGCCATCGGCTCGGCCGAGGGCGGCCACGACGCCGTGCACCCCGACCTCGGCACGATCGAGGACTTCGACGCCTTCGTCGCGCGCACCCGCGAGCTCGGCATGGAGGTGGCCCTGGACTTCGCGCTGCAGTGCGCGCCCGACCACCCGTGGGCCACCGAGCACCCGGAGTGGTTCACCACCCGCGCCGACGGCACCATCGCCTACGCCGAGAACCCGCCGAAGAAGTACCAGGACATCTACCCGCTGAACTTCGACAACGACCCGGCCGGCCTGTACGCCGAGTGCCTGCGCGTCGTCCGGCACTGGATGGCGCACGACGTGCGCATCTTCCGCGTCGACAACCCGCACACCAAGCCGCTCGACTTCTGGGAGTGGCTCATCGCCGAGGTCAAGAAGACCGACCCCGACGTGCTGTTCCTGGCCGAGGCCTTCACCCGGCCGGCGATGATGCACGAGCTGGCCCGCATCGGCTTCACGCAGTCGTACACGTACTTCACCTGGCGCACCGGCAAGGGCGAGCTCGAGGACTACGCCCGCGAGCTCGTCGACGCGTCCGACCACATGCGGCCGAACTTCTTCGTGAACACCCCCGACATCCTGCACGCGTCGCTGCAGTACGGCGGCCCGCCGATCTTCAAGATCCGGGCGGTGCTGGCGGCGCTGCTGTCCCCGACCTACGGGGTCTACGCGGGCTACGAGCTCTACGAGCACGTCGCGGTGAAGCCGGGCAGCGAGGAGTACCAGAACTCCGAGAAGTACGCCCTGCGCCCCCGCGACTGGTCGGCCCCCGAGCGGACGCTCGCGCCGTACCTGACGATGCTGAACCGGGTCCGCCGCGAGCACCCGGCGCTCCACTGGCTGCGCACGCTGGCGATCCACGACGTCGACGACCCCGACGTCATGTGCTGGAGCAAGTCGCTGGTCCACGACGACGGGTCCCGCGACACGGTCATCGTCGTGGTGGACCTCGACCCGCACGGGGCCCGCGAGTCGACCGTCCACCTGGACATGCCCGCCCTCGGGCTCGACTGGGACAGCCGCTTCACGGTCACCGACGAGGTGACCGGTCAGACCTTCGAGTGGGGAGCGCACGACTACGTGAGACTGGACCCCTTCTCCGAGCCGGCGCACGTGCTGACCGTGCGGTCCGGCGCGTGAGCGGCCAGGAGCAGTACGAGCACGGCGGGCTGGTCAGCCTCGAGCAGTCCCGCGACCCCCTGTGGTTCAAGCGGGCGGTGTTCTACGAGGTGCTCATCCGCGGGTTCCGCGACAGCAACGGCGACGGCACCGGCGACATCCGCGGCCTGACCGAGAAGCTGGACTACCTGCAGTGGCTCGGCGTCGACTGCGTCTGGCTGCTGCCGATCTACGAGTCGCCGCTGCGCGACGGCGGCTACGACATCAGCGACTTCATGAAGGTGCTGCCGGAGTTCGGCGACCTCGGCGACTTCGTGCAGCTCGTCGACGAGGCGCACAAGCGCGGCATGCGCATCATCGCCGACCTCGTCATGAACCACTCGAGCGACCAGCACCCGTGGTTCCAGGCGTCCCGCTCCGACCCGACCGGCCCGTACGGCGACTACTACGTGTGGTCCGACACCGACGAGCCGTACTCCGAGGCGCGGATCATCTTCGTCGACACCGAGAAGTCCAACTGGACCTGGGACCCGGTGCGCGAGCAGTTCTTCTGGCACCGCTTCTTCAGCCACCAGCCGGACCTCAACTACGACAACCCGGCCGTGCAGACCGAGATGATCGAGGTCCTGAAGTTCTGGCTCGACATGGGCATCGACGGCTTCCGCCTGGACGCCGTGCCGTACCTGTTCGAGCGCCAGGGCACCAACGGCGAGAACCTGCCCGAGACGCACGAGTTCCTCAAGCGGGTCCGCAAGGAGGTGGACGAGCTCTACCCCGACCGCGTCATGCTGTGTGAGGCGAACCAGT
>CAXTFU010000132.1:8496-12109 GCA_964243385.1 uncultured bacterium | reverse complement strand
CCTACCCGATCTCGGAGATCCTCGCCAACACGCCGGCGATCCCCAAGAACTGCCAGTGGGGCATCTTCCTGCGCAACCACGACGAACTCACCCTCGAGATGGTCACCGACGACGAGCGCGACTACATGTACGCGGAGTACGCCAAGGACCCGCGCATGAAGTCGAACGTCGGCATCGCCCGCCGGCTCGCCCCGCTGCTCGAGAACAGCCGCGACCAGATCGAGCTGTTCACCGGACTGCTGCTGTCGCTGCCCGGCTCGCCGGTCCTGTACTACGGCGACGAGATCGGCATGGGCGACAACATCTATCTCGGCGACCGCGACGGCGTTCGCACGCCGATGCAGTGGAACGCCGACCGCAACGCCGGCTTCTCGAGCGCCGACCCCCAGACGCTGTACCTGCCGACGATCCTCGACCCGGTGTACGGCTACCAGTCGATCAACGTCGAGGCGCAGATGCGCTCGTCGAGCTCGCTGCTCAACTGGACGCGCAACATGCTGTCGGTGCGCAAGCAGCACCCCGTGTTCGGCATGGGCAGCTACGACGAGCTGGGCTCGAGCAACCCGTCGGTGCTGGCCTTCGTCCGCGAGTTCGGCGACGACAAGGTGCTGTGCGTCAACAACCTGTCCCGCTTCCCGCAGCCGGTCGAGCTCGACCTGCGGCGCTTCGAGGGCATGGTCCCGGTCGAGCTGACCGGCCTCGTGCACTTCCCGAAGGTCGGCGAGCTGCCGTACCTGCTGTCGCTGCCGGGCCACGGCTTCATGTGGTTCGGTCTGCAGGGGGGTGAGCTGCTGTGAGCGAGCTCGAGGACGTCCTGCGCGCGTGGCTGCCGGCGCAGCGCTGGTACGGCGGCAAGGGCCGGGCCGTCACCGCCGTGCGCGTCGAGCACGAGGAGCGGCTGTCCGGCGGCGAGGACGTGCGGCACACGCTGCTGCACGTCACCGACGAGGACGGTGGCACCGAGCTGTACCAGGTGCTCCTCGGCCACCGCTCCGGCGAGGTCGAGCCCCGGCTCAAGCCGGCCGTCGTCGGCGAGGTCGAGGGCCGGGTGCTCTACGACGCCGTGCACGACCCCGAGGCCGTCGGCAGCCTGCTCGCGCTGCTCGCCGAGGGCCGCCAGCTCAGCCGGCTGACGTTCACCTCGACCGGCGCGCTCGACCCGTCGCTGCCGTCGCGGGTGATGGGCGCCGAGCAGAGCAACACCTCGGTGGTGTACGGCGACCAGTACATCCTCAAGATATTCCGCCGGGTGCAGCCCGGGCTGAACCCCGACCTCGAGATCACCCGGGCGCTCGCCGAGGCGGGCAGCCCGCACATCGCCGCGCCGCTGGGCTGGCTCGAGGGGTCGGTGGGCGGCGAGACGACGACGCTCGCGCTGCTGCAGACCTTCCAGCGCAACGCGACCGAGGGCTGGGCGATGGCCACGGCCAGCGTCCGCGACCTGTTCGCCGAGGCCGACCTGCACGCCGACGAGGTCGGCGGCGACTTCGCCGCGGAGTCCGAGCGGCTCGGCGCGGCCACGGCCGAGGTGCACGCCGTCATGCGGGAGGCGCTGCCGAGCAGCACCGCCGACGCCGAGGAGTGCGCCCGCACCGGCCGGCAGCTGCACGAGCGGCTCGACGCCGCCCTGGCGGTCGTGCCCGACCTCGAGCCGTACGCCGCAGCCCTGCGGACGGCCTACGACCTCGTCGCCTCGCGCACCGAGCCGGTGGCCGTCCAGCGGGTGCACGGCGACTACCACCTCGGGCAGGTCCTGCGCGCGCAGGGCGGCTGGGTGCTGCTCGACTTCGAGGGCGAGCCCGCGCGCTCGCTCGCCGAGCGGACGGCGCTCATGAGCCCGCTGCGCGACGTCGCCGGCATGCTGCGGTCCTACGACTACGCCGCCCGGCACCTGCTGGCCGAGCGCGGCGGCGACAGCCAGCTGGCGTACCGGGCGAACGAGTGGGCAGAGCGCAACCGACAGGCGTTCTGCGACGGATACGCCCGCGCTGCCGGCGCCGACCCGCGCGACGATGCGGTGCTGCTGCGGGCGTTCGAGCTCGACAAGGCGGTCTACGAAGTGGTGTACGAAGCGCGCAACCGTCCCGGCTGGCTCCAGATCCCGGTGGGCAGCATCCAGCGGCTGGCGAACCAGTGAGCGACGCCACCGGCGGTCCCGGTCCCGCGTCCGTGCCGCCGAAGAAGCGTGCGCCCCGCAAGCTGTCCGTCCCGACAGCACCGGACGCCGGCGTGCCCGACCCCGTGGCAGCGGCCGAGGCCACCTCCCCGGTCGTCGCCGACGCCGACAGCACCGCCCCGAGCACCGACGGGTCTGGCGCGTCCGCCGCCGTCACGGCAGCTGCGGACGCTGCCAAGGACGTCGCCAAGGCCGCTGCCAAGGCGGCGGCCAAGGGCGTGGCCAAAGCGGTCAAGGCCCCGCGCAAGCGCCCCGCCCAAGCGGCCGCGGCGCCGCCGCCCGACCTGGCCGCTCCGGCGATCCCCGCCTCGGTGACGCAGCCCGTCGTCGCGCCCCCCGCCGAGCCGGCCGGTGCACCGTCCGGCACGGCGCCCCTCGAGCCGTCCGGCGCCGACCTCGCGCTCGACCCGGCTGCGGCGCTCGACCCCGCCGCCGGCACGGAGGCACCAGCTGCGGACGCCCGGCCGCTCGAGCCGTCGGCGGCCGAGCTCGCGCTCGATCCCGCAGCGGCGCTGGCCCCGGCCGCAGCCGTCGGAGCCGCGACCGCCCGCGACGCCTCGGACGCCGGCGGCTCGTCCGGCGAGGCACCGGTCGCCACCCCGGCCACCGCAGCCGTCTCCCCCGGCGGCGCCGCCGGCCCGCCGCACGAGCTGCTCGAGCGGCTGGCCGGCGGGGGCCACCACGACCCGCACGGCATCCTGGGCATGCACCCGGTGGCCGGCGGCGTCGTCGTGCGCGCCCTGCGCCCGGACGCCGAGCGCGTCGTCGCCCGCATCGAGGGCCGCGAGGTCGCGCTCGAGCACGTGCACGCCGGCGTGTGGGAGGCGCAGGTCCCGGGCGGGCAGGTCACCGACTACCGCCTCGACGTGACCTACCACGGCACGACGTACCCGTCCGACGACCCGTACCGGTACCTGCCGACGCTGGGGCAGATGGACCTGCACCTGATCGGCGAGGGCCGGCACGAGGAGCTGTGGAAGGTGCTGGGCGCGCACGTCCGGCGCTACGACAGCCCCAGCGGCCCGGTGTCGGGCGTCTCGTTCGCCGTGTGGGCACCGAACGCCCACGGCCTGCGGGTCATCGGCGACTTCAACGGCTGGGACGGCCGCAGCCACCCGATGCGGGCGCTCGGCAGCAGCGGCGTCTGGGAGCTCTTCGTCCCCGACATCAGCGCCGGCGCGCACTACAAGTTCGCGGTCCTCGGCGCCGACTACACCTGGCGCGAGAAGGCCGACCCGATGGCGCGCCGCACCGAGGTGCCGCCCATGACGGCGAGCGTCGTCGACGAGTCCGACTACACCTGGTCGGACGCCGCGTGGCTCGAGCAGCGCGCCGCGACGCCCGCGCACGCCGCGCCGATGAGCGTCTACGAGGTGCACCTCGCCGCCTGCGGATCCGTCCTGTCCTACGTCGGGGTGCGCCGCAACCTCACAGAGT
>CAXTFU010000132.1:0-8486 GCA_964243385.1 uncultured bacterium | reverse complement strand
GCTCGGCTACACCCACGTCGAGCTGCTCCCGGTCGCCGAGCACCCGTTCGGCGGGTCGTGGGGCTACCAGGTCACCGGGTACTACGCCCCGACCTCGCGGTTCGGCTCCCCCGACGAGTTCCGGCACCTGGTCGACACGCTGCACCAGGCCGGCATCGGCGTCATCGTCGACTGGGTGCCCGCGCACTTCCCCAAGGACGAGTTCGCGCTCGCCCGCTTCGACGGCACACCGCTGTACGAGCACGCCGACCCCAAGCGCGGCGAGCAGATGGACTGGGGCACCTACGTCTTCGACTTCGGCCGGCGCGAGGTGCGCAACTTCCTGGTGGCGAACGCCTCCTACTGGCTCGAGGAGATGCACGTCGACGGCCTGCGGGTCGACGCCGTCGCGTCGATGCTCTACCTCGACTACTCGCGCGAGGAGGGCCAGTGGTCGCCGAACCAGTACGGCGGCCGCGAGAACCTCGAGGCGGTGGCGTTCCTGCAGGAGATGAACGCCGTCGTGTACCGCCGCTCGCCGGGAGCCATGACGATCGCCGAGGAGTCGACGGCGTGGCCGGGCGTCTCGCGGCCCACCCACCTCGGCGGCCTCGGCTTCGGCTTCAAGTGGAACATGGGCTGGATGCACGACTCGCTGGACTACGTGGCCCGCGAGCCGCTCTACCGCGGCTACCACCACCACCAGATGACCTTCTCGATGGTCTACGCGTACGCCGAGAACTACGTGCTGCCGATCAGCCACGACGAGGTCGTGCACGGCAAGGGCTCGCTGCTGCGCAAGATGCCGGGCGACCGGTGGCAGCAGCTGGCCAACGTGCGCGGCTACCTGGCCTTCATGTGGGCCCACCCCGGCAAGCAGCTGCTGTTCATGGGGCAGGAGTTCGCGCAGGAGAGCGAGTGGAGCGAGGAGCGCTCGCTCGACTGGTGGCTGCTGGACACCCCGGACCACCGCGGGGTGGCGCTGCTCGTGAAGGAGCTCAACAGCGTCTACCGGGCCACGCCGGCGCTGTGGTCGCAGGACGTCGACCCCGAGGGCTTCTCCTGGATCGACGCGAACGACTCGACGGGCAACGTCTTCTCGTTCCTGCGCTTCGGCTCGGACGGCTCGGCGCTCGCCTGCGTGTCGAACTTCGCCGGCGTCCCGCACGACGAGTACCGGCTGGGGCTGCCCTGGGCGGGCACCTGGACCGAGGTGCTGAACACCGACGCCCCGGAGTACTACGGCAGCGGGGTCGGCAACCTCGGCCAGGTGGAGGCCGGCACCGAGGGCTGGCACGGCAAGCCGGCGTCCACGACGCTGCGGGTGCCGCCGCTCGGCACGGTCTGGCTGCACAGCGCCGGTCCGGGAGCCTGACCGACCTCCGCACCGCACGACACCGCACGACGGGGCCGCCGCACCGGCGCCGCCCCGTCGTGCGGTGCGACGCAGTCGGGACAGCACCCGGCGGCGGTCCTAGCCTGTTCGCCATGCCCCTGAGACGGTCCGCGCCGTCGTGAGGGTGGCCTACGTCGTGCTGTCCTACCGCGACCAGCCGCAGGTGGCACGGCTCGTGGCAGCGCTGCGCCGCGGCGACCCGGCCGGGACGGTGCTGCTGCACCACGATCCGGTGCTCGCCCCCTTCGACGTCGGCCTGGTCGCCGACTGGACCGACGTGCACCTGCTGACGGCGCGCGAGCCGGTCCCGTGGGGGTCGTTCCGGCTCGTCGAGGTGGTCCTGGACTGCCTCCGGGTCGCGACTGAGGACCTCGGTGCCGACTGGGTGATGCTGCTGTCGGGGGACGACTACCCCGTCCGGCCGCTCGAGGAGCTCGTCGGCCTGCTCGCCTCGACCTCGTGCGACGCGCTGCTCGAGTTCACGCGGACGGCGGCCGGAGCCGGACGACCGCCACGGGACGCCGGTGCGGGCATGTACCGCTACCGGTACCGCGCCGTGCCGCGCCTGCCGGACGCCCTGACCCGGCGGCTGACCGCCGTGGTCCCGCAGTCGCTGAGGGCTCGCGCCCTCGCAGCAGCCACCTCGGCCGGCCGCTGGCAGGGTCTGGTCTCGATCAAGAGCCAGCCGCGCGGCCTGCCCGTGCTCGTGGGCTGGCGCAGGTTCCGCGACGACTACCGGCCCGGCCGCCTGAAGTTCCACAAGGGGCGCAACTTCTTCGCCGTGTCCGCGAAGGCCGCTCAGTCCGTCCTCGAGCTGGTGGCGGCCCGTCCTGACTACGTCGCGCACTACCGCCGGACGTGCATCCCGACCGAGTCGTTCTTCCACACGCTGCTGGCGGGCGCACCGGAGCTCTCCGTGTGCGACAGGGATCTGCACTACGAGTCCTGGGGTCCGCTCGACGCGTCTCCGGCCGTGCTGCGCCGGGAGGACCTGGCCGACGCCCTGGCGTCCGGGTGCTACTTCGCCCGGAAGTTCGACCGCAGCCAGGACGCGGACGTGCTGGACGACCTCGACCGGAGGCTCGCCGGCGCGGACTGACGCTGCCCGGTCAGCGCAGTTCCGCGCCGCAGGTCGCCGCGCGTGCCGGCGGGCCGGACCCGTGCGTCTGCAACGCACCCGTGACCTGGGCGACTCGGCCGAACGCACAGGCGCAATGCGGGTCCCCTAGACAGGGCGCTCCCGGGGCTCGCTGCCCCCGACCCGAGGAGCGCTCGTGAGCCACGACCACCTGCCCGACCAGCCGGACGGCGCCGCGGCCGCCGAGGTCCTCGAGCGGGGGCTGGGCCGGCGCGGCTTCGTCCGGGCCGTCGCGACCGTGGGCGCCGCCGGAGCCCTGGCGGCGTCCGCCACCTCCCCCGCCGCGGCGTCCGCCCCGGCCCGCCGGGTCCGGCTGCCCGGACGGGTGCTGCAGCCGGGCACCGGCCCGATCGACGGCGACCACTACCTGCCGTCGCGCGTCGACGAGGTGCTCTGGGGCTACCTGCCCCGGGCGCAGGACCGGCCGGTGCTGACCGTCCGCTCGGGCCGCACGGTCACCATCGACGCGCTGAGCCACGAGGGGCTGCTCGAGGACCAGGGGCGCGACCCCGTCGCCTGGTTCGCCGGTCAGGGCGTCCCGCGCGACCAGGTGCTGACCGACGGCATCGAGGTCGCCCGCTCGTACGCGCGGCACCGCCGCGACTTCGACCTCGACGGCCCGCACGTCGTCACCGGCCCGATCGCGGTGACCGGCGCCGCGCCCGGCGACGTCCTGAAGGTCGAGCTGCTGTCGGCCCTGCCCCGCGTGCCGTACGGCGTCATCTCCTCCCGCCACGGCAAGGGCGCGCTGTCGGCGTCCTTCGCCACGGGCACCGGCGGCATCGCCCCGTCCGAGACGATGCCGCAGACGCCCGACGGACGCGCGACGCGCGACCCGCTGCGCTACGGCAACGTCTCGGTCTTCACGCCGATCGGGCGCGGCGCCCGCGGGGTGGCGAGCGGCTTCCTGCCGGTCGGCAGGCGCGGGCGTGCGGAGTTCCCGCTCGACCCCTTCTCCGGGCTGATGTCGGTCGTGACCGTCACCGACGCCACGGCGCTGAACGACCAGCTCGTCAACTCGATCCCGCCGACGCTCGGCGGCGGCAACATCGACGTGAAGCTGCTGGCCGTCGGCTCGGCCTTCTACCTGCCGGTGCAGGTCGCCGGCGCGCTGTTCTCGGTCGGCGACCCGCACATGGCGATGGGCAACGGCGAGGTGGCGCTGACCGCGCTCGAGGGCTCGCTGCGCATGACGTTCCGGCTCACCGTCTGCAAGCCCGGCTCCGGCGACGCCCCGTCGGTGGCGTTCCGCTACCCGTTCGGCGAGACCGACGACGCCTGGGTGCCGATCGGCCTGTCCGACCCCGACGGCAGCCGCAACGGGCAGGTCAGCGATCTCGACGTCGCGAGCCGCCGGGCCGTCGTGAACGCGCTGGACTTCCTGCAGCACGACCTCGGCATGGACCGGCAGATCGCCTACGCCTACCTGTCCGCCGCTGCCGACTTCGAGGTCTCGCAGGTCGTCGACCGCACCGTCGGCGTGCACGGCGTCATCGCGAAGGCGCACTTCCGGTAGCCCGGCGGCCGCGTCGTAGGGTCTCGCGAGACCCGACGACGCCCCGCGGAGGACCCCTGTGCTGACCGTCGACCACGACCCCGCCGAGGTGGGCGTCGACCGCGAGCGGCTCGCCCGCATCGACGCCCACCTGGCGCGCTACGTCGACGACGGGCGTCTGGCCGGCTGCCAGGTCCTCGTGACGAGGCGGGGCCGGACGGTGCACTCGTCCGTGCTGGGCTCGCGCGACACCGAGGCCGGCCTGCCGGTCGAGCCCGACACGCTGTGGCGCATCTACTCGATGACCAAGCCGATCACCGCGGTCGTCGCGATGCAGCTGTACGAGCAGGGCCTCCTGCGCCTCAACGACGAGGTCGCGCGCTGGTTGCCGGAGTTCGCCGACATGCGGGTGCTCGTCGGCGGCAACGTCGACCTGCACAAGACCGTGCCGGCCGCCGAGCCGATCCGGGTCTGGCACCTGCTCAGCCATACCGCCGGGCTGTCCTACGCCTTCACCCGGTCGAGCCTGCTCGACGACATCTACCGGGCGGCGGGCGCCGACCAGCTCGTCGACTGGGACGCCGACCTCCCCGAGATGTGCCGCCGCTGGGGCTCGCTGCCGCTGCTGTTCGAGCCGGGCACGGCCTGGAACTACTCCGTCGCGACCGACGTCCTCGGCCGGCTGGTCGAGGTGGTCACCGGCCAGGGCCTGGACGAGGTGTTCGCCGAGCGGGTGCTCGGACCGCTCGGCATGCACGACACCCGGTGGTCGGTCGACGAGGCGGACGCCGGACGCCTGGCGGCGCTGTACGTCCCGCACCCCGCGACCGGGCAGGCCGTGCGCTACGACGAGCTCGGCCGCCGGGCGCTGAGCCGCCCCGCGATGCTGTCCGGCGGTGGCGGGCTGGTCTCGACGGCCGCCGACTACGCCCGCTTCACGAGCGCGCTGCTGCGCGGCGGCGAGCTCGACGGCGTCCGGCTGCTCGGCCCCCGCACGCTCGCCTACATGACCCGCAACCACCTGCCGGGCGGCGGGACGCTGACCTCGCTCGGCCGCGGGCAGTTCGCCGAGACCACCTACGAGGGCATCGGCTTCGGCCTCGGGTTCGGGGTGTCGGTCGACCCGGTCGCGACCAAGGTGACTGCCTCACCGGGCGAGTTCACCTGGGGCGGCCTGGCGAGCACCGCGTTCTGGGTCGACCCGGCCGAGCAGCTGACGGCGCACTTCTACACCCAGCTCCTGCCGTCCAGCACCTACCCCGTCCGCACCGAGCTGCGGCAGCTGGTGTACGCCGCGCTGCTCGACTGAGCGCCTCCTAGGACGCCGTGCGGACGACCGCGGCGACCACGAAGGGGTAGTCGACCTCGTCGACCGCGAGCGCGCGCGCGTCGAGGTCCTCGGCGGCGAGCCCGAACAGGAACGCGCGCGAGGACAGGCCGTTGCCCGCCCCGGTGACCTCCCAGTCCGCGCCGGGCGGCACGACGGCGGCGAGCACCGCCCGCAGGCCCGCGGGCGTCCAGCGCCACAGGTCGCCGCCGCCGGCGAGCCGGCTCACGCAGGGCACGGTGACGAGCAGCGCGCCACCAGGACGCAGGCTGCGCAGCACGTTGCGCAGGGCAGCCGGCGGGTCCGCGACCAGCTGGAGCGTCTGGGTGACGATCGCGGCGTCGTAGCGGCCCGGTGCCAGCGTCCCCGGGTCGCAGAGGTCGCCGACCAGGTCGGCGTGCGGGTTGCGGGGGTCGATGTCGACCACCTCGACCTCCGACGCGCCGAAGCGGGAGGCGTAGGTGTCCTGCTTGACCTCCAGGACCCGCCCGTGCACGACGTCCGCGTGCGCGGCGAGGTAGCGCTCGATGTACCAGCGGTCGACGGGCGTGCCGCGCTGCGTCCCCCAGGACGACAGGCCGCCCGTGCGGCCCAGGTCGCCGAAGCGCGCGCGCAGCACCGCCCGCCGCAGCGCGGGGACGCGCCGACCGGCGCTGCGCAGCGCACGCTGCACGGCCGCGGGTCGACTGGCCACTGGCGGAGCTCCTCGCGTCGGACGGACGGGGCAGACTAGCCCGCGGCGGCCAGCCGCTCGATCCGCGCGCGGAGCTCGGCGCCGCTCCAGCCCTTGACGTCCAGGCGGGGCAGCACGTACCGGTCGCGGGTCCCCGGCCGCACCGGGGCCTGCACCGTGCTGCAGGCGAGCACGCAGCCGGCCTCGTGCGCCAGCCGCGGCGCGAGCTCCCCGACCGCCAGCAGGGAGCCGAACGGGTAGGCGAAGACGTCGACGGGACGGCCGAGCAGCTCGGCGAGGTCGCTGAGGGACCCGAGCACCTCGCTGCGCTGCAGCGCCTCGGCCTGGCCGCCGAGCTGCAGGTGCGTGCGCGTGTGCCCGCCGATCGACACGTGCGGCAGCGCGGCCATGGCCAGCAGCTCGGGCACCGTCATCGACAGCTCGTCGGCCGGCGCCTCCGGCGCCCCGGACCGGCGCACGAGGTCGTCGACGATCCCGCCGAGCACGTCCGGCGGCAAGGGCCGCAGCCGGCGGTGGACGAAGCGCAGCGCCGTCCGGCGGGCCCCGGGGTCGTCCAGGGCGAGCCACAGCCGGCGCCCGTCGACGGTCACGTCCAGGCCGTCGAGGTCGGCGGGGGCGCCGAGCAGGGCGGTGGCCAGCCGGTCCCACCAGAAGGAGCGCCCGCCCAGGCGTCCGGTCGTGATGAAGAACGTCGCGGGCAGCCCCGAGCGGGAGAGCAGGGGTGCGGCCGTCCGGGCGTTGTCGGCGTAGCCGTCGTCGAACGTGATCGCCACCCTCGTCGCGGCGCCGGGGCGGTCGATCTCCGGCAGGGGCACGACGCACCCCATCCGCGCGAGCTCCGCCGCCTGGTCGGCGAAGACGTCGGGCGGCACGGCCAGGCCGTAGGCGTCCGGCTCGACGTCCGCCACCCGGTGGTACATCAGGATGACGCCGGTCACGGCGAGCCCCTGCGGACGACCCGGAGCGCGCGCCCGCGTCCGCGCACGACCCGCTCGACGTCGCCGAGCGCCGTCAGCGGCGCCAGCAGGTCGTCGCCCCGGTCCGGCTCGAGCACCAGCACGAGTCCCCCCGGGCGGCACGCGCGCTGCACGGCGCGCAGGCGCGGTGCCGCGGCGGCGTCCGGCCCGGTCAGCACGACGGTGTCCCAGCGGGCGAGCGGCAGCGAGCGGGCCCGGTCGGCGGTCGAGCACACCGTGACCTCCGGCGCGCCCGGCGCGGTCCCCGCGACGTCGACCGCCCGGTCGCGCAGCACCTGGCGCACCGACAGGCTCGGCCCGACGACCAGGACCGCTCCGGCCGTGGCCGGGTCGAGCACGTGCCGCAGCAGGCGCCGCTCGTCGGCCAGGCCCCCCACCGGCAGGGGCCGCTCGCCGGTCAGGCGGCCGAGCACCTCCCGCACGCGCGTGCGGAAGCTCATCGCGGTCCTGCCCGCAGCGCGTCGACGGCCGCCGGCGGGAGCACGGCGCCGGCGGCGAAGCGCAGCCGGGCCCGGGGGCTGGCGCGCCGCCCCGTCGCCGCGCGCAGGCACAGGCGGCGGGCGCGGCCGTCCGCCGTCTCGAGCGCCGCCCGGGCGGCCGTCTCGCGCCACTGCTGCCGGGGGCGCTGCAGCTGCCGCCGCTGCTGCGGGGTGCGCACGAGCGGCCCTGCGTGCGCCAGCACCTCGAGCACGCCGCGCGCCAGGGCCAGTCGCTGGCGGGTCAGGCTGTCCTCCCGGCGCCGGTACTCGTAGGACGGCGCCTCGACCAGCCCGGCACGGTGCCCGCCGAGCAGCAGGCGCAGCCACAGGTCCCAGTCCTCGGCGTAGCGGGCGCCCGCGCGGTAGCCACCTGCGGCGCGGAAGACGTCCGCGCGCACGGCGCCCGCGCCGAACACGAAGCTGCTCCGCAGGATCGCCAGCTCCTGGTCGTCGGTCGAGAACTCGCGGGTGGCGTAGTAGGTGTCCGCGTCGGGGGTCCCGCCGCGCACGACGACCGCGTCGGTGGTGAGCACCGCCAGGTCGGGCCGCTGCGCCGCGGCGGCGCGCAGAGCCGCCACCCGGCCGGGCAGCCACACGTCGTCGGCGTCGAGCAGCGCCAGGAGCTCGCCGCGCGCCACGGCGGCGGCGCGGTTGCGCGCCGTCGCGAGACCGGCGTTCGGCCCGCGGACGACCCGCACGCGGCCCGCGAAGGGCCGCAGCGCGCGGTCGAGGTCGTCGCGCGACCCGTCGTCGCTCACCACGACCTCGAACGGCGGCGGCACCTGCGCGAGGGCCGACTCGAGCGCCTCGCCGATCGTCGCCGCGGCGTCGTACGCCGGGACCAGCACCGACACGCGGGGCGCGGGCCCGGGGACCGTCCCGGGGGGCGCCGCCGGTGCGCGCAGCCCGACCGGGCCGGCGGGGTCGGGCCGGAGCAGGCCGGACGGGACGGGCTCAGCCACGGCCGGACCGCCGGGGACCGCCGGCCCGCAGGCCGTGCG
>CAXTFU010000131.1:0-12111 GCA_964243385.1 uncultured bacterium | reverse complement strand
GCAGGAGCTCGCCCGCGGGCTGCTCGCGCAGGCCGCGCAGCACCCGGCGGAGGCGGTCGTGCTCGTGAGCGCTGCGCCGGGCGCGCTCGGCGAGCACCACCGCGCGCTGCTGCGGTCGCTGGCCGCCGGGCCGCTGACCGCGGTGCTCTCCACGCGTCCGCACGAGCTCGGCCTGCCGCAGGTGCGCACCGCCGAGCTGGACCCGTCCGACGCCGCCGGCCTCGACCTCGACGTCCTCGTCGTCTCGCCCGGCTTCACCGCCGCGCTCGTGTCGCGCCCGTGCCTGCCTGCGGACGGCCAGGACCTGCACGACGCGGTCCTGACCTTCGACCGGGCCCTCGTCAGCTCGGCGGCGAACGGCCTGCTGATGCGGCTGACCGCCGAGCCGGGCCTGGCGCGGCCGGGCGGGTCCGCCGAGCAGCTGGCGGTCGCCGGCCGGCGGTCGTCCACCTCCTGACCCGCGGACCGGGCCGCCGGGGACGGCGGCCGGGCCGCCTGCCACCCGGCGTGGCAGCCTCGAGCCATGACGACCCCCGCGAGCCGCGCCGCGACGTCGGCGGCGATCGGCGCGCTGACCGACTTCCTGCTCGAGCAGGAGGCCGGCCAGCCCCGCACCGTCGGCGAGTACCTGCAGCAGCTCGTCGACGAGGACGGGGTCGGCGTGCTCGCCCAGGGCTACTACGGCCTGCTCGACCTGTCGGCGCTGCTGCTCCCGCTGGCCGCGGCGCAGGCCGGCCTCGAGCCCCGCGAGCTGCTCACCCGCATCGCCCTCGACCTCGCCGCCGCCCCCGACGAGTGAGCCGTCAGCGGCGGACGTCGAGCACGAGCGCCGCCGACGGCTCCTCCGGGTCGTCGGCGTCGACCACGGCGAGCACCTCGAGCCCGTCCGGGCGCACGACGCGCGGCGCCAGCCCCTCGACCTTCACCGGCTCGCCGCCGACCTCCGGCAGGCGGACCGTCGCGCGCACGCCGTCGTCGTCGAGCAGCGCCAGTGCCGTGCCGACGACCGGCCCGTCGTCGTAGGGGTTCGGGGTGTCCTCGGCGGCCGCGCTGACGAGCACCGTCCCGTCGTCGAGCGCCAGGGCGTCGGTGACCGCGAGCGCTACGCCCTCCACCTCGCCGAGGGCGTAGGTGCGCAGCCGCGAGACGCGCACGTCCTCGGCGCCGGCGCCCGTCCCGAAGCAGGCGAGCAGCCCGGCGAGGTCGACGTCGACGCTCGCCGACGGCACGTCGGCGGCCCCTCGGTGGAACCACCGCAGCGCGTCGCCGACCAGGCAGGCGCCCTCGAGGTTGAGCAGCGCCGGGTCGAGCCCGAGCGCGGCGGTGACCGCGGCGTACAGCGGCGTCAGGTCGGCCACCTGCACCGGTGCGGACGGCCCGCGCAGGAGCGCGCCGCGCATCCGGGCGGGCGTCGAGCCGGACCCGAGCAGCAGCACGCCCCCCGGCACCGGGCACCCGGCCTCGAGGTCGGGCTTGAGGTGCTTGGTGCCGTCGGCGGCGCTGAACACGTCGTGGCCCTCGACCGCCGGGAACACCCGCACCGGCACGATCGACTCGTCCCGCCACCACGCGCCGTGCGTCGCGTCGTCCTGCACCACCAGCCAGCCGCCCTCGAAGGCGGTGACCGCGGACGCCGCGCGCACCGGCGTCCCGTCGTCGAAGCGCAGGACGGTGGCGGACAGGACCTCGGTGCGCAGGAGAGACGTCATGGCCCGGGCAGTGCCCGGACTACGACGTGATGAGCCCCTTGCCGGTGAGGAAGTCGGTGGCGGCCTGCGCCGGCAGCTTGCGGTCGATGCTCACCGCGGCGTTCAGCGAGATGAGGTCGTCGGTCGTCATCGCCGCGCTGACCGCGTCCAGGATCTCGGCCATGAGCTCGTCGTCGGCGACGCTCTCGCCGAGCACCGGCACGACGTTGTCGACCGACTGCAGCTGCTTGTCGTCCTCGAGCACGACGAAGTCGTTGGCCTTGACGCCGCCGTCCGACGACAGGAACTCGCCCAGCTGGACGGCGCCGCTCTTGAGCTTGCTCACCGACTGCGTGCCGCCGAGGTCGGTCTGCTCGAAGCCGGTGAAGGTGATGCCGTAGGTCTGCTCGAGCCCCGGCTGGCACAGCGCGTAGGTCTTGCACTCCGGCGTGCCGCCGAGCACGAGCGGCCCGTCGAAGTCGGCGAGGTCGGACAGCTTCGTGACGCCGTTCTCCTCGGAGAACTCGCGGGTCACGGCGAACGCGTTCTGGTCGGCCGCGGGCGACGGGGTGAGGACGGTGAAGCCCTGCTCCTGCGCCAGCTCCTGCGCCGCGGCGTAGGTCGCGTCGAGGTCGCCGCTGGCGATCCGCTCGGCGTCCGGCCCGTTCTTCTCGCGGTTGAGGAACTCGGTGAGGCTGCCGACGTAGTCCGGCTCGACCTGCACGTCGCCGCTCTCGAGGGCCGACAGGATGTTCGGCCGGGTCGTCAGCGGCGTGACGCTCGCCTCGTAGCCGGCGTGGTCGAGCGCCTGCGCGTACACCTCGGCCAGGATCTGGTTCTCCGGGAAGTTGGCCGAGGCGACCGCGACCTCGCCGCTGCCACCCTCGGTCGGGAGCGCGTCGCTGGCCGCGGCCGACGGGTCGGCGCTGATGCGGGACGCCGCCTGGCCGCCGCCGTCACCGCAGGCGGTGAGGGCGAGCGCGGACAGGGCGGAGAGCAGGACGAGGCGGGGACGAGCGCGCATGGGAGTGCCTTCTGTGTCCCGTCCGGTCCAGCCGGACGCGTGTCAGGTCGGGCTCAGCCTGCCACGTCGACGGAGCTCTGCCCGGCCGTCGCGCCGGGCGCCGGGGCCGGCACGACGGTCGCCGACCCCCGGCGCGCGGGCGCCTGGGCCCGTCCGACCGGGTCGACGAGGCGCTGCAGCAGCGCGAGCACCAGCTCGACGACGAGCGCCACCCCGGCGACGAGCAGCGCCCCGGCCTGGATCTGCGGGACGTCCTGGCTGCCGAGCCCGTCGATGAGGAACCGGCCGAGGCCTCCCCCGCCGACGGCCGCCGCGAGCACGGCCGTCGCCAGCACCTGCAGCACGGCGCTGCGCACGCCCGCGGCCACGAGCGGGAAGGCCAGCGGCAGCTCGACCCGACGGAACAGCTGCCCCTCGCTCATGCCCATGCCACGCGCCGCCTCGACCGCCTCCCGGTCGACCTCCCGCATGCCGACGTAGGCGTTCGTGAGCACCGGCGGCAGGGCGAACAGGCCGAGGGCGAGGCTGAGCGACAGCAGCGACGTGCCGAGCGGCGACACCGCGAACAGCACGACGACGCCGAGCGTCGGGATCGCGCGTCCGACGTTGCTGAGGTTGATGGCGAGCGTGCCGCCGCGGCCGAGGTGCCCGAGCAGCAGCCCCAGGGGCAGGCCGACCAGGCAGGCCAGGAGCACGCCGCCGGCGGTGTACTGCAGGTGCTCGACGAGCCGGGCGGCGACGCCGCTCGTCGGGTCGTCCCAGGTGAGCCAGCCCCGCAGGTCGGTCGGCACTAGCGGGCCCTCGTCCACGGGGTGAGCGCCCGCTGCAGCAGCACGAGCAGCGCGTCGGCGACCAGCGCGAGCAGCACGCAGGCGAGGCACGCGGTGACGATCTTGGCGCGGTAGTCGGCGCGGAAGCCCTGGTCGATGAGCTGCCCGAAGCCTCCGGTGCCGACGTAGGCGGCGACCGTCAGCAGCGAGATCGTCGACACCGTCGCGACGCGCACCCCCGCCACGATCGACGGCAGCGCGATCGGGAGCTCGACCCGCAGCAGCCGGCGCGCGGGCCCGAAGCCCATGCCGCGCGCGGCCTCGACCGCGTCGGCCGGCACCTGCGCGAGGCCGGTCACCGCGTTGCGGACGAGGATGACGAGCGTGTACAGCGCCAGCGCCACGATCGCGGTCGTGGCGCCGAAGCCGGTGTAGGGCACGAGCAGCGAGAACAGGGCGAGCGACGGGATCGTGTAGAGCACGCCGGCCGCGCCGATGACGAGCGTCTCGGTCGTGGCGCTGCGCCGGGCCAGCACCGCCAGCGGGATCGACAGCACCAGGCCCACGACGACGGACACGACCGTGATCGTCACGTGCTGCTGCAGCGCCGTGATCAGCTCGGACCTACCCTGCTGCAGGTAGAGCGTGCTGAACCACGGGTTCGGCACGCCCTGGGCGACCACGGCAGCATCAGCCAGGACGGGATCAGCCAGGACGGGCGCTGCCGCGACGCCGTCGACGGAGGGGAGGAGCACGGATGGACGCTACCGCTGAGCCGATGATCCGGCTCGAGGGTGTCAGCAAGCGCTTCCCGGACGGCACGGTGGCGGTCGAGCGCCTCGACCTCGAGGTCCCGCGCGGCGAGATCGTGTGCCTCGTCGGCCCTTCCGGCTGCGGCAAGACGACCACCATGAAGATGGTGAACCGGCTGGTCGAGCCGACGACCGGCCGCATCGTGCTCGACGGCGAGGACGTCACCCGCGTCGACCCGGTGCAGCTGCGCCGGCGCACCGGCTACGTCATCCAGCAGGTCGGGCTGTTCCCGCACCAGCGCGTGTGGGAGAACGTCGCGACCGTGCCGTCGCTGCTCGGCTGGGACAAGGGTCGCCGGCGCGCCCGGGCCGACGAGCTGCTCGAGCTCGTCGGGCTGGACCCGGCCGTCTACCGCGACCGCTACCCGGCGCAGCTGTCGGGCGGGCAGCGCCAGCGCATCGGGGTGGCGCGCGCCCTGGCCGCCGACCCTCCGGTCCTGCTCATGGACGAGCCGTTCTCGGCCATCGACCCGATCGCCCGCGACCGGCTGCAGTCGGAGTTCCTGCGCGTGCAGGAGCAGGTCCGCAAGACGATCGTGTTCGTCACCCACGACATCGACGAGGCGGTCCGGCTCGGTGACCGGATCGCGGTGTTCCGCCAGGGCGGCGTGCTCGAGCAGTACGACACCCCGGCCACCGTGCTCGGCGCGCCGGCGAGCCCGTTCGTGGCCGACTTCGTCGGGGCCGACCGGGCGCTGCGCCGCCTCGCGGTCACCGGCATCGACACCGCCGAGCTCGACAAGCCCCCCGTGGTGGCCCTGGACGACACGATCGGCGCGGCGGGCGCGGCCCTGGACAGCGCAGGCGCCCGCTTCGCCCTCGTGCTCGACGTCGACGAGCGCCTGCACGGCTACGTCGGCCGGGACCGGCTCGTGGGCGAGGGCACCGTCGCCGACCGGGTCCGCCGCCTGCCGGCGTCCGTGCCGGCCGACGCGACGCTCAAGGCGGCGATGGGCGAGCTGCTGCAGCACGACGCCGGCTGGGTGGCCGTCCTGGAGCCGGGCACCGAGCGCTACCTCGGGGTGCTCACCCCGTCGTCGCTGCACGCGGCGCTGCGCCACTCCGTCGAGCAGGACGGCTGAGCGGGCCGGCCCGGTGAGCGCGCTGCTGCTGGTCGGCACCGCGCCGTCGGCGGCGACGAAGGACGTCACCGCCGCCCTCGCCGCGCTGCACCTCGACCGCGGCGCCCGGTGCACGGTGGTCGTCCCCGCGTCGACCGGCGTGCCCGACGACGCGCCCGCGGACGTGCTCGAGCGGCTGCGGGCCGCCGCGCCCGGCGCGCAGGTGGTCGAGCTCGCGCGCTACCCCGACGCGCTCTCGCCCGCGGCCGCCGCGCGGCGCAGCGGCCGTCCGGCGCTCGACCCGGCACGGTGCGCCGCCGCCGTGCTGGACGCCGACCGCGAGGCCGACGTCGTGCTGGTGCACGGCGGCGACGGCCTGCTCGTGCGGTACGACGACGACGGCTTCACGATGGCCGCCCTGGCCCGCGCGCTGCGCCTGCCGCTCGTGCTCGTCGCGCACCCCGGCGACGGTGGGGTGGCCGCCGCCGCGCTGAGCCTCGGGGCCGCCGCGCACCGGGGGCTCGAGCTCGTCGGGGTCGTCGTCGCGCCCTGGCCGGGCGAGCCCGGACTGGTCGAGCGGAGCGCCGTCGCCGACCTCGAGATGCTGGCCGCCCGGCCGCTGCTCGGCGCGCTGCCCGCCGGCCCCACCGGGACCGCTGCGGCCCGGGCCGCCCTCGGACCGGCGCTCGGCGGGACGTTCGACGCCGCGGCCTTCCGTCGCGGGGCTGCGCACTGACCGCCCGCGCGGCTCACCAGCCGAGCGTGCCGGGCGCGCCCTTGAACGGGCCGACGACGTCGCCGGTGATCCAGCCGCCGTAGAAGCCGCCGTCCTGCGGCCGCACCACCTCGCCGTCGACCGTGCACGCGTCGACGGCCGCCGGGTAGACCGCGACCGCGTCGCGCAGGTCGGCGTAGGCGGGCACGGGGTCGCGGTACGTCCAGGCCGCCTGCCCGGCCCGCTGCCCGCCCCCCACGACGTCGAGGTAGCTCGCGACGCCCTTCCACTCGCAGAAGGACGTGCCGGCTGCTGGGACGAGCGAGCCCGGCAGCCAGTCCTGCTCGGGGACGTACCAGCCGGGCGGGTGGCTGGTCTCGAGCACGCGGAACGCGCGGGTCGACCGGCACACCTCGACCCCGCCGAGCACGACGGTGACCAGGCGGGACGACCGCTCGAGCCGGGGCGGGCGCGGGTAGTCCCACACCGACTCCTGTCCCGGCCCGGGCGGCACCCGCCCCGAGCGCGTCAGCGCCGGCGGCGGCGCAGCAGCAGGAGCAGCAGCGCGACGAGGGCCGCGACGCCCGCTCCGGCGGCGACCGGGACGGGCGAGGGGGACGGGGCGCCGGCCGGTCGGGTCAGCGGCGTGCGGGCGGTGCCCGCCGTCCCGGTGCCCGTCGTGCCGGTGACCGTCGCCCCGGTGCCCGCGGGCTCGGCCCGGTCGGCGAGGGAGCCGGCACCGGGCTCGGCCGGCGGCACGGCGCCCGCGTCGATCGAGACGGTGCTGCTCGGCAGCGGCGAGGGACCGGTCGGCAGGCCGGCGGGGATGTCGTCGCCCGTCGTGCCCGCCGTGCCCGTCGTGCTGGTCGTGCCGGCCGGGGTGGCGGCGACCGGCGTGGCGCTGCCGATCGCGACCGAGGTCGCGCCGTGCAGCGGGCTGCTGTCGGGGGTGCTGTCGGACCCGCCGGACACCTTCTCCTTGACGGTCGCGGCGGCGCCCTTGACGGCCTCCGTCGCGGTGCCGGTCTTCTCCTTCAGGACCGCCGCCGCCGTGCTCGCCGTCTCCTTGGCGACCACGGACGCGTCGTGCAGGCCCTGCTTGGCGGCGACGCTCGCCTGCTGCTTGGTGCGCTCGACGACCTTCTTCGGGCTGACCTTGTCGACGATCGCGTCGATGGTCTCGGCCAGCTCCTCGCGGGTGCGCTCGATGTCCTGCGCCAGCACCTCGGTGTCGGTCGTGCCCTCGTGCGAGGTCGCGCGCTGCTGGGCAGCCGTCGGGGGCCGCTCCGGGGACGACACCTCGACCGCCCTGCTGGTTGTCTCGTCCGTCGCCACGTGCTGACTCCCTGCGTCCGTCGAGCCCCGGCGGGGAGCCGTCGGGGCGTGTGTGCGTGTGCTGTCCGTCAGCGCCTTGCCCCGGCGCGCGCCGCAGGAACCGTCCGGCGCCTGCGCCGTGGGCCACCCGCCCTGCCGGCACCCACGGGTGCTCCGGCGTGCCGTCGCCGTCGCGCAGTGCCACAGTCGCCGTCGCGCAGTGCCACAGTCCGGGTCCGGCCCAGGCCCGGACGGCAGCACGGGTCGTACCGCCCTGAGCCAGGCCGTCGCAGGTGCGAACGAGTGGCAGGTAGGGGTGATCTCCACTAGCCTCGAACGGTGCCCCTGACCCCCGCGCGAACCTGCCGCCGCCCGCCCCGCGGGCTGCGCTCCTCGCTGGCCCTCGCCGTCCTGAGCGGCGCGGCGCTGACCGCGTGCGGCTCGAGCGGCTCCGACGACGCCCGCGCCGCCGACGACGAGCGGCTGCGCATCGTCACGACGGTCGCCCCGATCACCTCGATCGTCGCCAACGTCACGGGCGACCTCGCCGTCATCAGCGGCGTCGTGCCGGAGGGCACGAACAGCCACACCTTCGAGCCGCCGCCGCGCGCTGCGCAGACGATGGAGGACGCCGACGTCGTCTTCGTGAACGGCCTGCAGCTGGAGGAGCCGACCTTCGAGCTGGCCGAGGAGACGACGCCCGACGACGCCGTGATCGTCAAGATCGGCGACGAGGTCCTGCCCGAGTCGGACTACCTGTACGACTTCTCGTTCCCGGAGCGGGACGGCAAGCCGAACCCGCACCTGTGGACCGACCCGCTGTACGCGATGGAGTACGCGAAGGTCGTCCGCGACACCCTCGTCGACGCCGATCCGGATCACGCCGAGACCTACCGGACCAACGCCGACGCGTTCGTCGCTCAGGCCACCGCGCTGTCCGACGCGCTCGAGGCCGACCAGGCCACCATCCCGGCCGGCAAGAAGCAGCTGCTGACCTACCACGACGCGTACGCCTACTTCGCCAAGGACTACGGCTGGGAGGTCGTCGGCGCCGTGCAGCCGTCGAACTTCGAGGACCCGCAGCCCAAGGAGATCGCCCGCCTCGTCGACCAGATCCGCGAGCGGGACGTGCCGGTGATCTTCGGCTCGGAGGTCTTCCCGTCGGCCGTGCTCGAGCAGATCGCCGACGAGACCGGGGCGCGCTACGAGGAGTCGCTGCGCGACGACGACCTGCCCGGCGAGCCCGGCGACGCCGACCACTCGTGGCTCGGCCTCATGCGCTACGACTACGTCACCATGATCGAGGGGCTCGGCGGCACGGCCGAGCGGCTCAAGGCGCTCGACGTCCGCGACGTCGCTCCCGACACCGCCCGGTACCCGCAGTGACCGTCGGCGCGCTGCCTCCCGCCCTCGTCGAGGTCCGCGGGGCGAGCTTCGGCTACAGCGGCGCACCGGTGCTGTCGGACGTCGACCTCGCCGTGCACCCCGGCGCCTTCACGGGCGTCGTCGGCCCGTCCGGCAGCGGCAAGACCTCGCTGCTGCGGCTGCTGCTGGGCACGAGCCGCCCCCAGCGCGGCACCGTCTCGCGGCGGCCCGGCGTCGCCGTGTCCTACGTCCCGCAGCTCGAGACGGTCGACTGGAACTTCCCGGTGACCGTGCGCGAGTGCGTGCTCATGTCCCGCTCCACGCGGCGGCTGCTGCCCTGGGCCACCGCGGCCGAGCGCGCCGACGTCGCGCAGGTCCTCGAGCAGCTCGGCATCGCCGACCTCGGCGACCGCCACATCCGCGAGCTGTCCGGCGGCCAGCAGCAGCGCATGTTCCTCGCCCGCGCGCTGCTGCGCCGCCCGCAGCTGCTGCTGCTCGACGAGCCGACCTCCGGGGTCGACGTCGGCACCCGGCACGAGGTGCTGCACCTGCTCGACGACCTCAACCGCGAGGGCCTGGCCATCGTGCTCACCACGCACGACCTCAACGGGATGGCGGCGCACCTGCCGCACCTCGTGGCGCTGAACCGCCGCGTCGTCGCGTCCGGCCCGCCCGGCGAGGTCATCGTCCCGGACGTGCTCGAGCGCACCTTCGGCGCCCGCATGGAGGTCCTGCAGCACCTCGGCATGCCCGTCGTCGTCGACGGCGGCGAGCAGGTCGGCCTGCGGACGGTGGCCGGATGAGCTTCTGGGAGACCCTCGCCGACCCGTTCGCCTACGAGTTCTTCGTCAAGGGGCTCGCCGCCGCGGTGCTCGCCGGCGCCCTGTGCGGCCTCATCGGCGTGTTCGTGACGCTGCGCGGCATGAGCTACATCGGGCACGGCCTCTCGCACGCGATCTTCGGCGGCTACGCGGCGGCTCCCCTGCTCGGCGTGCCGATCCTGCTCGGTGCCGGCATCTGGGGCCTGGCCTCGGCCCTCGCCATCAACGCCGTCGCCCGCAGCCGGCGCATCGGCGCGGACGCCGCGATCGGCGTCGTCACCACCGCGTCGTTCGCCCTCGGCGTCGCCCTGCTGAACCGGTTCGGCAACACGGGGCCGGCCTTCGACGCGCTGCTGTTCGGCAGCATCATCGGCGTCTCCGCCGACGACCTGGTGCTGCTGACCGGCGCGCTGCTGTGCGCGGTCGCGGTGTTCACCGTCGGCTACCGGGCGTTCCTGTTCTCCAGCTTCGACCCCGAGGTCGCCGCGGTGTCCGGCGTCCGCGTGCAGCGCATGGACGCGCTGCTCATGGTCGTCCTGTCGCTGTCGATCCTCGCGACGCTGCAGATCATCGGCGTCACGCTGGTCGCCGCCACGCTGGTCATCCCGGCGGTCGTCGCGCGCATGTCGTCCGACTCGTTCAGCCGGATGCTGTGGATCTCGACCGTGCTCGGCGCCACCGCCGGGGCGGTCGGCATGTACCTGTCCTACCAGCTCGAGATCCCGTCCGGCACGACGATCGTGCTCGTCCACGCGCTGGCGTTCCTCGTCGTCCTGGCCGTCACGGGCGGGCGCAGCCTGCGCCGGGCCGCCGGCCTGGACGACCATCCCGACCTGCCGGTGCCGGCACCGCTGTCCACAGCCGCCCGCTGAGCCGGACGCGGCCCGGTCGCGGGCTGGCAGGATCGGCGCCATGAGCGCTCCCGTCCGCCTGTCGCCCGGCGACCCGGCCCCCGACTTCACCCTCCCCGACGCCGACGGCACGCCCGTCGCGCTGCACGACCTGCGCGGGCGCAAGGTCGTGCTGTACGTCTACCCGGCCGCCTCGACGCCCGGCTGCACCACCCAGGCGTGCGACTTCCGCGACAGCCTCGCGTCGCTGCAGGGCGCCGGCTACCAGGTCGTGGGGCTCTCGCCCGACCCGCCCGCGAAGCTCGCCCGGTTCCGCGAGCAGCAGGCGCTGACCTTCCCGCTGCTGTCCGACCCCGACAAGCAGGTCCTGACCGCCTACGGCGCCTACGGCGAGAAGAAGCTGTACGGCAAGACCGTGGTCGGGGTCATCCGGTCGACGTTCGTCGTCGACGAGCAGGGCGTCCTCACGTCGGCGTCGTACGCGGTCAAGGCTCAGGGCCACGTCGCCAAGCTGCGCCGCGACCTCGGCATCGACGCCGCGCCGACTGCGTAGGACTGCTCAGGCGCACGGGCCCGCACGGCGCGAGCCTGTCCGCATGACCTCACCCAGCGACCCCCGTCCCCTCGGCAACACGCCCGCGTTCTTCGCCCAGGCCGCCATCTCGTTCGCGGTCGCGGCCCTCGCGGTCGGCATCGGCATCACCTACCTGCCGGTCGACCGCTGGATCCGCGGCTTCCTGGCCGTCGGCGCGCTCTTCCTCGTGAGCTCGGCGTTCACGCTCGCCAAGTGCGTCCGCGACCACCAGGAGGCCTCGGCGCAGAGCCTGACGCCCAGCGACCAGGCCCGGCTGGCGCGCCTGCTGACCGACCGCTCCGCGGCCTGACCCCACGGCCGGTGGCGCGCCCGTACGCTCGGCGGCGAGCGCGCGTGGCGGAACGGCAGACGCGCCAGGCTTAGGTCCTGGTGCCCGAGAGGGTGTGGGGGTTCGACTCCCCCCGCGCGCACGTCGTCGCCGGCGGAGCACGGCGGTCCGCCCGCCCGGGACGCCGGAGCGCCGCCCGTAGCATCGCTGCGCATGACGCGGACGGTGGTCACTGGTGGTGCCGGGTTCCTGGGCTCGCACCTGTGCGAGCAGCTGCTGGACGACGGCGACGAGGTCGTCGCGCTCGACAACTTCCTGACCGGGACGCCCGCGAACCTCGAGCACCTGCTCGAGCGCGACGGCTTCCGGCTCGTCAAGACCGACGTCACCGAGTACGTCCACGTGCCCGGACCGGTCGACCGGGTGCTGCACTTCGCCTCGCCCGCCTCGCCGATCGACTACCTGCTGCTGCCCATCGAGACGATGAAGGTCGGCTCCCTCGGGACGCTGCACGCGCTCGGCCTGGGCAAGGAGAAGGGCGCCCGCTTCCTGCTGGCGTCGACGTCCGAGACCTACGGCGACCCGCAGGTGCACCCGCAGCCCGAGTCGTACTGGGGCCACGTCAACCCGGTCGGCCCGCGGGGCGTCTACGACGAGGCCAAGCGCTTCGCCGAGGCCCTCACGATGGCCTACCGGCGCGCGCACGGCGTCGACACCGCGATCGTGCGCATCTTCAACACCCACGGCCCGCGCATGCGGCCCAACGACGGGCGCGCGATCCCGGCGTTCGCCTCGCAGGCGCTCACCGGCCGGGCGATCACCGTCGC
>CAXTFU010000130.1:0-12184 GCA_964243385.1 uncultured bacterium | reverse complement strand
CCAGGGCCGGGAAGTAGGTGAGGCTGGTGAGGATGACAAGCACGCCCACGACCAGCGTGACGAACAGGGGGGTGTGCGTCGGCAGCGTGCCGGCGGACGTCGGCGTCGGGGTCTGCCGGGCCAGGGACCCGGCCAGGCCCAGTGCGAAGGCGATGGGCAGGAAGCGCCCGATCAGCATGCAGATGCCGAGCACGGTGTTGCCGAAGGTAGTGGCGGTGGTGATGCCGGCAAAGGCGCTGCCGTTGTTGTTGCTCGCCGAGGTGATGGCGTAGAGGGCTTCGCTGAAGCCGTGGGCGCCGGCGTTGTTGAAGTTGCCGGTCCACACCTGCTGGGTCATGGCCAGCCCGAGCCCGACCAGCAGCGCCGTCGGCGTCGCCAGGATGTACAGCGCGACGAACTTGATCTCCCGGCTGCTGATCTTCTTCTGCAGGTACTCCGGGGTGCGCCCGACCATCAGGCCCGCGACGAACACCGACAGCGTCGCGATGACCAGGATGCCGTACAGGCCAGCGCCGACACCGCCCGGCGTGACCTCGCCGAACATCATGTTCAGGATCAGCATCCCGCCGCCGATCGCGGTGTAGCTGTCGTGGAAGGAGTTGACCGCTCCGGTGGAGGTGCTGGTCGTCACGGTCGCGAACAACGCGGACTGCTCGACGCCGAACCGGGTCTCCTTGCCTTCCATCGCGGCCCCGACAGCCTGCGGGACGGTGCCGGGATGGGCGACCTCGAAGCCGGTGGTGACCGCAAGGGACACCCCGAAGACGACCGCCATCGCGCCGAGGATCGCCAGGCCCTGCCGTCGGTCGCCGATGAGCGTGCCGAACGTGCGGGTGAGGCTGACCGGGATGAGCAGGATCAGGAAGATCTGCAGCCAGTTGGTGAACGGGTTCGGGTTCTCGAACGGGTGGGCGGAGTTGGCGTTGAAGAAGCCGCCGCCGTTCGTCCCGAGCTCCTTGATCGCCTCCTGGCTCGCGATCGGCCCGCCGATGAGCGTCTGCGACGCGCCGGCGACCGTCTGGTGCGCCTCGCCGCCGGTCAGGCTCTGCACGACGCCGCCTGCGACCAGCACCAGCGCGGCGACGAAGGCGATCGGGAGCAAGATCCGGACGGTGCCCCGGGTCAGGTCGACCCAGAAGTTCCCGAGCCGGTCGGTGCGGGTGCGGACGAACCCGCGCACCACGGCGACCGCCACAGCCAAGCCGACCGCGGCGCTGACGAAGTTCTGCACCGCCAGGCCAAGCATCTGCGACAGGTTGCTCATCGTCGACTCGCCGGCGTAGGACTGCCAGTTCGTGTTCGTCACGAACGACGTGGCGGTCTCGAACGCCTGGCTCGGGGCGACCGCCGCCTGCCCGATGGACAGCGGCAGACGGTCCTGCAGGCGCAGCAGCAGGTACAGCCCCAGCACGCTCACCAGGGAGAAGGCCAGCACGCTGCGCAGGTAGGTCGCCCAGGTCTGGTCGGCGTCCGGGTCGACCCCGACCGTGCGGTAGAGCACCCGCTCGACACGCAGGTGCCTGGGGCTGGTGAAGGTGCGGGCCATGTGGTCGCCCAGCGGCACGTAGCAGACCGCCAGCGACGCCAGCAGCAGCGCCAGGGCCAGCAGGAACGCTGTGGTGCTGCCCATCAGAAGCGCTCGGGGAACAGCAGCGCCGTCAGCACGTAGCCGACCAGCAGCACCGCCAGGACCAGCCCGACGGCGTCCTCGGCGCTCACAGTCGCTCCGCCCCGCGCACCGGCAGCGCCAACAGCACGAACATGCCGACCGTCAGGCCGACGAAGATGAGGTCGTTCACCGAGCTCCTCCCAAGCGAACGCACCGCCAGCTGGCGGCGCCTTCGACGTTCCTAGCGCGCCGGAAGGGCCGGGAGGCGACGCGCTAACGCGATGTTTACGGGTGCTGCAGCAACGTTGACGCATTGAATACGGCAGGCTCAGCGTGCGCGTCGAGCCGTCGCAGAGGCCGACCGCCGGACCGTGCAAGCCATCGTCACGGACCGCCGGGTTGGCACCGGCCTCAAGCGCTGCGGTCCCCGCGCCCACCACCTTTCGGCTCGCCCGCGGCTCCGGCCAGCCGGTGCGACCGCTCCGTACGGTGGCGCGAGGCACGTCCTCCCGGAAGGCAACCAGTGATCCATCTTCGTGTCATCGCACCGCCCGAGCTCGCAGCGCAGGCGGCGCTGCTGCTCGGCCGGTCGGAGGCGGTGAGCAGCGTCGTGCACCTGCCCGGTGCGGCGACCAAGCCGGTCGGCGACCTCGTGCTCGCCGACGTCGCGCGGGAGCAGGCCAGCGTGCTCGTGCACCAGCTGACCGACCTCGGCGTGGGGCGAGCCGGGTCGATCACGGTCGAGGACGTGCAGACGGTCATCTCCGACGCGGCCGACAGCGCCGAGCTCGCCGCTCCCGACATGGCGTTCGGCGACGAGGTGGTGTGGGAGGACGTCGAGGCTCGGACCGCTGACGAGACGACCCTGTCGATCAACTTCATCGAGTTCATGCTCATCGCGGGGCTGCTCGCCGCGATCGGGATCCTGCTCGACTCGCCGATCCTCATCGTCGGGGCGATGGTCGTCGGCCCCGAGTTCGGGCCGCTCGCGGCGCTGTGCGTGGCGCTGGTGCAGCGCCGCACCGCACTGGCCCGACGATCGTTCCTGGCGCTGGCCGCCGGCTTCGCGGCCGTCATCCCGACCGTGTACGTCGCGACGGCGCTGCTCAAGGCCGTCGGCGTCGCACCGTCTACGTTCCCGAACCACCCGCTGACGCTGTTCATCAGCAGTCCGGACGTCTACTCCGTGCTCGTCGCCTACCTCGCCGGGACCGCGGGCATCCTGTCGCTGACGTCCGCGAAGTCCGGCGCCCTCGTCGGCGTCGTCATCTCGGTGACGACGATCCCGGCCGCCGCCAACATCGGTGTCGCCGGCGCCTACCAGCAGTGGGACGAGGTCCGCGGAGCGTGCCTGCAGCTCGCGATCAACCTGATCGCGATCGTGGCGGGCGGCCTGGCCCGGCTGTTCGTCCAGCACCGGGTGTACCAGCGGCGGGTGCGAGCGGCACGGTCACCCGTGCAACAGCCGGCCAGCTAACGGCAGCGAAGTCCTTCCACACCCCGTCATGGCTCAAGGCGGTGACGACGGCCCGGCCCCGCGACCACCGGTGCGAGATCCCATGCGACACGTGAGTACTCGCAGGCAACACGCCCGGCAGCAGCGGTCAGGGAAGGCAGTCTGGCGATGCTGCGCACGCAGCAGCCGAACACACCGGTCGCGACATTGACGCGATGTTGACGCCGCCGGCGGTCCTGCGGCGGGCAGGGCCGGTCCGCAGCGGGCAGCATGAGGGCAGCGCCGCAGTCGTGCGGCCGGTCGCACGTCGAGAGGCCCGTCCCCCTGTGAGCACGACCCCTGCCCCGGTGCTGCCCGCCCGCGTGGAGAACCCGGCACCGCGGCCCGAACCGGCCGGACGCCTGTCCCGCTGGCTGCTCGCCAACCGGGTCCAGCCGGTCGGTCCCGAGGCCGAGGAGGGGCACGCCCGTCCGCAGGCGTGGTGGAAGGTCATGTGCCTGACGGGCGTCGACTACTTCTCCACGCTGTCCTACCTGCCGGGGATCGCGGCCCTCGCCGCCGGGGCGCTGTCGCCGCTCGCGACGCTGCTCATCGTCCTGCTCACCCTGCTGGGCATGCTGCCCATGTACCGCCGCGTCGCCAAGGAGAGCCCGCACGGCCAGGGCAGCGTGGCGATGCTCGAGCACCTGCTGCCCTTCTGGCGGGGCAAGCTGTTCGTCCTGGTCCTGCTCGGGTTCGTCGCCACGTCGTGGATCATCACGATCACGCTGTCGAGCGCCGACGCGACCGTCCACATGATCGAGAACCCGCTCCTGCACGACGCCCTCGAGGGCAGGGCCGTGCTCATCACGGTCGCGCTGCTCCTGCTGCTCGGCGGGGTGTTCCTGCTCGGCTTCTCAGAGGCCGTCGTCGTCGCCATCCCGCTCGTCGCGGTGTTCCTCGTCCTGAACGCCGTCGTGGTCGTGGTCGGCCTCGGCGACGTGCTGGGCGGCGGGCCGGCGCTCGGCGACTGGACCGACCGGCTGGCGGCCGGCGGCAGCGGGCTCGGCGACGTGCTCGGCCCGGCGGTGCTGGCGTTCCCGCTGCTCGTGCTGGGCCTGTCCGGCTTCGAGACCGGCGTCAGCATGATGCCGCTGGTCGCCGCGCAGGGGGAGACCCCCGAGCAGCGGCTCGCCTCGCGCATCCGCAACACGCGCACGCTGCTGACGGTCGCTGCGGTGATCATGAGCGTCTACCTGCTGGCGACCTCGTTCATCACGACGGTCCTCGTCCCGCCGGCCGCGTTCGAGGACGGCGGCGAGGCCAGCGGCCGGGCGATGGCCTACCTCGCGCACGAGGAGCTCGGCGAGGCCTTCGGCACCGCCTACGACGTCAGCAGCATCGCGATCCTGTGGTTCGCCGGCGCGTCGGCGATGGCGGGGCTCATCAACATCGTCCCGCGCTACCTGCCGTCGTACGGCATGGCGCCCGAGTGGGGACGCGCGGTGCGCCCGGTCGTGCTCGTCTACACCGCCCTGAGCATCGGCATCACGATCGCCTTCGGCGCCGACGTGAACGCCCAGGCGGGCGCCTACGCCACCGGCATCCTGGCGATGATGGTGTCCGGCGCCATCGCGGTCTGCATCACGGCCGCCCGGCGGCGGCAGCGCGGCGCGGCCACCGGCTGCGCGGTCCTGACCGCCGTGCTCGCGTACGCGCTGCTCGAGAACGTCCTCGAGGCGCCGGACGGCATCGCCATCTCGGCGGCCTTCATCGTCGGCGTCATCGCCGTCAGCCTGGTCTCACGCGTGTCCCGCACGACCGAGCTGCGGGCCGACGCGATCGAGTTCGACGCGACGGCACGCCGCTTCGTCACCGACTCGCTCAGCCTGGACGGGCGCCTGAACGTCATCGCCAACCAGCGCCAAGCCGGCGACGCCGCCGAGTACGCCGCGAAGGAGGCCGGCCAGCGCGGCATGAACCCGCTGCCCGGCAACGCCGACGTGCTGTTCCTCGAGGTCGACGTCGTCGACCCGTCCGCGTTCAGCCAGGTGCTGCACGTGCGGGGGCTCGACGTCGGCGGCCACCGGGTCCTGCGGGTCGAGAGCCCGGCGGTGCCGAACGCGATCGCCGCGGTCCTGCTGGCGCTGCGCGAGGCGACCGGCGAGCTGCCGCAGGCCCACTTCGAGTGGGCCGAGGGCAACCCGCTCGGGCACCTGTTCCGCTACCTGCTGCTCGGACGGGGCGACACCGCGCCCGTCGTCCGGGAGATCCTGCGCGAGGTCGAGCCCGACCCCGGCCGCCGGCCCGGCATCCACGTCGGCGGCTGACGGTGTTCGCATGACTGGCTATGAGCCGGCGGTGCCCGGCGGGGCGGAGCGCGTCATCGGCGACTGCGCCGTCTACAGTCCGGCCGTCGAAAGCCTGGGCGGTTGCCGCTCAAGTCGGCGGCCGAGGCCGCCGCCGCCATCGCCGACGGCTTCGTCTGGGTCGGCCTGCAACGCCCGACGGCGGCCCGACGTCAAAGCCATCGCAGCAGAGAAGATCATGCGGGTGGCGCGCACGACACCGCCTATCCGTGCGGAGTCCGCCGGGCGGTGGCCCTCGTCGGGTCAGCGTCGCGAACAACCGGACACGACCGTGGACCCGGGCCGTGGCAGCATCCGGCGAGACGCCGGGCTGAAGGCGCCGGGCCCGCTGAAGGTCCGGGCCCGCCGTCAGGCGGCCGGCCCGGCTACCGCAGGGCGGAGACCGCGGCGTCCGTGCCCGCCGCGCGGGTCACTCCCGGCCGGCCGTACGCGTCGTGCCACCTTCTAGCGGCCCGCACGACGGCGGCGGCGGCGGAGGGGTCGAGCAGCAGAAACGCACGCCGGAGCTCCACCCGCCGCGCCTCGGCCAGGACCCACCTGCCCCGGTCCTCCACGAGCGACCCGTCGGCGATCAGCCCAGCGACGGCCTCCTGCAGCCCGGGCACGCCGATCAGGAGCGGCCGGCGGCGCCCGACGGCGTCGCTCCACGGCCGCCTGATCAGCTGCCCGACGGCGAGCCCGAGCAGGCAGGCCGTGAGCGTCAGCTGGGCGGCGGAGGCGCTGGCCCCGCATCGTCGGCCAGCTGCGGCAGACCGGGCAGGTACAGGTACAGGTACAGGTACAGGTTCAGCGACAGCGGCCCGAACGCGCTCAGCGCCCCCAGCACCACGACTGTGGCCGGCCGGATCCGGGTCTGAGTGTCCGCCCGGGTCACCGCGCGCGCCGCCGCCCGGCCGGCTTACAGGGCACTGCTGAGCACCTGCGTGACCGTGCGCGGCGGCCCGCCGGTGAGGTCCTGGACCGCGGTCGATCGCTGGTCGAGGTGGCCGTCTCGGATCGCCGCGCCGAACGAGGTCAGCAGCGCGGCGACCTCCGGCGGCAGTCCGGCGGCCGTCAGGCCGGCGACGAACGCGTCGTCGGGCTGGTCCTGCGCGCTGACGGGTGAGCCGCCGGCGGCGGCGTAGGCGCGCGCGAGGTCGTCGGCGCCGAGCAGCTCGCGGCCGGTGATGTCGTAGGTGCGCCCGGCGTGCTCGTCGCCGCCGGCGAGCCAGGCCGCCGCGGCAGCGGCGCAGTCCTCGCGGAAGACGTAAGCGGTGCGCCCCCGGCCATGGTTGTGCGGCAGGGAGCCGAGCCGAGCGCCGCCTTGGCCTCGGGGATGCGGTACTCGCTGTAGAGGGCGTTGCGCAGCAGCGTTCACTCCAGGCCGCTCGCCGCCAGAAGCGCCTCGGTCTGTCGGTGGTCCTGGGCGACGACAGCGGGGTTGTCCGCTGCCGGGTTCGGCAGGGAGGTGTAGGCGACGGCGCGGACGCCGGCGGCGCGGGCGGCGTCGATGGCGTTGCCGTGCTCTGGTGACGTCCCGGCGGCCTTGGCCGGGACCGTGCTGTGGGGGTCCGGCGCGTCCTTGGGCTTCCCCGTAGCCATGACCGCGGCCGCCGCAGGACGGCCAGGGCGGCTCCTCGAGCACCGATGCGGTAGATAGGAGCGGACATGAATCTGACCGACGTCGCCGACGAAGGGCCTGGCTTCCCATGACGACACCGGACGCCTTCACTGCGATCGAGGAGCACGGTCTGGTCGGCGACCTGCGCACGGCAGCGCTCGTCGGCCGAGACGGCCGCATCGACTGGTTCTGCTGCCCTCGCTTCGACTCACCGAGCGTGTTCGGGGCCTTGCTCGATGTCGACGGCGGGCACTGGACCGTCGCCCCCACCGAGGAGGCGACGAGCCGGCAGTTCTACCTGCCGGAGTCGAACGTCCTCGTCACTCGCTTCCTCGCGGCGTCCGGGCTCGTCGAGGTGCAGGACTTCATGCCCGTGCTGCAAGCGTCCGACCCCGACCACCGTCAGCGCCTGGTCCGTCGGGTCACCGCGGTGCGCGGCTCCATGCGGATGCGCGTGGACATCGCTCCTCGTTTCGACTACGGACGCGGCGCCCACGACATCACCGTCCGGCACGACGGGCGGCTGCGCTTCGCGGGGCCGGACCTGACGCTCGTGCTCACCGCCTCGATGCCGGTCGACGAGGACGGAACGGGCGGCGCATGCTCCGACTTCGACCTGACGGCGGGGCAGACGGTCGCCTTTGTCCTGGACGTCCTCACTGGCGACCAGGCCGGGACCGACCCGCCGCCGGCCGATCCGGAGCAGCTCGCGGCCAGCACCGTCGCGTTCTGGCGCGGGTGGCTGTCGAGATCCCGCTACGCGGGACGGTGGCGCGAGACGCTCCAACGCTCGGCGCTGACGCTCAAGCTGCTCACCCACGAGCCGAGCGGTGCCATCGTCGCCGCCCCGACGACGAGCCTGCCCGAGGAGCTCGGCGGCGGCCGCAACTGGGATTACCGATACGTTTGGATCCGCGACGCCGCCTTCTCGCTCTACGCCCTGCTGCAACTCGGATTCACCGACGAAGCTGACGCGTTCATGCGCTGGCTGACACAGCGGTTCGCCGACAGCGACGGTAGTGACGGGCCGCTGAGGGTCATGTACGACATCGACGGCAAGTCCACCAGCGGCGAGCAGGTCCTGAGCCACTGGACCGGACACCGCGGCTCGGCGCCCGTCCGGATCGGCAACGACGCCGCGGACCACCTGCAACTCGACATCTACGGCGAGCTCATCGACTCGATCTACCTGTTCAATAAGTACGGCCCAGGCATCTCCCTCGACTCGTGGCAGAGCCTGCGGCAGGTCGTCGCCTGGCTGCAGGACAACTGGGACCGGCCCGACGAGGGCATCTGGGAGGTCCGGTCCGGGCGCCGGATCCACACCTACTCCAGGCTCATGTGCTGGGTGGCCCTGGAGCGGATGATCCGCATGGCCCGCCAGCGAGGACTGCCCGGCGACATCGGTTCGTGGGAACGCACCCGCGACGAGGCGTTCGAGGCCATCCAGCAGGACGGCTGGAACCCCGAGCTCGGCGCCTACGTGCAGTCGCCGGGCGAGCCGGTCCTGGACGCGTCGCTGCTGCTCATGCCCATGGTCAAGTTCTTGGCGCCGACCGACCCCCGGTTCGCCTCCACACTCGCCGCCATCGAGGGGGCGCTCGTCACAGACACGCTGGTATTCCGGTACGACCCGCTGGCCAGCCCCGACGGGCTCCGAGGAGCGGAGGGGACCTTCTCGATCTGCTCCTTTTGGTACGTAGAAGCGCTCACCCGCACCGGGCGCCTCGAGGAGGCACGGCTTGCGCTGGAGAAAATGTTCACCTTCGCCAGCCCCATCGGCCTGTACGCCGAGCAGATTGGCCTGACCGGCGAGCAGCTCGGGAACTTCCCTCAGGCCTTCACCCACCTCTCGCTGATCAGCGCCGCCGTCAACCTCGATCGGGCGTTGGGCTGAGCCGCCGCACATACCGGCCCGACCGGCGCGTCCGTCGCCGATGCCGTGTCCCTCACGCTGTCGATGGTGTGCCTGCTGCGCATGGCGCCGGTCGAGCGGGCACGGCCGACCCAGCCGCGGCGGCTCCTGGGCGGTGACGAGCCTCAAGGGCAGCGGTTAGGCGGTCGCGGTGCCGAGTCGCAAGCATGACGTGCCTCTTTCCAGGCGATGCGGCCAGGCTGTAGTCGACGTCGTTGGCCATGGCCATGGCCTCGTCCGTGACGCTCTGGACGGTGACGACGGGGCCGAAGACTTGACGCGTCGCGATTTCGCTCCCGGGCCTGACGTCGGTGAGCAGTGCTGGTGCGATGTAGGAGCCAGAGCGGTCGAGGACGGATCCGCCGACGCGTATCGAGGCCCCGTCCTGACGAGGTCTATCGACCGTTCGCTGCACCTCATGCAGCAATCGGGCCGTGACGAGCGGGCCCATCTCGGCTTCCGGGGCGTGACGCCGACCGGCCGGCGTACCGCACGTAGGACGCCCGATCACTGCTGCAACCTGACGGGTATGACGACAGGGCGACGTGCCAGAACAACGGCTCCTGGCTCGTCGGCTCGTCTCGCTTGGCGGTGCACTCGTCCTGCGCCTGCGCGGCATGCTGCGGTCAGGTCTTGCAGTGTGCACGATGGGGACCGCCCAAGGTTCTTCGATTGACTCCTTGCCTGTGAGGCTGCGGCCTCGCTGGAAGGATCAGCACCGTGCCCAAGCCCTTCCCTCCCGAGTTCCGACGCGACGTGATCGCTGTCGCCCGCCGGGGCGACCAGTCGATCGCGCAGGTCGCGCACAGCTTCGGGGTGTCAGAGTCCTGTTTGGCCCGCTGGCTGAAGATCGCCGACCGGGAGGACCGACGCACCGGCAGCTCCTCGCCGACCGGAGCCGCCACCGCCGGCGGTGGTGATCTCGAGGCGGAGAACCGGGAGCTGCGCAAGAAGGCGCAGCGCCTCGAGCAGGAGAACGAGATCCTGCGCCGCGCGACCGCCTACTTCGCCCGCGACGTCCCCCAAAATGATGTACCCGCTGGTCCTTGACCTCGCCGCCGACGGCGTCCCTGTCGCGGTGACCTGCCGGGTGCTCGGTATCAGCAAGCAGGCGTTCTTCAAGTGGCGCGCCGACCCGGTCAGCCAGCGGGACTGGGACGACGCGCACCTGATCAACGCGGCGATCGACATCCACCACGACGACCCGGAGTTCGGCTACCGGTTCATCACCGACGAGCTCGCCGAACAGGGTCTGAGGGCCTCGCGCAACCGCGTCAACCGGCTCTGCACGCAGCAGCGTCTGTGGTCGGTCCACTCCCGCAAGCGCGGCCTGTCCCGCACGCCAGGCCCGCCGGTGCACGACGACGTGGTCCTGCGCGAGTCCACCGCATCAGCGCCGAATGTGCTGTGGCTGACCGACATCACCGAGCACCCGACCGCTTGAGTTCCAGCAGTCGTCGCAATACCTACTCGAGTTGATGCGATGCCAGGGCCGAAGTACACGGGCGAGCAGCAGCGACAGTTCTTCGACCTGCTCGACAGGGGTGGCACGGTCAGGTCGGCAGCACTTGCCAGCGGAGTCGATGCCGACGCGGCCTACACGTGGCTTCGCGACGCGGGTCTGACGATGCGACGGCGGACGCCGCGGATCTACACCGATGCCGAGCGGGCGGAGTTCCTCCGGTTGCTGGGCCAGCTCCACAACGTGAAGGCGGCTGCCGCAGCGCTCGGTTCTCCTGCGGTCACGTGCTACTCGTGGGCGCACAAGGCGGGCATCTTCACCAGCAAGACCCGGCAGGTGAGCCCCAGAAAGCAGGAGTTCCTACGGCTCCGAGAGCAGGGCCTGACCCGCGGTGACGCAGCCCGGCAGGTGGGCGCTGACAAGCGCTCGGCGGCGGACTGGGACAAGGGCATCGCGATCATGCTCCGCGGTCGTGTCCATCCCGACGGTCGGACCGTCCGCTACCCACCTGGCCCAGGATCGGGCGTCGTGACCTCCTCGCGCACGGTCGGCGTCCTGGGTGGGCAAGTGGATCTCACGGCAGTCGAGGCCGTCATCCACCCCCGCTATCTGAGTCTCGTCGAGCGTGAGCACCTCCGTGATCTTCGCCGGAGTGGGTTGTCGATCCGGGCGATCGGCTTGGGGATGGGCAGGTCACCGTCGACAGTCAGCCGCGAGCTGAGGCGCAACCTTCTCGACCAAGGGGTACCTGCCGCACGCTGCGCACCGGGCGTCGGTGGCCCGGCGTCAGCGTCCGAGGCAGGCGAAGCTGCTTGCGCACCCGCTGCTGGGCCAGTACGTCCAGACCTGGTTGTCCAAGAAGTGGTCGCCGCAGCAGATCAGCCATCGGCTGCGCAAGGACTTCCCGGACTGTCCCGAGATGCGCGGCTGCACCGAGACGATCTACCAGGCGATCTACGTCCACGCTCGCGGTCGGCTGCAACGCGACCTGCAGCCGCGATTGCGACGTGGCCGGAGCCGCCGCCAGCCCCATCGAGCCCCTGACGCCCGCCGGCCGCGGTTCGTCGAGGTGATGACGCTGATCGCCGACCGGCCCGCCGAGGTTGCAGATCGCAGCACCGCTGGGCACTGGGAAGGTGACCTCATCATCGGCGCCACCGGCCGGTCGGCCATCGCAACGCTGGTCGAACGCTCCTCGCGCTTCGTCCTCCTTGGCCACCTCGGCGCCGGACGCGACGCCGACACAGTTCGCGACAGCCTCGTCAACGTCGTCCGCGACCTGCCTGCCCAGTTTCGCCGGAGTCTGACTTGGGACCAGGGCGCGGAGATGGCTCAACACGCTGCTTTCACCGCGGCCACGCAGACGCCCGTCTACTTCTGCGATCCCGGCTCACCCTGGCAGCGAGGCAGCAACGAGAACACCAACGGGCTCCTGCGCCAGTACTTCCCGAGCCAGCGACCTCCGGCTCCACGAAGCCGCAGCCCTGCAAGCTGTCGCTGACGAGCTCAACGCCAGACCTCGCAAGGTCCTGGACTGGGACACCCCAGCGGAACGCCTCGGTGCTCTACTGAGGCAACAGTGACCGCCAAAGCTGGTTGGGCTGCGGGGCGGTGAACGTCCGCTTGACGAGGTCGTCGTGGACGGGCGGCCCGGGCTTGCGGTGCAGGCCGCGTTTGCGGGAGTGGACCGAGAACAGCCGCTGCTGGCTGCAGCCGGTGGACTCGGTTCCGGCTGGCTGGCAGGCCCTGGACGGCGAGCTCGTCGGTGATGAACCGGTAGCCGAACTCCGGGTC
>CAXTFU010000129.1:0-12202 GCA_964243385.1 uncultured bacterium | reverse complement strand
GGCACGCGCACTCCTGCTCGGCGTGCCGGTCGACGACGCAGGCGCAGGCGCAGGTGCACCGCCTGCTGGCCGGGCTGACCGTCGTCCCGCTGCCCGACGACGTCCGCTCGGCGGTCCTGCTGCGGGTCGAGTCGCTGGCCCGGCAGCTGCTCGGCTCCGCTGCGACCCCGGCCGCTGCCGTCGCGGCCGCACCCCTGGTCGTCGAGCCCGTTCCCGCCGCCCCGCCGGCACGGGCGCTGTCCCCGCTGCTGGTCGCGCTGTCGGTCGTGCTCGCCGTGCTCGCCGGGGTCGGCATCGGCCTGGTCACGAGCAGCCGCGAGGAGCCCGAGGCGCTGGCGGGCGCCGACGGGACGCTGCCGCCCGGCGTCGTCCTGCTCAGCCCGCCGCCGGCGCCCCCGTCGGCGCTGCCGTCCCCGGCCACCGTGGCCGAGCAGCGCCCCGACACCTCCGTGGTGGTCGTCCCGGCGCCGCCGCTGCCCGAGCTGTCCCCGCCCGCGCCGAGCCCGACGCCCACGCCCAGCCCGAGCCCGACGGCGACCGCGACGCTCGCGCTGTCGACGTCCACCGGGCCGAACGGCACCCCTCTCGACGTGCGGGGCACCGGCTTCGCGCCCGGCGCCGAGGTCGTCGTGCGCTACCTCGGCCCGACGGGGCAGCCGACGGGCAGCGAGGCCGTCGCCGTCGCCGACGACGGCGGGAGCTTCACCGCGCAGCTCACCGCGCAGGACCCGGCGGGCGAGCCGGGGCCGCACGAGGTCGTCGCGACGTCCGGCGGGACCACCGCCAGCGCGCCGTTCGTCCCGGCGGTCTAGGGACGGGGCTCAGCCCCGGCGCTCCTGGAGCATCTCGGCCACCAGGAAGCTGAGCTCGAGCGCCTGGCTCGTGTTCAGCCGGGGGTCGCAGGCCGTCTCGTACCGGCCGGCGAGGTCGGCGTCGGTGAGCTGCTGGGCGCCGCCGAGGCACTCGGTGACGTCGTCGCCCGACAGCTCGACGTGGACGCCGCCGGCCCACGAGCCGACCGCCGCGTGCACCTCGAAGAAGCCGCGGACCTCGTCCATGACGTCGTCGAAGTGCCGCGTCTTGTAGCCGTTCGCCGTCTCGGTGGTGTTGCCGTGCATCGGGTCGCACTCCCACACCACGCTGCGCGGCCCGCGGTGCTCCTCGACCGCCTGCACGATGTCGGGCAGCACGTCGCGGACCTTGCCCGCGCCCATGCGCGAGACGAGGGTGAGGCGCCCGGGCTGCTGCGCCGGGTCGAGCCGCTCGCAGAGCTGCACGGCCGTCTTGGGGCTCGTCGTCGGGCCGAGCTTCACGCCGATCGGGTTCGAGATGCGCGACAGCAGGTCGACGTGCGCGCCGTCGAGGTCGCGCGTGCGCTCGCCGACCCACACCATGTGCGCCGACAGGTCGTAGGCCTTGCCGTGCTCGTCGAGGCGGGTCAGCGCGCGCTCGTAGTCGAGCAGCAGCGCCTCGTGGCTGGCGTACAGCTCGACGCCGTGCGTCTCGCTCATCCGCTCGAGGTCCAGGCCGCAGGCGCGCATGAACGCGAGCGCCCGCTCGATGTCGGTCGCGAGCTCCTGGTAGCGGTGCCCAGCGGGGCTCGCCTGCACGAAGGCGGTGTTCCAGTCGTGCACGGCAGCGAGGTCGGCGCTGCCGTCGGTCGCCATGGCGCGCATGTAGTTCATCGTCGCGGCGCTGTTGGCGTACGCCCGCACGAGCCGCGTCGGGTCGGGCGTGCGGTCGCCGTGCAGGTCGTTCACGGCGTCGCCGCGGTACGACGGCTGGCCGGTCGCGGCCTCGACGTCGGCGCTGCGGGGCTTGGCGTACTGCCCGGCCAGCCGGCCGACCTTCACGACGGGGACGCTCGCGCCGTAGGTCAGCACGACCGACATCTGCAGCAGCGTGCGGACCTTGCCGCGGATGCCCTCGGCGGTGTTCGCGTCGAAGGTCTCGGCGCAGTCGCCGCCCTGCAGCAGGAAGGCCTCGCCGCGCGCCACGTCGGCGAGGCGCTCGCGCAGCACGTCGCACTCGCTGGGCTGCACGAGCGGCGGGACGTGCCGCAGCGTCTCGCAGACCTCGGCCAGCTTGGCCGGGTCCGGCCAGGCGGGCTGCTGCTTGGCGGTGAGCGTGCGCCAGTGGTCCAGGTCCGGGGGTTCGAGCAGTGCCGTCACGCTCGTCGACCCTACCGGCCCGGCGCGGGTCCCGGCAGCCGGGTGCTGCCGGGCCCGGGCGGGGCTCAGCCGAAGAAGACCTCGGACTCGGCGTAGCGCTCGACCGGCACCGTCTTGAGCTCGCGGGTGGCCTCCTCGAGCGGCACCCGGACGATGTCGGTGCCCTGCAGCGCCACCATCACGCCGCTGTCGCCCTCGTGCACGGCGTCGGCGGCGTGCAGGCCGAAGCGGGTGGCGAGCACCCGGTCGTAGGCCGTCGGGGTGCCGCCGCGCTGGATGTGCCCGAGCACCGTGGCCCGCGCCTCCTTGCCGGTGCGCCGCTCGATCTCGTCGCCGAGCAGCTGGCCGATGCCACCGAGGCGGACGTGCCCGAAGGCGTCGAGCTCGCCCGGGCGGGTGGCCATGCTGCCCTCCTTGGGCACCGCGCCCTCGGCCACGACCAGGATCGGCGCGTACTCCTTCTCGAAGCGCTGCTCGACGTAGGCGCAGACCTCGTCGATGTCGAACGGGCGCTCGGGGATGAGGATGACGTTCGCCCCGCCGGCCATGCCGGAGTGCAGGGCGATCCAGCCGGCGTGCCGGCCCATGACCTCGACGACGAGCGCGCGGTGGTGCGACTCGGCCGTCGTGTGCAGCCGGTCGATGGCGTCGACGGCGATCTGCACCGCGGTGTCGAAGCCGAAGGTGTAGTCGGTGGCCGACAGGTCGTTGTCGATCGTCTTCGGCACGCCGACGACGTTCAGGCCGGCCGCGGCCAGCTGCGTCGCGACGCCGAGGGTGTCCTCGCCGCCGATCGCCACGAGCGCGTCGACCCCGGCGGCGGCGAGGTTGTCGCGCACCCGCTCGATGCCGTGCTCGACCTTCATGACGTTCGTGCGGCTGCTGCCCAGGATCGTGCCGCCACGGGGCAGGATGCCGCGCGTCGCGTCGACGTCCAGCGGCATCGTCAGGCCCTCGAGCGGGCCCTTCCAGCCGTCGCGGAAGCCCAGGAACTCGTGCCCGTGGACCTCGGTGCCCTTGCGGACCACCGCCCGGATCACGCCGTTGAGCCCTGGGCAGTCGCCCCCACCGGTCAGCACACCGATCCGCACTGCGTCCTCCGCGTCGTCGAGTCGGGGGCACAGTAGTGGCCCGCCGAGCTCGCGGGCGGACGGGCCCGAGCTCGCGGCCCCTCGCCCGCGGACGGCTCAGACGTCGAGGCTCAGACGTCCAGGCCCAGCCGGTAGGCCCGCTCGGCCAGCGCCTCCCAGCGCACCCGCACGTGCCGGGCGTCGTCGAGCGCGTGGTGCAGGCCCGACGGCTGGGCCGGCAGCGGCGGCCGGCCCAGGTGCTCCCAGAGCTGCCGCACGTCGAGGGTGAACCGCGGGACGGCCCGGGGCAGCTCGGGCATCGCGCCCCACAGCTGGCACAGCGCGACGTGGTCGTAGGCGCCGTACCAGGCCCAGAGCACCGGCTCGTCGCCGAGGAACTCGAGCAGCGCCTCGCGCAGCTGCACGCGGGTCATCCAGGCCGGGTCGCCCGGAGGCGGCAGCTGGGGCAGCACGTTGCGCTGCACCCACGGGTGCGCCGCGGCCGGGTCGAACTCGGTGGAGACGCCGTAGAACTCCCGGCCGTCCTCCGCGACGGCCCCCAGCGACACCAGCCCGATCTCCGGAGCGGTCGTCGAGAACTCGCCGTCGTACCAGACCCTCATGCGCCCATCCTGCCGTGCGGGACGCCGTCGTCCGCGCGCTGGAGGGGCCCGGCTGACCCGCGTGTTGCACACGTGTTCACGTGCCGTCCATCGCGTTTGAGCGCCGGACCGAGCGCGCAGGGACGGTGGCAGTCGACGACAGGGGACGCCTGTGTGCGGGTTCAGCGGCGAGGTGCGCCGCGACGGCCAGCCGGCCGATGTGGGCGCCGTCGCGCGCATGACGGCCACCATGCACGACCGCGGGCCCGACGGCTCCGGCGTCTGGTCGGCCGGCCGGGTCGCCCTCGGGCACCGGCGGCTCAAGATCGTCGACCTGAGCGAGCACGGGGCGCAGCCGATGGTGGACGCCGAGCTGGGGCTCACCATCGCCTTCAACGGGATGGTCTACAACTACCCGGCGCTGCGCGAGGAGCTGCTGGGCCACGGCCACCGGTTCTTCAGCAGCAGCGACACCGAGGTCATCCTCAAGGCCTACGCTCAGTGGGGCGAGGACTTCGTCGACCACCTGGTCGGCATGTTCGCCTGCGCGATCGTCGAGCGCGACAGCGGACGGGTCGTGCTGGCGCGCGACCGCCTGGGCATCAAGCCGCTCTACCTGGCCGAGGTGTCCGGCGCCCTGCGCTTCGCGAGCACCCTGCCGGCGCTGCTCGCCGGCGGCGGGGTCGACACGGAGCTCGACCGCGCCGCGCTGCACTCCTACCTGAGCTTCCACGCCGTCGTGCCCGCGCCCCGCACGGTGCTGCGCGGCGTGCGCAAGCTGCCGCCCGCGACCGTCCGGGTCATCGAGGCCGACGGCACGACGCGCGACCGCACCTACTGGCAGCCGCCGTACACGCGCGACCCCGCCAAGGCCGGCTGGTCGGCCGAGGACTGGGAGGAGGCGGTGCTCGACGCCCTGCGCCTGGCCGTCCGGCGCCGCATGGTGGCCGACGTCGAGGTCGGGGTGCTGCTGTCCGGCGGCGTCGACTCGAGCCTGGTCGTCGGGCTGCTCGCCGAGCAGGGCCAGCAGGACCTGCGCACGTTCAGCATCGGCTTCGACGCCGTCGGCGGCCGCAGCGGCGACGAGTTCCAGTACAGCGACGTCATCGCCCGGCGCTTCGAGACCAAGCACATGCAGCTGCGGGTGCCGCCGCAGGACGTCCTGCCGGCGCTCGACCGGGCGGTCGCGGCCATGGCCGAGCCGATGGTCAGCCACGACGTCGTGGCGTTCTACCTGCTGTCGCAGGAGGTCTCGCAGCACGTCCGCGTGGTGCAGTCGGGCCAGGGCGCGGACGAGGTGTTCGCCGGCTACCACTGGTACCCGCCGATGCTCGGCGCCGACGACCCGGTCGGCACGTACGCGGGCGCGTTCTTCGACCGCGACGACGCCGGCGTGCGCGCGCTGCTGAGCCCCGACTGGCACACCGATGCCGACGAGAGCCGCCGCTTCGTCGAGGAGCACTTCGCCCGTCCGCACGCCGACACCCCGCTGGACCGGGCGCTGCGCCTGGACACCGAGGTGATGCTCGTCGACGACCCGGTCAAGCGGGTCGACAACACGACGATGGCCTTCGGGCTCGAGGCGCGCGTGCCCTTCCTGGACCACGAGCTCGTCGAGCTGGCCGCGCAGTGCCCGCCCGAGCTGAAGCTCGCGCACGGCGGCAAGGGCGTGCTGAAGCAGGCCGCGCGGCGGGTCATCCCGAGCGAGGTCATCGACCGGCCCAAGGGCTACTTCCCGGTGCCCGCGCTGACCCACCTCGAGGGCGGGTTCCTGGACCGGGTGCGCGACGCCCTCACCGCGCCCGCCGCGAAGGACCGCGGCCTGTTCCGCCCGGAGGTCGTCGAGCGCCTGCTCGCCGACCCGAACAGCTCGCTGACCCCGCTCGGCGGGAACCCGCTGTGGCAGCTCGCGCTGCTCGAGATGTGGCTGCAGGGTCGCGGCCTGTGAGCCGGCCCTGCGGCGAGCGGACGTGCCGGTGAGCGCGGGCCGCGCACGGTGAACCTCGACCGGGCGGGCGGCGACTTCAGCACCCGCTGGCACCGGCTGTCGACCGACCTGCCCGAGGGCGTCGTGCCCGACGTCGTGCTCGAGTGCGGCTGGGGGCGGATCGTCTTCGGCCAGACCTTCACCTCGCCCGAGCGGCTGCGCGCCGCCCTGCGCGGCGAGGAGAGCGGGCAGCGCGACATCTGCATCTACCCGCGCGAGCCGCACGTGCTGGTGGCGCAGTCGCCCACGGAGCTGTTCCTCGACCCGTCGCACACCTACCGGCTCGACCTCGGGGCCTACGTCCCGGGCCGCAGCAGCGCCGCGGTCGTCCGCCCGCTGGCCGACCTGGCCGACGCCGAGGCGGTGAACGCCGTCTACGCCACCGCTGGCATGCTGCGCGCGGACCCGGCCCTGCTGCTCGGCAACGCCCGCGGTCCGGTCTTCTCCTACCTCGTCGCCGAGGAGCCCGGCACCGGCCGGGTGATCGGCACGGTCACGGGGGTCGACCACGTCGCGGCCTTCGGCGACCCCGAGGGCGGGACGAGCCTGTGGTGCCTCGCGGTCGACCCGCAGAGCCGGCTGGCGGGCGTCGGCGAGCACCTCACCCGCGCCCTGTCCGAGCACTTCGCCGCGCAGGGCCGCTCCTACATGGACCTGTCGGTGCTGCACGACAACCGCAAGGCGATCAGCCTGTACGAGCGCGTCGGCTTCGTCCGGGTGCCCGTGCTCGCGCTCAAGCGCAAGAACACGATCAACGAGCGGCTGTTCGTCGGGCCCCCGGGCGCCGACTACCTGCGGCTGAACCCGTACGCGCGCATCATCGCCGACGAGGCGCGCCGGCGCGGGATCTCCGTCGAGGTGCTGGACGCCGAGTGGGGCGAGCTGCGGCTGTCGCACGCCGGGCGCAGCATCGTCACCCGCGAGTCGCTGTCGGAGATGACGACCGCGGTCGCGATGTCGCGCTGCGACGACAAACGGGTCACCCGCCGGATCCTGGAGCAGGCGGGGCTGCGGGTGCCGCGCGGCCGCACCGCCACCGGCGACGAGCAGGACGCCGCGTTCCTGGCCGAGGTCGGCGAGCTGGTCGTCAAGCCCGCCCGGGGCGAGCAGGGCAAGGGCATCACCGTCGGCGTGACCGACCCCGCCGAGCTCGAGCGGGCCGTCGCGGTCGCGGGGTCGTACTGCCCGGACGTCCTGCTCGAGCAGCTCGTGCCGGGCGCCGACCTGCGCGTCGTCGTCATCGACCACGCGGTCGTCGCGGCGGCGGTGCGCCGTCCGGCGTCCGTCATCGGCGACGGCCGCGGCACCGTGCGCGAGCTCGTCGTCGCGCAGAGCCGGCGCCGCGAGGCGGCCACCGGCGGGGAGTCGCGCATCCCGATGGACGAGGGCACCGAGGCGACGGTGCGCGCGCACGGCCACGAGCTCGACGACGTCCTGCCCGTCGGCGAGGAGCTCGAGGTGCGCCGTACCGCGAACCTCCACACCGGTGGCACGATCCACGACGTGACCGCCTCGCTGCACCCTGCCCTCGTGACCGCCGCCGTGCGCGCCAGCCGCGCGCTGGACATCCCGGTGACCGGCCTGGACTTCCTCGTCCCCGACGTCGCCGGCCCCGACCACGTCCTGATCGAGGCCAACGAGCGACCCGGCCTCGCCAACCACTCCCCGCAGCCGACCGCCGAGCGCTTCGTCGACCTGCTGTTCCCGGAGACCGCGGACTCCCACGTCCTTCGGAGGTCAGAGAGCGGCCGGCCGGCGACGCACCGGTGACGCGACGCAGCCACCGGGCCGGCGAGGACCCCATCGTCCCGCGCCGTCTCGAGATCGACATGGACTACGTCTCGACCGTGCTGCTGCACATGCTGCGCATCCCGAGCCCGACCGGCCGCACCGACGAGGTCGTGCAGTACATCGGCGAGCAGATCTCCGCGCTCGGCATGGACCTGTCGGTCACCCGCCGGGGCCTGTTGAACGCCACGCTGTCCGGGCTGCGGTCACGGCCGGACCGGGCCGTGGTCGTGCACGCCGACACGATCGGCTGCATGGTGACGCGGCTCAAGGACAACGGCCGGCTCGAGGTGACCCAGCTCGGGACGCACAGCGCCCGCTTCTCCGAGGGCGCGCACGTGACGATCTTCACCGACACGAGCGGGCAGGTGCTCACCGGCACGGTGCTGCCGCTCAAGAGCAGCGGCCACCAGTACGGCGACGAGGTCGACACGCAGGGCGTGGGCTGGCCGATCGTCGAGGTCCGCGTCGACGAGCACGTGCACGACGCCGCCGGGCTGCGCGAGCTCGGCCTGCAGGTCGGCGACTTCGTCGCGCTCGACGCGAACCCGCAGCTCACGCCGGCCGGCTTCGTGAAGAGCCGCCACCTCGACGACAAGGCCGGCATCGCCGCGGCGCTCGGCGCGTTCAAGGCGCTCACCGACCACCACGTCATCCCGCTGGTCGGGGCGCACCTGCTCGTGACGATCGCCGAGGAGGTCGGCCACGGCGCCACGCACGGCCTGGACACCGACGTCGCGGAGATGGTCGCCGTCGACAACGCCGTCGTCGCCGCCGGCCAGCAGTCGCGCGAGGACCGCGTGAACATCGCGCTGCTCGACTCGACCGGGCCGTTCGACTACCACTTCAGCCGCAAGCTGCTCGCCCTGTGCGAGGACCACCGCATCCCGTACACGCGCGACGTCTTCCGCTACTACCGCTCCGACGCCGCGTCCGCGGTGGAGGCGGGCCTCGAGATGCGCACGGCGCTCGTCGGCTTCGGGGTCGACTCGAGCCACGGGCATGAGCGCACGCACCTCGACGGCGTCCGCGCCGTGGCCGAGCTGCTCGCGGTGTACCTGCAGACCGACCTCACCTTCCCCGAGTGGGACCGCGACGAGCGCGGACCGCTCGAGGGCTTCCCGAGCCGGTCGGTGCAGCCGACCCCGCTCGAGGACCGGCGCCGGTCGGGCGACCGGCCGGCCGACCCGTCGGCGGCGCCGTGAGCGTGCTGGCGCTCGACGTCGGGACGACCGGGGTCACGGCGCTCGTCGTCTCGGAGTCCGGGACGGTCCTGACGCGCGGCTACCAGGAGTTCCCGCAGCACTTCCCAAGGCCCGGCTGGGTCGAGCACGAGCCGGAGGAGATCTGGCAGGCCGTGCTCGCCGCGACGCGGCAGGCGCTCGCGAGCGGGCCGGCGGAGGGCGTGACCTGCGTCGGGGTCACGACCCAGCGCGAGACCGCCGTGCTGTGGGACCGCAGCAGCCTGGCCGCCCCGCGGCGCGCCGTCGTCTGGCAGGACCGCCGCACGAGCGCCCTGTGCGAGCAGCTGCAGCAGGACGGCCACGGCGCCCGCGTCGCCGAGCTCACCGGCCTGCGCCTCGACCCGTACTTCACCGCGACGAAGCTGTGCTGGCTGTCGACCCACGACGAGGCGTCGTGGGCGGGCGTCCGCGCCGGCCAGACCGCGGTGGGCACCGTCGACGCGTACGTCGTCGCCCGGCTCACCGGCGGACGGCGCTTCGTCACCGACGCCTCGAACGCCAGCCGGACGCTGCTGTTCGACCTGCGAACGGGCGACTGGAGCGACGAGCTGTGCGAGCTGTTCGGCGTGCCGCGGTCGGCCCTGCCCGAGGTCGTGCCGACCTGGGGCGAGCTCGGCCGCACCGACCCGCGCTCGTTCCTCGGCCTCGACCTGCCGGTGGCCGGGCTCGCCGGCGACCAGCAGGCGGCGCTGTTCGGCCAGGGCTGCTACGACCCCGGCCGCAGCAAGTGCACGTACGGCACCGGCTCGTTCGTGCTCGTCAACACCGGCCGCGAGCCCGTCCTGTCGGAGCGGCTGCTCACCACGGTCGCCTGGATGGAGCCCGGCGGCGAGCTCGTCTACGCGCTCGAGGGCGCCGTGTTCGTCACCGGCGCTGCGGTGCAGTGGCTGCGCGACGGGCTGCAGGTGCTCGGCAGCGCGGCGGAGGTCGAGGCGCTCGCGCGCACCGTCGCGGACAGCGACGGGGTCGTGTTCGTCCCCGCCCTGACCGGCCTGGGCGCCCCGCACTGGGACCCGGACGCCCGCGGCACGATCCTCGGCATCACCCGCGGGACGACGCGCGCGCACCTGGCCCGCGCCACGCTGGACGCCATCGCGCACGAGGTGCGCGACGTCGTCGACGCGATGACCGACGAGGCCGGCCTCGAGGTGCCGCTGCTGCAGGTCGACGGGGGTGCGTCCGCCAACGACCTGCTGTGCCAGCTGCAGGCCGACCAGCTCGGCGTGCCGGTGCAGCGCCCGCAGCTGCTCGAGACGACCGCCCTCGGCGCCGCCTTCCTCGCCGGCCTCGGCACGGGCGTGTGGTCGTCGACCGACGAGCTCGTCGAGACCTGGCAGCTCGACGCCCGCTTCGACCCCACCCCCGGCGTGCGCGACGACGGCAGCCACGCCCGCTGGCTGCGCGCCGTCGAGCGGGCGAGCGGCTGGCAGGCCGACGACCCGGACGCCGCCGGTCCGGCGTAGGCGGCGCGGGGCGCGGGCGCGCCGGTCAGGCCCAGGTGTCCCAGCCGAGGGCGACGGCCAGGGTCAGGCCGGCGACGGCGATGCCGAGCTTGAGCAGCCGTCCGGGCAGCCGGCGCGCCACCGCGGGGCCGAGGCGTCCGCCGGCCAGGAAGCCGAGGGCGAGCGGGACGACCGCGCTCCACCGCACCGGCCCGAGCAGCACGAACCCGAGCGCCGCCACCCCGTTCGCGATGCCGAGCAGGGCGTTCTTCGCGGCCAGCGCGCGCACGGTGCTCTCGCGGGTCGAGAGCAGCAGCATCGCCATCATCATCACGCCGGCGGCCGCGCCGAAGTAGCCGCCGTAGATCCCGACGCCGAAGATGCCGGCGGTGAGCAGCCGGCCGGTGACGCCCGGCGCCGCGTCGGCCATCTCGTCCGGGGACGGCGCCACCAGGACGAGCAGGCTCGCCACCGCGATGAAGACGGGGACGACCGCCTCGAAGGCGCCCTCGGGCGTGAGCAGCAGCAGGCCTCCCCCGACTGCCCCGCCGGCCGCTGCGGCGACGCCGAGCCGGCGCAGCCGCAACGACTGGCCGGTGAGCTCGCGCTGCGAGCCGAGCGCCGAGCCGACGCCGCTGAACACGAGGGCGACGGTGTTCGTCACGTTGGCGGCGACCGGCGACAGCCCCGTCGCGAGCAGTGCCGGGTAGCTGATGAGCGAGGCGAGCCCCGCGACGCTGCCGATCAGGCCCGCGCCGGCGCCCGCGACCAGCAGCAGCAGGAACTGCGCCGCGCCCGGCCCGCCGCTCAGGACGTGCCGCGGTGCCCGGGCGCGACCGCCGGCGCTCGCGGAGGCAGCGGGATGGGCACCGGTCCACCGTAGGTCGCGCGCCGCCGCGCACCGGCGGCGCGGGCTGTGGCGTGCGTCGCGCCCGAGCCGCACGCCGGGGCTCAGTCGGCCAGCCCCTGCTCGACCGCGTAGCGGACGAGCTGCGCCCGGTTGTGCAGCTGCAGCTTGGTGAGCGTGTTCTGCACGTGGTTCTCGACGGTGCGGTGGGACAGGCCGAGCCGCTCGGCCACCTGGCGCGCGGTCAGCCCCTTGGCCACCAGGCGCAGCACCTCGGTCTCGCGGGGCGTCAGCTTCGGCGCGGCGTCGTCGTCGGCGGTGCGGCGGTACTCCCCCAGCACGAGGCCTGCGAGGCCGGGGGTGAAGACGGCGTCCCCGGCGGCGGTCCGGCGGACGGCGTCGACGAGCTCGGCGGCCGTCGCGGACTTCACCAGGTAGCCGCTCGCACCCGCCTTGACGGCGTCGAGGACGTCCTGCTGCTCGCCGGAGGCCGACAGCACGAGCACCTTCGTCGTGCCCGACACCTGCCGGGCGACCTCGACGCCCGACAGCCCGGGCATCTGCAGGTCGCAGACCAGCACGTCGGGCTGCGTGGCGGCGCAGACGCGCACCGCCTTGGCGCCGTCGCCGGCGGTCCCGACGACGAGCAGGCCGGCCGCGACCAGGTCGCGCTCGACGGCCTCGCGCCAGATGGGATGGTCGTCCGCCACGACGAGGCGCAGCGGCCCGTCCGGCTCAACCGCTCCGTGGGACATGCAGCTCCACCTCCGTGCCCTGTCCGGGCGCGCTGTGCACCGCGACCGTCCCGCCGAGGTCGCGGACGCGGCCCCGGATCGACTGCGCGACGCCGAGCCGGCCGTCCCGCGCCGCCTGCGCCAGGCGGCCCTCCGCCACACCCGGGCCGTCGTCGCGCACGGTCACCGTGACGCCGTCCGGCTCGTCCTCGACGAGCAGCCACGCCGCCCCGCCCCCGTGCCGGCGGGCGTTGTCGACAGCGGCGCCGACCGCAGCGGCCAGCTCGCGGGCGACCGCGGCGTCGAGCAGCACCGGG
>CAXTFU010000128.1:3428-12242 GCA_964243385.1 uncultured bacterium | reverse complement strand
AGCAGACCTGCGGCCCGGTCATGGCCAAGGGCATCGAGGACACCGCGTTCTACCGCTACCTGCGCCTGTCCGCCCTCAACGAGGTCGGCGGCGACCCGGGCCGCTTCGGCCTGCCGCTGTCGGCCTTCCACGAGGCGAACGCCACGCGCCAGGCCGACTGGCCGACGTCGATGACCACGCTGTCGACGCACGACACCAAGCGCTCGGAGGACGTCCGCGCCCGCCTGGTGCTGCTCGCCGAGTGCCCGGTCGAGTGGGGCGACGCCGTCACCCGCTGGCAGGCGCTCGCCCACGACCACCGCAGCCCGGCCGGACCCGACGCCGCCACCGAGCAGCTCGTGTGGCAGACGCTGCTCGGCGCGTGGCCGCTGTCGGCCGACCGCGCCGTCGCCTACGTCGAGAAGGCGACCCGCGAGGCCAAGGACCGCACGACCTGGACCGATCCGGTCCCCGCCTTCGACGAGGCCGTCGAGCGGTTCGTGCGGGGCGTCGTCGGTGACGAGCGGATCACCGACGAGGTCGCGGCCTTCGCCGCCCGCCTGGCACCCGCCTGGCACGCGACGGCGCTCGCGCAGAAGGCCGTCCAGCTGACCGTGCCGGGCGTCGCCGACACCTACCAGGGCACCGAGCTGTGGGACCTGTCGCTCGTCGACCCCGACAACCGGCGCCCGGTCGACTACGACGTCCGCCGCTCGATCCTGCGCACGCAGGACAGCGCTGTGCCGCCGGTCGAGGAGTCGGGCGCCGCGAAGCTGCACCTCGTGGCGGCGGTCCTGCGGACGCGTCGTGCCCGCCCCGAGGCGTTCCTGGCGGAGGGCTCGTACGCGCCGCTCGACGCCGGCGCGCGCGCGGTGGCGTTCGTCCGCGGCGACCAGGTCGTCACGGTGGCACCGGTCCGGGCGCTGCACGTCGAGCGGCACGGCTGGGGCGACGACGCCGTCGAGCTGCCCGCCGGCCGGTGGGTCGACGTCCTCACCGGCGCCGAGCGCGACGGCGGCCGCATCCGCCTCGCCGAGCTGCTCGCGGACTTCCCGGTCACGGTCCTGACGCGGGTCTGACGGTCCGGCATGCCGGAGGTCACGGCGTAGAGCCGCCGGCACCGGGCACGGGCGGCGCATGACGACGCTGCGCGTGTGGGCGCCGCTCCCCGAGACGGTCGAGGTCGAGACCGGCGGCGGGCGCACCCCGATGACCCCCCTGTCCGACGGCTGGTGGACGGCGGAGGTCGGCGGACCCGGCACCGACTACGCCCTGGTGCTCGACGGCGGCGACCCCCGCCCCGACCCGCGCTCGGCGTGGCAGCCGCACGGCGTGCACGGCCCGTCCCGCGTGGTCGACCACAGCGCGTTCGCCTGGACGGACGCCTCGTGGCGCGGCGTGCCGCTGCCCGGCAGCGTGCTGTACGAGCTGCACGTCGGGACCTTCACCGAGCAGGGCACCTTCGACGCGGCGGTCGAGCGGCTCGACCACCTCGTCGAGCTCGGCGTCTCGGCGGTCGAGCTGCTCCCCTGCAACGCCTTCGCCGGCGAGCGCGGCTGGGGCTACGACGGCGTCGCCTGGTACGCCGTGCACGACCCGTACGGCGGTCCGGACGGGCTGAAGCGCCTCGTCGACGCCTGCCACGCCCGCGGCCTCGGCGTCGTGATGGACGTCGTCTACAACCACCTCGGACCGGCGGGCAACTACCTGCCCGAGTTCGGGCCGTACCTCACCGAGGCGCATCACACCCCGTGGGGACCGGCGGTCAACCTCGACCAGCCCGGCTCGGACCAGGTGCGCCGCTACGTCCTCGACAACGCCCTGATGTGGCTGCGCGACTACCACGTCGACGGGCTGCGCCTGGACGCCGTGCACGCCTTCGTCGACGAGCGCGCGACGCACCTGCTCGAGGAGCTGTCGGTCGAGGTCGAGGCGCTCGGCGCGCAGCTGCGCAAGCCGCTGTTCCTCGTCGCCGAGAGCGACCTCAACGACGCGCGGATGGTCACCTCCCGCGAGGCCGGCGGCCGTGGGCTCGACGGCCAGTGGGCCGACGACGTCCACCACGCGCTGCACAGCAACCTCACCGGCGAGACGTCGGGCTACTACGCCGACTTCGCCGGCCTGCCGGCGCTCGCGAAGGTGCTGACGGGCGTGTTCCTGCACGACGGCGCCTGGTCGAGCTTCCGTGGTCGGGTGCACGGGCGGCCCGTCCCGTCGACCGTGCCCGGGCACCGGTTCGTCGTCTACCTGCAGGACCACGACCAGATCGGCAACCGCGCGATCGGCGACCGCATCTCGGCGACGCTGTCGGACGGGCTGCTGCAGGTCGGCGCGGCGCTCGTGCTCACCTCGCCGTTCACGCCGATGCTCTTCATGGGCGAGGAGTGGGGCGCCCGCACCCCGTGGCAGTTCTTCTCCGACCACGAGGGCGAGCTGGGCGAGGCGGTGCGCAAGGGCCGCCGGGCGGAGTTCGCCTCGCACGGCTGGAGCACCGAGCAGGTGCCCGACCCGCAGTCGGTGCAGACGTTCCGCGACAGCACGCTCGACTGGTCCGAGCCGGAGCAGGAGCGGCACGCCGCCCTGCTGGCCTGGACGCGCGACCTCATCGCCCTGCGCCGTGCGCGGCTCGACCTGTCCGACGGCCGGCGCGACCACGTCGCGGTCACCGTCGACGAGCAGGCGCGCTGGCTCGTCGTGCGGCGCGGGCAGGTCGTCGTCGTGTGCAACCTCGGCGGCGAGCGGCTCGAGGTCCCGGTGCCCGGCCGTGCAGCCGACGTGCTGCTCGCCAGCGCGCCCGGCGCCGAGCTCGGCGAGGCGACCGTGACGCTCGACGCCGAGTCGGTCGTGGTGGCCGAGCTCGCCGGCTGAGCCCCCTTCCCGCACGGCCGGCGGCCCGCGCCGGGGCTACGGTCGGTGCGTGCCCGTCCCGGAGGTCCGCGTCGTCGACCCCGGCGAGCCGCGCGTCCCCGACGGCGACCTGCTGGTCGCCGGACCCGACGAGCCGCCCCGCCGTCCGCCCCGGGCGCTCGTCGCAGGTGCCGTCCTGGCGCTGGCCGTCGCGACAGCGGCCGCCGGCGGGCGCTCGCTGACGGCGCCCGGCACCGAGCCGGCGCAGGCGGCGCCCGCGGGCGTCTCCCTGCGCGGCGACCTGGCGGTCGTCTACGGCCTGGAGCCCGGCAGCGGACGGATCGGGGCGGAGGCCACGATCGTCGGGCGGGCCGGCCGCGAGGACCGCACGAGCATGACGGACGTGCGCCTCGACGGCGTCGGCCTGTCGTCGTACACCGCGGCCGCCCCGTCGCTGCGCGAGCTGCCGGTCACCGCCTGGGTCATGGCGACGGTCGACTGCGAGCGCGTGCGGGCCGGGCAGGTCCCGACGCAGGCCGACCTCGTGCTGACCGTCGTGCCGTCCTCGGGCGCCGCCCGGTCGCAGCGGCTGCCCGCCGCGCCGGGCCGGGTGGAGGCCGCCGTCCGCTCGTCCTGCGGCCTGCTGACCCCGGCCGGCTGACCGCTGCGGGCCGACCTCGATCCGCACGGACGGGTTGCCCGCTGCCCGCGCGGGGACGAACCCGGCATGCGCATCGTCGTCACCGGGGCCACCGGGAACGTGGGCTCGCAGCTCCTGCCCCAGCTGCTCGCCACGCCGGAGGTGAGCTCCGTCGTGGGGCTCGCCCGCCGGCTGCCCACCTCCCCCGACTCGCGCGTCGAGTGGCACACCGCCGACGTCGCCGAGACCGACCTCGTCCCGCTGCTGCGCGGGGCGGACGTCGTCGTCCACCTCGCCTGGCTGCTGCAGCCGGCGCACGACCCGGACGAGATGCGGCGGGTGAACGTCGAGGGCACCCGCCGGGTGCTCGCGGCCGTCGCCGCCGCCGGCGTGCCCGCGCTCGTGCACGCCTCGTCGGTCGGCGCCTACTCGCCCGGACCCAAGTCGCCGCGCGTGCGCGAGGACCACCCGACCGGCGGGATCAGCACGTCGACCTACAGCCGGCACAAGGCCGAGGCCGAGCGGATGCTGGACCGGTTCGAGCGCGACCACCCGGAGCGGCGGGTCGTGCGGCTGCGCCCGGGCGTGGTCCTGCAGGCCGACGCGGCCAGCGAGCTCGCCCGGTACTTCCTCGGGCCGTTCGTGCCGCAGCGCCTCGTGCGGCGCGGGCTGCTGCCCGTGGTGCCCGCCATCGACCGGCTCGCCTTCCAGGTGGTGCACGCCACCGACATGGGCCGCGCCTACGTCATGGCCTGCACGACGCCGGTGACCGGCGCGTTCAACATCGCCACCGAGCCGGTGCTCGACCCGCCGACCCTGGCGGCCGTCCTCGGGGCGCGGCAGGTGCCCGTCCCGGCGTTCCTCGCCCGGGCGCTCGTCGACCTCACCTGGCGGCTGCACGTGCAGCCGACCGACCCCGGTTGGGTCGACATCGGCCGCGAGACGCCGCTGCTCGACACCACCCGCGCCCGCACCGAGCTCGGCTGGACGCCCCGCTTCGACGCGGCGCAGGCGCTGCTCGAGACGGTCGACGCCATGTCGGCCGGACGCGGCGGCAGCTCGCCGGTGCTGCGCCCCCGCGGCGACGTGCCGCACCGGGTGCTGGAGCTCGTCCGCGCGCTCGTCCCGGGGGCCAAGGGCACCGGCTGAGCCGGCGCAGCCGTCGGGCCCGCACCGCTCAGGTCGTCGGCCCGTCCGCCGATGGGTGCTGCGAGGGGTCCGCTGGGGACCCCGCGCCGCGGTCCCGGACCGCGGCGGCCAGACGATCGGGGTCTTCGTGGCGCGCGTGCTCGTGGTGGAGGACGACCAGGACATCCGTGCCCTGCTCGAGCGGCGGCTCGTCACGGCGGGCCACCGCGTGCTCGGCGCGGGCTCGGCCGAGGAGGCGCTCGTCCTGCTCGCCGACAAGGGAGCGCCGGAGGTGCTCGTCTCGGACGTCTCGATGCCCGGGCTGAGCGGCCTCGAGCTGCTCGAGCGCATGCGCGCCGACCCCGAGCTCGCCGGCGTCGCGGCCGTGCTGCTGAGCGCCCGCGTCCTGCCGGAGGACATCGCCGCGGGGCAGGCGCTCGGCGCGGTGTACCTCACCAAGCCCGTCGTCATCAGCGCGCTGTGCAGCGCCATCGAGCGCGCGCTGGCCGCCACGGCGCCGGCCGTGCCGACCTGGTGATGGTCCGGAGCGTCGGCTCCCGGACGCGCCTGCGCTGGACGGTGCCGCGGCTGCTCGCGCTGTCCTCGGTGCTGGCGGTCAGCGCCGTCCTGCTCGTCGGGTCGAGCGCCTACCTGCGCATCGGGACGATGCTCGCCGAGCGCGAGCAGGTCGAGCAGACCTTCGAGGCCGTCGAGAGCATCGAGGCCCTCAGCGTGACGCTCAAGGACGCGCAGCGGGGCCAGCGCGGCTACCTCATCACCGGCAGGGACTACTACCTCGAGCCGTACCGCGCCGCGGTGGGCCGGGTCTACCACGACCTCGACGCGCTGCAGGTGGTCACCGACGACCTCGACGACACCAGCGGCCACTACGGCACGCTGCGGCTCGAGGTCGGCTCCCTGCTGCGCGAGATGCGCACGACCATCGAGCTGCGGCGCACCCGCGGGTTCGCCGCGGCGCAGGAGGTGGTCACGACCGACCGCGGCCGCGAGACGATGCGCACCATCGACCGCCAGCTGGCCGAGCTCGTCGACCAGGAGCACGTCGAGCTCACCGCGCTGCAGCGCCGCAGCGACAGCAGCGCCGACGACACCCGCCTGCTCGTGCTGGCCGGGATGCTCGCCGGGACCCTGCTCACGGCGGGGGCGAGCTGGTGGGTCGGCCGCTCGGTGACCCGTCCGGTGGCGCAGGTGACCAGTGCGGCCCGGCGCCTGGCGGCGGGGGCGCTCAGCGAGCCGGCCGAGGTCCGCGGGCCGGTCGAGCTGGCCGAGATGGCCGAGGCGGTCAACGCCTCCGTCGCGGTGCTCACCCGCGCCCGTGACGAGGCGGTCGCGGCCGTGGCGGCCAAGGCCGCGTTCCTCGCCACGATGAGCCACGAGATCCGCACCCCGATGAACGCCGTCATCGGGATGACCGGCCTGCTGCTCGAGACCGACCTGCAGGACGACCAGCGCGAGCTGGCCGCGACCGTCCGTGACAGCGGCGACGCGCTGCTGCACGTCATCAACGACATCCTCGACTTCTCCAAGATCGAGGCCGGGCAGCTCGACCTCGACGACGCACCGTTCGAGGTGACGGCCTGCCTGGACAGCGCGCTCTCGCTCGTCGGCTTCGCCGCGAGCGCGAAGGGCCTCGAGCTCACCGGGCAGGTCGCGGCCGACGTGCCGGCCGTCGTCCGCGGCGACGTGACGCGGGTGCGGCAGGTCCTGGCGAACCTGCTCAGCAACGCCGTGAAGTTCACCGCCACCGGCGAGGTGGCGGTGACGGTCACCGCCGAGGGGGCGCCTGCGGCTGCTGCGGAGGGGCAGCCGGTGCGGCTGCGCATCGCCGTGCGCGACACCGGCATCGGCATCCCGGCGGACCGGATGGACCGGCTGTTCCACGCCTTCTCCCAGGTCGACTCGTCGACGACCCGCACCTACGGCGGCACGGGCCTCGGGCTCGTCATCAGCCGCCGGCTCGCCGACGCGATGGGCGGCACCCTCGTCGTCGAGAGCAGCTCGGAGCACGGGACGACGTTCGTGTTCACCGTCGAGCTGCCCCGGGTGACCGACCAGCGCGCGGTGCCCCCGCAGCCCGACGAGGGCGCCCTGCGCGGCCGGCGCGTGCTCGTCGTCGACGACAACGCCACGAACCGGCGGGTCCTGAGCGAGCAGCTGACCGGCTGGGGGGTGCAGTGCGAGCAGGCCGCCTCGGCCTTCGACGCGCTCACCCGCATCACCAGCGGGCGCAGCTTCGACGCGGCCGTCCTCGACATGCACATGCCGGGGGCGGACGGCGAGGCGCTGGCCCGGGCCCTGCGCGAGACGCCGAGCACCCGGGCGATGCCGTTGCTGCTGCTCACCAGCGTCCACTGGCGCGTGACGCCGGAGAGCAGCTCGTTGTTCGACGCGGTGCTCACCAAGCCGGTCCGCAGCGCCGCCCTGCGCAGCCGGCTGCTCGAGGCGCTCGACCTGCCCGACGGCGCGCCGACGGCTCCCGGGGAGGACCGGCGCCGCACCGACGTCCCGGACGCCCGCCGCCTGCGCGTGCTCCTCGCCGAGGACAACCCCGTCAACCAGCAGGTCGCGCAGCGCCTGCTCGCCCGGCTCGGGCACGACGTCGACACCGTCGGCAACGGCGCGGAGGCGGTCGCGGCGGTGCGCGCGGTCGACTACGACGTCGTGCTCATGGACGTGCACATGCCGGAGATGGACGGCCTGCAGGCGACGCGCGCGATCCGCGCCGAGATCCCGCAGCAGCGGCAGCCGCGGATCGTCGCGGTGACCGCCAGCGTCCTGCTCGAGGACCGCCGGGCCTGCAACGAGGCCGGGATGGACGACTACGTCACCAAGCCGGTGCGCCCGCAGGCGCTGGAGGCCTCGCTGCGCAGCCCCCTGCGGGGGTCGCCGTGCGAGCAGGTCACCGAGCGCTCGTCGCTCGAGACGTCGGTGCGCACCCGCATCGCGGAGCTCGGCGGGGACGCCGACGACGACGAGCGGGCCCTGTTCGCCGGGCTGCTGACGTCGTTCACCACCCGGCTGCCGGGCCTGCTCGACGAGCTGCAGGACGCGCTGTCCGACGGCGACGCCGAGCGGCTCGAGCGGGCCGCGCACCAGCTCAAGGGCTCGGCCGCGAACCTCGGGGCGGACGAGCTCGCGGCCCAGTGCGACGTGCTCGAGGCCCGCGGCCGCAGCGGCGAGCTCGGCGGGTCCCGCCAGCTGCCCGTCGCCCTGCGCGAGGCTGCGGACGAGGCGTGCGCCGCGCTCCCCCGCGTCGCCGCCGCGCTCAGCCCCGAGCCGGTGGCCGTGCAGCCGGTGACCGCCGGCTGGTGAGCCCGCGGCTCGGCGCAGCCGCGGCGCTCGCCCGGCACCGGCGGCGCAGCTCCGGTGCGGCAGGCCGGGGAGCCACGGCTGTCCGGCCCCATCCAGCTGGTCCTGCCGGACCGGCACCTGTTCGGCTTCGCCGAGCTCGAGGTCTCCTTCGCCGCGGACGTCGGGTCGGCCGAGGAGCTCTGGACCTCGCACACCTGGGGGCCAGTGCGCGCCACGTTCGAGTGGACGAGCTGCGACGGCCCCAACGCGTGGGGCTTCGGCCGCGCACCGCACGAGACGGGAGGGTCCATGATGCTGCGCTGCGACGACGGGAGCCAGTTCACAGCGCGCGTGGTCAAGGACCGGTACGTGCCCGGCACCGACAACCACGGCGACCAGCTGTTCGTCGGGCTGGAGGACGGCGCGCACGTCACCGACTGACCGACGGCTGGCGCTGCCTCGGCGCGGATGCGTGCGGTCCGGTGCGCCTGGCGCGTGGAGGCATCTTGGCCGCCTGCCGGCGCTGCAGCGGGGCCCAGGTAGTCGTACTCAGGCGGCCCGGACGACGGGCGACGAGCATCTGCGCATGGGACACGACGACCGCCTCCACTGGACACGACAGGCCTGGCTCCTCGCCCTGCTCCTGACGACCCTGACGCTGGCGACGCACGGAGGCTGGCTGGCCTGGGACCAGGAGTACCAGCAGGACCCCGCGACCGGCGCCAGCAGCGGGCCGTACGAGGCGTGGCAGGTGCTCGGCTGCGGGCTGTCCCTCGGGGCGCTGGCCCTCGCGGCCGGCCTGCGCCGACGCCCTGGGCTCGCGCTCGCCGTCGTGCCGCTCACCTTCACGACCGCCTGGTCGGTCGACGCGGCAGCCAACGACGACAGCGGACTCTGGCTCGTGGGCG
>CAXTFU010000128.1:0-3418 GCA_964243385.1 uncultured bacterium | reverse complement strand
GGCGCAACGCTGGTCCTCGTCGGGAGCCTGGCAGGGGTCGCTGTGCTCACGTACGCCGCGGATGCCTGGGCACGCCGTCGGCGACCGACGACGCGCTGATCCACGAGGGGTCGAGGGTCGGACCGGCGACAGCAGTCGCTTGCTCTCCGTGGAACATCGTTGGTACCTTCTTGGCGGTTCCGGCGATAATCTGCCTGCGGAGGAGCGGTGCTGGAGCCCCCAGACCCCGGAGGTCCCGTGATCGTCCTCACCACTCCCACCGGCCAGATCGGCCGTCAGGTCCTGGCCCGGCTCCTCACGACCGACGAGCAGCTGCGCGTCGTCGTCCGCCATCCCGCACGACTGGGCCCCGAGGTACGCGAGCGGGTGCAGGTCGTCAGCGGGTCGCGCCTGCAGCCGGATGTGCTGACCCGGGCCTTCGCCGGGGCCGACAGCGTGCTGTGGGTGGTCCCGCCGGACCTTCGGGCCGAGGACGTGACCGAGTACTACCTGCGCTCCACGCGGCCGGCGTGTGCGTCGTTCACCGAGCACGGGGTGGCGCGGGTGGTCGGTGTCACCAGCCTCGGTCACGGATGGCCGAAGCAGGCCGGCAACCTGTCTGCGGCGATGGCCATGGACGAGCTCATCGCCAGCACCGGTGTGGGGTACCGCGCGTTGGCGGCGCCGTTCTTGATGGAGAACCTGCTCGGCCAGGTCCGCACCCTCAGCGCCGACGGCACGTTCGCGATGACCAACGCCGCGGACCGCCCGCTGCGCACGGTCGCCACCGCGGACATCGCCGCTGCGGCCACGTCGCTGCTGCTCGACGACTCGTGGACCGGACAGCACGTCGTGCCGGTCGTCGGCCCCGACCACCTGACACCCGAGGGCATGGCCGAGACCATGTCGGGCGTGCTGCAGCGACCGGTGCGCTACCAGCACGTCAGCGACCAGGACTTCACGGACAGGATGCTCGGGCACGGTCTCAGCCGGGCCTGCGTGCAGGGGCTGGTGGCGATGACCACCGCGCAGAGCGAGGGCATCTACGAGGCCGCGCTCACCGCACCCGCCGCCGCGACGCGGGCGACCCCGGCCCGGTCCCGCACCGGCTTCGGCCAGTGGTGCCAGGACGTCCTGCGACCGGCGGTCCTCGGGAGCAGCGCCGGCGGCGCGGTCGCAGCCGCTGGCTGAGCCGACGAGGGCACCGTCCGGCCCCGGGCAGCGCCCTCGTCAGCAGCCCGGTGACGGGCAGCCGGAGCGGCGCACGACCCCCTGGGCTGGACAGGGTCGTGACCACGGCATCGTGCACGCCCTGGTCGCCGCCGCACGCGAGCAGGGCACCTCGTCCTGCGTCGCTGACGGGACGGACCGGTGGGCCGCCGTGCACCGCTGCCGCGGCAGCACCCTCGCCGGCGCCACCGTCGTCGGGCACGACCTGCACCACCTGCAGCGCGCACAGGACCTGCAGCGCGCACAGGACCTGCAACGCGCACAGGACCTGCAACGCGCACAGGACCTGCAACGCGCACTGGACCTGCAGCGCGTCGGCGTCTCCGTCACCGAGCCCGTCGTCACGCGCCCGTGAACGTCGACGGACGCCGCCTCACCGTCGGCTCGCGGGTCACCTGCGGACGGGCGCGGCGCCGACCTCCGGGACCGTGACGCAGGCCTCGACCGCGACCGGGAGCCCGTCCTCGTCCAGCACCGCGACCTGGCGCAGCTCGGACAGGTCCGCCGCCGCGGCGTCGAGGTGCTCGAGCAGTGCCAGCAGCGCCGGGTGGGCCGCGACGGTCCCCGCGTCCGGCGCCTCGACCCCGTCCTCGACGTCGGGGTCGAACTGCGGCTCGAGTCCGTCGTCGGCGTCCACACGCACGTACGCCTCCTGTCGGGCAGGGAGTGTGCCTCGCACGACCGGGCGCTCTGACGCCAGCTCGCTGCCGGTGAGGCTCCGCTCGACCGGCCAGCACAGCGTCAACGTCGCCCTGGCGCCGCCGTCGCTCGTCACCGTCGTCCAGAACGGGCCGACCGGCGGGTGGCCAGCAGCCTGCAGGGCGCCCGCCAGCTCGGCGAGGGCTGCGTCGGTGTCCGGTCCGGCCGACTGGAGGTCGTCGTCGAGGTCGAGACGCTGCTCGATGCCGGCCCAGTGCTGCTGCGGCGCCGAGCGCGTCCGCACCTCCAGCGGCACGTCGTAGGACGCGAGGACGGCGCGGGCCCGCGCCAGGGCTGCGTCCTGGCGGACCCGCTCGACCAGGCGCTCCTGCTCGTGGCGGTCGACCACTGCCTGGGTGCGTTCCGGCGCGTCGACGACCTGCTGCACGAGCCCGAGCGGCAGCCCGGCCTGTCGCAGGACCAGGACCGTCGAGGCCCGTCGGGCCTGCTGCGCGCTGTACCGGCGGTAGCCGGAGGCCGGGTCGACGTGGTGCGGCACCAACAACCCCGTCTCGTCGTAGAAGCGCAGCGCCTTGACGGTCAAGCCGGTGAGGAGCGAGAACTGCCCGATGCTGAACACGCACGGCTCCTTGCTCGAGGCGCGGTGACGGTCACCGCTGCCAGCGACGACGGTGCAGGCTCCCGTTGGCGGAGGGTCAAGCGCTGACGAGGTCCGACGGCTGGTGCCGGGCACCGTCGCAGGTCAGCCCGCCTGCGCTCCTGATCAGCCGTTGGCTGTCGTCTCGTACGCACGGGGCTGGTCACGACGGCCAAAGGCGTCGGCCGAGCGGTGTCCACGGCGGGAGTGCCGTTCTCCTGCTGGCGGCTGCCGGACACCTTCAGCAGGGCTTGAGCGGCACGCGAGTGCGTGACCATCACGGCGTGCTCGCCGGTCGTGCTCGGGACGAAGATCCCTACCTGGAAGTGGGCCTGACGTCGCCGAACGCCGGGAGCCGGCCACCCGTCCTCGGGTGACCGGCTCCGACGTTCGCGCCCGAGGTCAGGCCACGAAACGGCAGTACTCGTAGAAGGGACCGCCGCCGTCCTCGGCGAGCACGATGCGGCACTCCTCAGCCGAGAGGGTGACCCGCGGCTAGACGGTCAGACCGTAGGCGCGGCTGCGTCCGGCGACGTTGTCCGCCGTGGCGTTCGTGACGGCGTAGAAGCCGAAGGTGCCGGATCCGGTGAAGCGCCGGTCGATGCGCCAGGTGCCGCTGCGCGACGTGGTGCCGCGGCCGACCAGGGCGGCGCCGCCGCCGGGCAGCGTGCGCAGCAGCGTGACGGTCTGGCCGGACTCGTTGGTGGGGGCTGGCCGCACGACGCCGGTGAAGCGGTAGGTGCCGGCGCTCTGGGTGACGCCGATGCTGACGCTGGGGGCGACGTCGACCGTGACGGACCTGGTGGTCTGGCTGTTGATCTTGGCGTACAGGCGGGTGTTGCCGGCCGGGCTGATCTCCCAGTTGCGGACGCCGTCTTCGCTGATCGTGCCGGTGCGCACGAGGCGGTAGAC
>CAXTFU010000127.1:321-12322 GCA_964243385.1 uncultured bacterium | reverse complement strand
CTCGTCGGACAGGGCGTCCGCCGCGCCCCGCAGCGCCTCGAGCCGGCCGACCCGGCGCCGCGCGGCGTCGGCGGCCGAGCGCAGGCCCGCCGGGGCCGTGTCGACGGCCAGCCCGACCGGAGCGAGCAGCGCACGGGCCGACGCCTCGGCCGATCCGGCGGCGGCACCGGCTCGCCCGCGCGCGTCTGCGTCGTCGAGCACGCCGAGCAGCTCGGCGGCGCGGGCGGCCGCCTTGAGCTCGAGCTCGAGGGCCTCGTGCACGGGGCGGACGTCGTCGAGCCGTGCCCGCCGGGCCAGGGCGCTCCGGCGCCGCTCCTGCAGCGCGTGCAGCCGCGCGGCCCGCTCCGCCTCGGCGCGCAGGCCGTCGCGGGCGGCGGTCGCGGCCCCAGCCCGGGACCGGGCGTCCGCGCAGGAGGCGGCAGCCGCGTCGAGCAGCGCCGGACCCCAGTCGTCGGCCACGGGCCCAGACGCGTCGGCCACGGGCCCGGACGCGTCGGCCGCGGGTGCCTCGACACCGGCGGCCTGCGCGACCCGGGCCGCCAGGACGGCCAGCTCGTGACGGGCGGCAGTGACGCTCGTGGACGTGGCCACGCGGCGCGCGACCAGCCAGTCCTCGACGGTCTTGAAGCGCTCGGTGGCGAACAGCCGCTGCAGCAGCTCACCGCGCTTGCCGCTGTCGGCGCGCAGGAACTGGGCGAACTCGCCCTGGGGCAGCAGGACGACCTGGAAGAACTGGTCGGCGCTCATGCCGAGCAGCGGGTCGAGCTCGGCCGCGGCCTCGTCGATCCGCGTCGAGACCGACGTCCACTCCCCTGCGCGCAGCTCCTCGAGGTGGATGCGGGCCTGCTCGGTCGTCGTGCCGGTGCCGCGCGCCTTGAGGCGCTCCTGCGCCGGGCTGCGGGTGATGCGCCAGCGCCGGTCGCCCAGGGTGGCCTCCAGCTCGACCTCGGTGCGGACCGCGGGGTCGGCGTGGTCGGACCGCAGGCGCCCGGTCTTGCCGCGGACGCCGGGCACGCGCCCGTACAGGGCGAAGCCGATCCCGTCGAGCAGCGTCGTCTTGCCGGCGCCGGTCTCGCCGTGCAGCAGGAACAGGCCGTCGGCCGCCAGGGCGTCGAGGTCGACCTCGACCTCGCCGGCGAAGGGGCCGAACGCCCGCAGCCGGATGCGGTGCGGCCTCACGCGGACACCGCCGACAGCCGGCCGGCCTCCAGGGCCTGCTCGAGCAGCGCCCGCTCGTCGTCGTCGGCCGCACCGGCCTGCGACGCGGACCCGCCGCAGCGGACGTGCCGCACGAACTCCGTCACGACGGCGAGGTCGTCGCGCCCGGCGACGCGCGCGCCGTAGGTGCGGTCGTCGGCCACGGCGCCCGCCGGCTGCCAGTCGAGCACCAGGACGTGCGGGAAGCGGGTGCGCAGCCGGGCCATCGGGTCCTCCGGCCGGACCGCGTCGGTGAGCACGACCGACAGCCAGTCGTCCTCCTGCGCCGTCGGGGCCGGGTCGCGGAGCAGGTCGGGCAGCGCGCCCGTGAGGCTGGACAGCCGCCGCGGGACCGGCGCCGGCACCCGCTCGACGCGGCCGAGGCCCTCGGCGTCGAGCTCGACGAGCCACGAGCTCTTGACCTGGGCGGCCTCGGAGAAGGAGAAGGCCAGCGGGGAGCCGCTGTAGCGCAGCCCGGGCCGCAGCACCTGCGCACCGTGCAGGTGGCCGAGCGCGGTGTAGTCGATGCCGTCGAACAGCGACGCGCTGACGTCGCCCACCCCGCCGACCCGGAGGTCGCGCTCGCTGTCGCTGGGCTCGCCGCCGGTGACCCAGGCGTGCGCCAGCACGACGGAGCGGGCCGACCGGCGGGACAGGTCGGCCCGCACGCACGCCATCGCCCGGCCGAGGACCCCGGCGTGGCCGCGCGGGAGGTCGGCAGCACCGCCGGGATCGGGCGGCAGCAGCGTCCGCACCGCCTCCGGCTCGAGGTAGGGCAGGCCGTGCACCGCGACCTCGCCGTGCTCGTCGCGCAGCAGCACCGGCTCGCCGCAGCCCTGCGGGCGCGTGCGTACGTGGACGCCGGCGGCGTCGACGAGCCGTGCGCCGACGCCGAGGCGCGACGCGGAGTCGTGGTTGCCGCTCGTCACGACGACGCGGGCGCCCGCGTCGCGCAGGCGGAACAGGGCGTCGTCGTAGAGCGCGACGGCGTCGACCGGCGGCACCGCCCGGTCGAAGACGTCGCCGGCGACGAGCACCGCGTCGACGCGCTCGGACCGCACGACCTCGACCAGGTGGTCGAGGTGCGCCGCATGGGCGGTGTGCAGGTCGTACCGGTGCAGGGAGCGACCGAGGTGCCAGTCGGAGGTGTGGAGCAGGCGCATGCGAGGACCGTAGGACGACCCTCCGACAGTCCTGGGGCGCCACGCCCGCCCCGCCACCAGACACCCGCCCACCGCCCCGCGTCCAGCAGCCCGCCTCACGCGGGCCACACGCCCAGGCCGGACACTGGGGAGGTGACGTGGCCGACCTCCTTCGACGCCCCCGAGCGCCTGCTCCTGCTGGTGGCCGTCCTGGCGCTCGTCGGGGCGTACGTCGTGCAGCAGGTGCGCGGTCGCAGCCGGCGGCGCGCGTGGACGAGCGACGCGCTGCTGCCGTCGGCCGCCCCGCGGCGCGCCGGCCCCCTGCGGCACGTCGTCGCGGGCCTGCTGGCCCTCGGCCTGACCGCGCTGACCACCGCCTTCGCCGAGCCGCGGGCCGAGCGGGAGGTGCGGCGCGAGCAGGCCACCGTGGTCATCGCCCTGGACGCCTCGAGCTCGATGCTCGCCCAGGACGTCCCGCCGGACCGCTTCACCGCGGCCAAGGCGGCGGCGTCCGGCTTCGTCGACGAGCTGCCGGCGAGCTTCGACGTCGGCCTGGTGACCTTCAACGCCACGGCGACGCTGCGCGTCCCGCCGACGCAGGAGCACGACCGCATCGTCGACGCCTTCGACGCGCTCCAGCTCGAGGGCGGCACCGCGCTCGGGGACGCGCTGCAGATCTCGCTGGACGCGCTGTCGTCCGGGGGCGGCGAGGCGGTCGGCGCCGTCGTCCTGCTGACCGACGGCGGCAGCACGGGCGGCAGCCCGGTCACCGACGCCGTGCAGCGCGCGGCGTCCGCCGGCGTGCCGGTCAGCACGATCGCCTACGGGACGCCGGACGGGGTCCTCGAGACCCCCGCCGGACAGGTCCCGGTGCCGGCCGACGAGCAGGCGCTCGCCGACATCGCCGAGGGCACCGACGGGACGTCCTACACCGCCGAGACCGCGGACGAGCTCGTCGACGTGCTGGACGGGATCCGCTCCCGCCTGACCACCCGGACCGAGCGGGCCGACGTGTCGGCCGACCTCGTCGGCGTGGCGGTGCTGCTGCTCACGGCCAGTGCGGTGCCGGCGCTGCTGCGCCGGTAGGCGCTCAGACCGCGGCCGGGTCGAGCACCACGATCGACCGCGCGCCGATGCCGCGGCGCATCCGGTCGAACGCGTCGGGCAGGTCCTCGAGCCCGCCGCGCGAGGTCACGAGCGCGGCGAGGTCCAGCGAGCCGTCCTGCACGTGCCGGCACAGCGCGGGCACGTCGCGGTCCGGGTCGCCCGACCCGTACACCGACGACCGCAGCGTGCGGGCGAAGTGGAACACCTCCAGCGCCGACAGGGTCACGAGGTCGTCGCGCCGGCCGACCCCGACGACGGTGCACTGCCCGCCGCGCCGCGTGGCCTCCCACGCCGAGCGGATGGTGGCCGCCCGCCCGACGCACTCGAAGGCGTGGTCGGCGCCGCGTCCGCCGGTCAGCGGGCGGACCTGGCGGGCCAGCGACTCGCCCGCGACGAGGAAGTCGGTGGCGCCCTGCGAGCGCGCGAGCGCCTCCTTGTCGGCCGACACGTCGACGGCGATGATCGGGTCAGCGCCGGCCAGCCGGGCGCCCGCGACGGCCGACAGGCCGATGCCGCCGAGGCCGACGACGACCACCGACTGCCCGGGCTGCACCTGCGCCGTCGCGCGGACCGCGCCGACGCCGGTGAGCACCGCGCAGCCGAGCAGCGCAGCGAGGTCCAGCGGGACGCCGTCCGGCAGCGGCACGACGGCGCGCGCCGGGACGACGACCTGCTCGGCGAAGGCGCCGACGCCCAGGGCGGCGTGCAGCGGCGTGCCGTCCGGCAGGGCGCCGCGCGGGGTGCTGGCGCCGGCCCGCTCGACCGTCTTGCACAGCCACGGCTCACCAGCTGTGCAGAACCAGCACTCGCGGCAGGCCGGCGCCCAGTTGAGGACGACCCGGTCGCCCGGCGCCACGGTCGTGACCCCCTCGCCGACGGCGACCACGGTGCCGGAGGCCTCGTGCCCGAGCACCACCGGCCAGGACGGGGAGAGCGTCCCGTCGGTGAAGGAGAGGTCGGAGTGGCAGACGCCTGCCGCCGCGATGCGCACGCGCACCTCGCCCGGCCCCTCCGCAGGCAGGTCGACGTCGACGATGCGGACCTCGCCGCCTGCCTCGTGGACGACGGCGGCGCGGACCATGGGAGCTCCTGACGGGCGGGGACACCGGCGGGACCCGGTGTCACCAGGAGTCTGCCCCGCGTCCGCCGGCAGGCTGCGCTCAGCCGCCGCGCGGCACCACGACGACCGGGACGCGGGAGTGCCGGACGACCCGCGAGGACACCCCGCCCAGCAGGACGCTGCGCAGGGGCCCGTACCCGCGCGAGCCGCACACCAGCAGGTCGCAGTCGTCGGGCGACAGCTCGGTCAGCGCGTCGACGACGGGGCCGGGCAGCAGCTCGCCCCCGGCCGCCAGCTCGGGGGGCAGCGTCGCCAGGGCGTCGTCCAGCGCCCGCCGGAACTCGGCGGACTGCCCCGCGCCGAACTGGTGCGGGTCGCCGATGGTCGGCTCGATGCGCGTGTCGGGGACGACGGACAGCACCGACAGCCGGGCGCCGAGGTGCTGGGCCATCCGCGCGGCGTGCTGCAGCGCCGCGTGCCCGTCCGGCGTGTCGACGAAGGCCACCGCCACCCGCCGGATCGTGCTCCCGGGCGCGTCGGCGTAGCCCCACGGCACCATGGCGACCGGTGCGGGCGAGCCCTGCAGCAGCCGCTCGGCGGTCGTGCCGGGGTAGGTGCGGCGCATGCCGCGGGTGCGCCGCGAGCCCAGCACGACGAGCGGGACGTCGGTCGGGTCGGCCTCGAGCAGGTCGTGCAGCCCGTGCGCGGCCGAGCCCGAGTCGACCCGCAGGTACCGGGCCGGCACGCCCTCGGGCACGAGCGTGCGGGCCTGGTCCAGCAGGGTGTCGGCCTGCTCGCGCTCGTAGGCCACCCACTCGACGTCGACGCGTCCGGCACCGAGCGGGGCCGGACCGGGGTGCACCGTCACGACGAGGAGCTCGTCGCCGCCGGCGGCGGACCACCGGACGGCGAAGGCGAGCGCGTCCTGGCCGGTCGACCCGCCCTCGTAGCCGACGACCAGGCGGCCGCTCGTGCTCACGACGGCTGCGAGGCCGTCAGGCGTCGCTGGCGGGAGTGGCTGTAGCCGTAGAACGCGTAGATGAGCAGGCCCGCCACGAGCCAGACGACGAAGCGGACCCACGTGCTCGGCGGCAGGTCGATCATGAGGTAGACGCACAGCGCGATGCCGATGATCGGGAACACCGGGACGAACGGGCACCGGAACGGCCGGGCCATGTCCGGCCGGGTGCGGCGCAGCACGATGACGCCGATGTTCACCAGGACGAAGGCGAACAGGGTGCCGATGTTGACGAGCTTGACGATCTCGCTCAGCGGCACCAGCGCCGCGAGCAGCGCGATGAGCAGCCCGAAGCCGATGGTCAGCCGGGCCGGGGTGCCGTAGCGGGGGTGGATGACCGCGAAGCTCTTCGGCATCAGGCCGTCACGGCACATGGCGAAGAAGATGCGGGTCTGCCCGTACATGATCACCAGGACGACGCTGGTGATGGCGATGAGCGCCCCGAAGGCCAGGAACCCTGCGGCCCAGGCCAGGCCGGTGCCCTGCTTGAGCGCCTCGGCCAGCGGGGCCTCGCTGTCGCCGAGCAGCTCCGCGGGCGCCAGCGCCACGGCGGCGATGGCCACGAGCACGTAGAGCACGGTGGAGATGACGAGCGACCCGACGATGGCGATGGGCAGGTCGCGGCCGGGGTTCTTCGACTCCTCGGAGCCGGTCGCCACCGCGTCGAAGCCGATGTAGGCGAAGAAGATGATGCCTGCGGCCGACGTGATGCCGGAGGCGCCCTCGGGGCTGAACGGCTCGAGGTTGCCGGAGTCGAAGCCGGTGAACGCCGCGACGATGAAGAAGACGAGCACGACGAGCTTCACGACGACCATGACCGTGTTCACCGTCGAGCTCTCCCGCGTCCCGCGCACGAGCAGCAGCGTGATCGCCAGCACGATGAAGACCGCCGGCAGGTTGAACACGCCGCCGTCCTCGGGCGAGGTGGAGATCGCGTCGGGGATGCGCACCCCGAACGCCGGCTCGAGGAACTCGTTGACGTTGGCGCCCCAGCCGACCGCCACGGCGGCGACCGAGACGCCGTACTCGAGCACGAGGTCCCAGCCGATGATGAAGGCGACGAGTTCGCCGAGCGTGGCGTAGGAGTAGGTGTACGCCGAGCCCGACACCGGCACGCTGGCCGCGAGCTCGGCGTAGGACAGCGCCGAGAACAGGCACGTCACCGCGGCCAGGACGAAGGCGAGGACGACGGCCGGCCCGGCCGCCGCCGCGCCCTCGCCGATGACGACGAAGATGCCGGTGCCGATGATGGCCCCGACGCCGAGCGCCGTGAGGCCCACCGGCCCGATGGTCTTCTCGAGGCGCTTGCCCTCCTCCTCGGTGGAGGCCATGAGGTCGTCGACGTCGCGCGTGGCGAACAGCCCGGCCGGGACGCGCATGCGGGGGCTCCTCGCGCAGCGGTGCGGGACGCCGAGGGGACGGCCCGATGACCGCACGAGAGTGAGCCCTGTGACGGGTGATGGCAAGGGCCGCGGACGTCCGGTCTGCCCGGGTCGTCCCGCGGGTGCCGCCCCCGACACGTGGGCGTGCCGCGCCGGAGACGGAGGCGCCCGCTCCTGGCGTCCAGCGGGGTCGGTCAGGTGCGCCAGGGCGTCGACGCCGGACCGGCGCCGGTGACGCCGCTGCTCGCGCTCGGCATCAGGATCCAGAGCACCGGGTACAGCAGCAGCGGGCTGCCGGGGACGATCACCATGAGCAGGAAGGTGAGCAGCCGGGCCGGCCAGGGGTCGAGACCGACCCGGCGACCGAGGCCGGCGCAGACCCCGGCGATCACGCGGTCGTCGCTGCGGTACAGGCCGGCGCGGGCGAAGGCGCGGCGGACGTCGTCCATGGGTGCATCTCCTGGTGTGCTGGTGGTGGCGGGTGGTGCGACCAGCCTGCTCCGGCCGCGGGCGCCCGTCATCAGGGATCGACCCCGGTGCTGTCCCTGAGGGCGACCCCCGGGCGCCCTCCGCGCGGATGCAGCCATCAGGGCACGGCGGCTACCAGGGCATGGCGACGAACGGCGACGCGTACGCCTCGTCCGGCGCGAGCACCCGCTCGGCCTCGGCGACGTCGACGCGGTCCTGCTCGGCGGCGATGACGTGCCGCAGCAGCCGGACGTCGCCGGGCATCGCCAGGCCGGTCAGCTCGTCGTGGGCGAGCACCCAGGACACCGCTGCGCGGATCCGCTCCGGGTCGTCCAGCGGCTCGTACCAGGTGGCGTACGGACGGTCGCCGACCGGCTGGCCCGGCACGGCGCCCGGCCAGTTGCGCCGGGCCACGGTCTTGATCGTCAGAAGACCGGCGTCCTGCCGGCGGACCTCGTCGACGAGGGCCGCGTAGGCCTGCCGGAACGCCTCGTCGCGCCACAGGACGGCGTTCAGCGGGGTGAGCACGGTGGCGAACGGGAACCGTCGCAGCGCCTCGAGGTGGGTGGTCGCCGCCTGCGGGCCGTGCCCCGTGATCCCGACCGCCCCGACGAGGCCCTCCTCCTGCGCGCGCACGGCCGCCTCGAGGGCGCCGCCCGCGCGGGTGGCGAGGTCCAGCTCCTCGAGGTCGCCGACCGCGTGCAGCTGCAGCAGGTCGACGCGGTCGGTCTGCAGGCGCTCCAGCGAGGCGTTCACCTGCGCCCAGGCGGCGTCGCGGTCGCGCTCGCCGGTCTTGGTCGCGAGGAACACCCGGCTGCGGAGCTCGGGCATCATCGCGCCGAGGCGCAATTCGGCGTCGCCGTACCCGGCGGCCACGTCGAGGTGGTTCACCCCGGCGTCCAGCGCCTCGCGCACCGAGGCGTCCGCGACGTCCTGCGTCACCTCCGCCAGCGCGGCGCCGCCGTAGATGAGGACACTGCTGTCGTGGCCGAGCCGGCCCAGGCGTCGTCGTTGCACGCCGGGGCCCTACCCCGGCGGACGCGCCCCGCACCGATGAGTCCGCGACCCGCACCCGGTCGGGACTGCACCGACCCTGCGGGCGCGTGCCCGCCGACCCGAGGAGCCCCCCGTGCAGATCGTCCCGAACCTGTGGTTCGACACGCAGGCCGAGCAGGCCGCTGAGTTCTACGTGTCGGTGTTCCCGAACTCCCGCATCCTGTCCACCGCCCGCTACCCCGAGGGGGCGCCTGGACCGGCCGGGGAGGTCATGACCGTCGACTTCGAGCTCGACGGCCAGCGCTTCACCGGCATCAACGGCGGGCCGCAGTTCACCTTCGACGAGGCGGTGTCGTTCGTCGTCCCGTGCGCCGACCAGGCGGAGGTCGACCGCTACTGGGACGCCCTCACCGGCGACGGCGGCGAGGAGAGCATGTGCGGCTGGTGCAAGGACCGCTTCGGGCTCTCGTGGCAGGTCGTCCCGGACGGCATGGACGAGCTGTTCGCCGACCCCGACCCGGCGCGGGTGCAGCGCGCGATGCAGGCCATGCTCGGCATGCGCAAGCTCGACCTCGCGGCGCTGCGTGCGGCGGCGGACGGCGTCCACGTCTGAGGACGCCGTCTGCACGCGTCAGGCCAGCGGCATGCCGCCATGGACGCCGAGGCGCTCACCGGTGATGAAGCTGGCCTCGGCCGAGGCGAGGAACACGAAGGCGTGCGCCACCTCGATCGGCTGGCCGGCCCGGCCCAGGGGCGTCTCGCTGCCGAAGTCGTCGACCTGGTCGGGCGGCATCGTCGCGGGGATGAGCGGCGTCCAGATCGGACCGGGCGCCACGGTGTTCACGCGGATGCCCTTCGGCGCCAGCTCCTGCGCCAGCCCGCGGCTGAAGTTCACGATGCCGGCCTTGGTGGTCGCGTAGTCCAGCAGCGCCGGCGACGGCTGGTAGGCCTGCACGGACGAGGTGTTGATGATGCTGCTGCCGGGCTCGAGGTGCGGGATGGCCGCCTTGCAGAGCCAGAACATGGCGTAGAGGTTGGTCTTCAGGACGCGGTCGAACTGCTCGGTCGTGATGTCGGCGATGCCGCTCTGCGTCATCTGGTAGGCCGCGTTGTTCACCAGGACGTCCAGGCCGCCGAGCTGGTCGACGGTCGACTGCACGAGCGAGGTGCAGTGGGCCTCGTCGCGGATGTCGCCCGGCAGCGAGATGCCCCGGCGACCCGCCTCCCGGACCAGCCGCAGCGTCTCGTCCGCGTCCTCCTGCTCCTGCGGCAGGTGCGCGATCGCGACGTCGGCGCCCTCGCGGGCGAAGGCGAGGGCGACGGCGCGGCCGATGCCGGAGTCGCCGCCGGTGATGAGGGCGCGCCGGCCCTCGAGCCGGCCGAGCCCGACGTACGAGGTCTCGCCGTGGTCGGCGGGGGTGCGCAGGTCGGCCTCGGAGCCCGGGTGGTCGAGCTGCTCCGGCCCGGGCTGGGCGGAGGCCGTGCTGGGGTCCTGGTGCGTGCGCTGGTCGGTCATGGCGGTCCCTCGTTCGTCGAGAGCAGCTGCTCGACGTCGCGGCTGCCCGCCGCCGTCCGAGGGAAACGGGCCACTGCGCAGGAGGTCAGCGCAGCTCGGCCGGCGGGTCCGGACCGGCCGCGAGCGCGCGCTGGAGCCAGGCGACGTCGTGCCACGCGCCGTGCTTCCAGCCGACCTGGCGCCACGTCCCGACCGGCTCGAAGCCGAGCGCGGCGTGCAGCCGGGCGCTGGCCTCGTTCGGCAGCGTCATGCAGGCGACGGCGGTGCGGTAGCCGCGCTCGGCCAGGCGGTCGAGCAGCGCCTCGTACAGCGCCCGGCCGGCCCCCGTCCGCCGGCGCCCGAGCTCGAGGTACACGCTCGTCTCGCACGACCAGCGGTAGGCCGCCCGCGCCTTGAGCTCGCCGCCGTACGCGTAGCCGACGACGCGGCCCTCGTCCTCGGCGACCAGCCAGGCGTGCGCGCGCTGCGCGGCGGCGATGCGGGCGGCCATCTCCGCCGCCGGAGGCGGGACCAGCTCGAAGGTGATCGCCGTCCGCTCGACGTACGGCGCGTAGACGTCCGCGCACGCCGCTGCGTCGGCCGGGGTGGCGTCGCGGACCTGCACGCCGCGGTCGTGCCCGGTCCGGTGCAGCGCACGCCGGTCGGCCGCCGCCGGATCAGCCGCCGGTGGTGATGTAGTCGCTGAGGGCGGCGCGCTCCTGCTCGAGCTCCAGCATCCGGCGCTTGACGATGTCGCCGATGCTCACGATGCCGACGAGCCCCGAGGCTCCGACGACCGGCACGTGCCGGACGCGCTGCTCGGTCATGACCCGCATGAGCTCCTCGAGCCGGGCGTCCGGGCCGACGGTGTGCACCTCGACGGTGCAGATGCGCTGCACGGGCTCGGCGAGCACCGCGGCGCCCCGCTCGGCGAGGGCCCGGACGACGTCGCGCTCGCTCACGATGCCGTCGACGGCGTCGCCGCCGGAGGACACGACCGCTGCACCGATGCGGTGGGCGGCGAGCACGCCGAGCAGGTCGGCGACGGTGCTGTCGGGCGAGACGGTGACCACGCTGCCGCCCTTGTCGCGGAGCACGTCCGTGATGCGCATGAGTCCTCCTCGTGCCGCGCCGGGCACGCGGCGTCGTCCGCGACCCTCCCAGCCGCGGGGCCGTCCGTCGACCGCCTCGGCACGACCGGCTGCCCTGGCGCCGGTGCGGGCACCCGTCCGGGCACTGGACGGGAGCCCGCGCCGCGGGGCAGGCTCGACCCGACCACCTGCGGCCGACCCCCGGCCGTCCCCTCGACGGAGAGCAGCCCCGCATGTCCGGCACCGTGTCCAGCGTCGTCTCCGGCGTCGCCTACCGCGTCACCTCCGTCGGCGGCTCCGCGCCGTCCGGGCTCGACGCCCTCGTCGGCGAGACGGAGTTCACGATCGACATGGGCGGCTCGACGTACGTCGTGCACGGCGCCGGCAGCCACCTCGACGACCGGATCCGGTTCCACGAGAAGGACGCGGTCATGGGCAAGGACGTGCGGGTGTGGCACGTGGACGCGGCCGCCGACGGGCTGCTGGCCGAGCACGTCGCGGCGTTCTGACCCGCCGAGCCGCGGCGCTGAGCAGCTAGGACGGGGACGGGCGGCCCGCCACCTCGCGCAGCGGGCCGCCGCACCAGCGCTCGACCTCGCGCCGGCTGCGCAGCCGGACCACGACGAGGCCGGGCCGTTCGCGGTGCAGCGCCTCGACCCGGGCCGCGCTCGCCGCGTGCGTCGTCCAGGCCCAGCGGACGATGTGCTCGGGGTCGGTGAGCAGCGTGCGCAGCGGCGGCTCGACGTTGCCGTTCCACAGCTGCGTGCGGCGCAGCCGGCGCACGACGGTCCGCCGGAGCACCTGGCGCAGCACCAGCGCGCGCGGCAGGTCCAGCCAGACCAGCAGGTCGGCCCGGTCGGCGAGCAGCGCCCGCACCGCTGCGTACTGCCACTCGGTCACCCAGCGCGCGCTCGCGGCGAGCTCCCGGACGTCGGCCTCGAACGAGGGCCGCGGCACCCAGCCGGGCCCGTGGAACAGCGCGTCGACCTCGACCACCGGCAGCTCGAGGCGGCCGCCGATGCGGCGGGCGAGCGTCGTCTTGCCC
>CAXTFU010000127.1:0-311 GCA_964243385.1 uncultured bacterium | reverse complement strand
CCGGCGACCAGCACCCGCTGCGGACGGCTCGGCAGGGCGTCGTCGGCCAGCAGCAGGGGCACGGCTCCCGAGCCTAGGGAGCCGGACGCGGCTGCTCGCCGTCCTGCCGCTCGGCGGCCGGCGCGGAGTGCGCTGACTGCGCGGCCGGCCCGGCCTGGGCGGACTGGGCGGACTGGGCGGACTGGGAGGCCTGCCGCTCGGTGCGGCGGATGCCGAGCAGCAGGCGCCGCTGCAGCAGCGCCTGCCGACGGCTGCGGGCGCGCTCCGGCGCGGACGGCGTCACGCCGCACCCGGCCGAGCCGCGCCGGACA
>CAXTFU010000126.1:11966-12357 GCA_964243385.1 uncultured bacterium | reverse complement strand
GTCGCGGACGACCCGGCCGTCGTCGAGCTCGACCACCCGGCGCCGCATCGAGTCGACGATGGCGGCGTCGTGGGTGGCCATCACCACGGTGGTGCCGGTGCGGTTGATGCGGTCGAGCAGCTTCATGATGCCGATGGACGTCGTCGGGTCCAGGTTGCCCGTCGGCTCGTCCGCAAGCAAGATCATCGGCCGGTTGACAAAGGCGCGGGCCACCGCCACGCGCTGCTGCTCACCGCCGGACAGCTCGTCGGGCATCCGCCGCGCCTTGCCCTCGAGCCCGACGAGCTCGAGCACCTCGGGCACGACGGCGTCGACCGTGTGCGCCGGCTTGCCGATGACCTCGAGCGCGAACGCGACGTTCTCGTGCACCGTCTTGTTGAGCAGCAGCTTG
>CAXTFU010000126.1:0-11956 GCA_964243385.1 uncultured bacterium | reverse complement strand
GTCCTGGAACACGCAGCCGATCGACCGGCGCAGCGCCGGGACCTTCCACTTGCTGAGCTTGCCGAGGTCCTTGCCCGCGACGTGCACCGTCCCGGAGGTCGCCGCCTCCTCCTTGAGCAGCAGCCGCAGGAACGTCGACTTGCCCGACCCGCTCGAGCCGACCAGGAAGACGAACTCGCCCTTGTCGATGTCGACGGTGACGTCGTCGAGCGCCGGACGAGTGCTCGTCGGGTAGCTCTTGCAGACGTGCGCGAGGCGGATCACGGTCCTCGAGCATAGGAGCCGCCCGGTGCTGCAGCGGTGACGCTCGCGTGCTGGATGTGTCACGCCATGTGACGGGTGGGGTCGTCGGGGCCGGGGGCGGCTCGGCTGGCGGGGTCGTGCGCTCGGAGGATCGGCTGCTTCCCCTGCGATCCGTCACGCCTGGCGGCCGTCCGGCGTACCGGTCCGCAGGAGGAGCGATGTCCGGCCGGCTGCGGTCAGGCGCGCCGGCGCCCCGCGACGACGAGGCCCGTCCCGGCGAGCAGCAGGCCGGCGCCGAGGCTGCCCAGCAGCAGCGCCCGGTCGTCCGGACCGGTGAAGGGCAGCTCGTCGGGCAGCGCCTCCGCCGGTGCGGACGTCCCGCCGCCCGAGCCGGCGCCGCCGCCCGCGTCCACCACGGGCGTCCCGGACTGGCACATCGGAGGCGGCGTCGGCGCCGGCTCGCCGGGGACCGCGGACGGGACGGCGCACGGGTCGTCCGACGGGCCGGTGCCTGGCTCGCTGCTGACGGGGGTGTCCGGGGGCACGGCCGCGCCGCTCGGGACCGGCGCTGCGGCCTCGTCCACCGGCGTGCCCGACTGGCACATCGGGTCGGGCGTCGGCGCGGGCTCGCCTGCTACGGCCGGCGGGACGGCGCACGGGTCGGCCGGCGCCTCCTGCGCAGCTGCGGGTCCTGCCAGCAGGACCAGCCCGGTCAGGACCGCTGCGGTGCCGCCGCGTCGCCCGACGCCCATGATGACCTCCCCGAGTCGAGCGTGCGACGCAGCGCGTGCTCGAGCGGTTCCCGCGCTACGCCTCGTCCTCGGTGCTCGTGCGCCGCCAGCGCACCGCTGCCTCGACGAAGTCGTCGATCTCGCCGTCCAGCACCGGCCCGGTGGCGCCGCTCTCCATCCCGGTGCGCAGGTCCTTGACCATCTGGTACGGGTGCAGGACGTAGTTGCGGATCTGCGAGCCGAAGGCGATCTCGCCCTTGGTGCCGCGGATCGCGTCCATCTGCGCCTGCTCCTCCTCGCGCTTGCGCTCGAGCAGCTTGGTCTGCAGCACGATCATCGCGGCCGCGCGGTTCTGGATCTGCGAGCGCTCGTTCTGGCACGACACGACGATGTTGGTCGGCAGGTGCGTGATGCGGACGGCGGAGTCGGTCGTGTTGACGCCCTGCCCGCCGGGGCCGCTCGAGCGGAAGACGTCGACGCGGATCTCCTTCTCGTCGACCTCCACCGCGTCGGCGGTGTCGACGACCGGCGTGACGTCGACCATCGCGAAGCTCGTCTGCCGGCGCGCCTGGTTGTCGAACGGCGAGATGCGGACGAGCCGGTGCACCCCGTGCTCGCCGGCCAGCGTGCCGTAGGCGTACGGCGTCTTGACCTGGAACACGACGCTCTTCACGCCGGCCTCCTCGGCCTCCTGCCACTCGTGCACGTCGAGCGGGTAGTCGTGCCGCTCGGCCCAGCGGTAGTACATGCGCCAGAGCATCAGCGCCCAGTCCTGGCTGTCGACGCCGCCGGCGCCCGGCGTGATCTGCACGAGGGCCTCGCGCTGGTCGTACTCCCCCGACAGCAGCGTGCGCACCTCGAGGCTCGCGACCTCGCGCTGCAGGGTGACCATCTCGCGCTCCGCCTCGGCCTCGGTGCCCTCGTCGTCCTCCTCGGCGGCCATCTGGAACAGCACCGCGAGATCGTCCAGCCGCGCCCTGTAGGACTCGACGCGCTGGATGTCGCTCTGCACCGTCGACAGCCGGGTGGTGATCTCCTGCGCCTTGGTGCTGTCGTCCCAGAGGTCGGGCTCGCCGGCCTGGGCCTCGAGGTCGGACAGCTCGATGCGCAGCCGCGGCAGGTCGAGCACCTTCTCGATGCTCGTCAGGGTGCCGTCGAGGGCGGCGAGGTCGGCACTGCGGTCAACGGGCACGAGAGACGAGGCTAGCCGCGGACGAGGCATGCGCTGAGCACGCTCGGTGGCCCGCGAGCGACGTCGCACATCCGGGCACGGTGTCGTCCTTCTGGGCCATGCCACGCACCCGAGATCTCACCCACGGTGAGGTGTCCGCAGCGGTCGGTGTGCCGCTGGTCGCTCCTCCGGTCCGGAAGGCGTCATGGTCCCGCGACACTGGAGCGGCGCGCTCCGCATCGGCATCGGGATCGCCGTGCTCGCGGCCGGCCCGACCGCCGCGACCGCCGGAGTGCTCCGGCCCGCCGACCGGCCGCCGGACGCGGCCCTCGCCCGAGGCGACTCGGCGCTGATCGCCCTCGAACTCCTCCCTGACCGTCCAGGGCGTCGGCGGCAGCGGGACGACGGCGAGCTACCCGAGCTACGGGTCGCTGGGGTCGTACACGGTGCGCGTCGGCCGCTGCGTCCGACCAGTGCGATCACGGCCCGCAGACCTTGCGACCGTCGTGCCCACGCACCCGGACGGTCGGTCTACGGCAGCACCGGGGCGCGGGCCCGCGCGACGGCCGACACCCGGACCGGTCCGATCCCGGGCAGGCGGAACGGCAGGCGGACCGTCCTCGCGCCGGTGACCACGGCGGTGCGGTCCTCGAGCCGCACGGTCAGGACGAGCCCCGGCTGCTGCGCCCGTGCCTGGTGGTCGGCCACCCGGCTGCGGGCCTCGTCGAGGTCGAGCGGGACCGCTGCGCCCAGGCCGGCGCTGCGGAGCGCCTCGAGGTCGAGCGACTGCGCCGCCGAGACAGCCGCGCCGTCGGCGGCGCTGGCCACGGACCGCTTGGCGAGGATGACGGTCGACAGGTTCCCGACGACGGCCACGAGCAGCAGCAGCAGCCCGGTGAACCCGAGGACCAGGACCAGGACGCTGCCGTCGTCACCCTGTGGGCTGCGTGCGGTCCGGCGGCGCCCGCCGGGCGGACGCGGCACGGTCATCCGGCCGCGCGCCGACGTGTGCGCGGCACGGTCACCCGGCCGACCGGAAGCGGTCGACGCGCTCGACGTGCGTCGCTTCGACGCGGACGCCGGCGCGCTCGCCGCCGAAGAAGCTGCCCAGCACCGGCAGCCGGACGAACTGCTCGACGCGCACGCGCACCTCGCTGTCCGGCGCGAGCGTGCCGTCGATCTCGGTGAGGCAGCCGTCGCAGGCCAGTCCTTGGTCGCGCATGGCCAGCCGCGCCGCCGCCTGCGCCCGCGCCCGACCGGACGTGACGTCGTCCGCGGTCGCGTAGGCACGCCCTGCCTGCCGCGCGGCCTCGGTGACGCCGAACGACGCCCGCTGAACCGAGAAGACGGTCAGCAGGACGTAGACGAGCGGCACCATGAGCAGGACGGCGAGGTAGGAGAACTCGATGAGCGCGTTGCCGCCGTCCCCGCGCGGCCGCCTCACCCCTCCTCCAGCGCGTGGCCCTGCACCGACAGCCGCATCGGGCCGGCGGGCAGGAACACGAGGGGCAGCGGCCCGGCCAGCGTCACCTCCATGACGGCGGCGCCGTCGACCTCGACGAGCGACGCCCGCGGCGGGTCCATCCGCGCGGCGACGCCGGGCGACAGCGCGTCGCGGACGACCTCGAGCGCCCGCTGCTCGGCGTCCGCCGGGCCGCGGTCGGCGTTGGCGCCGTAGCGGGCACCCTCCTGCGCGGCGGCGACCAGGACGTTGCGCGTGTGCAGCACGAACCCGACCTGCATGACGAGCAGGAACAGGAACAGCACGAGCACCGACACGAGGCTGAACTCGACCGTGCTGCTGCCGCGGTCGGCGCTGCGCCGGACCACGTGCCGCCCGGTCACGTGCCGCCGGGTCACGTGCCGCCGGGCCCCTGCACCGAGTCCATCGCGTCGGTGAGGATCTCGAGCAGCCGCGGTCCGGCGAAGGCCCACAGGACCGTGACGATCCCGGCCGTCATGAGCGTGATGAGCACCCACCCCGGGACGTCACCGCGCTCGCGGTCGCCCCCGCGGACGCGCACGGCGACCCGCTCGTCGAGGACGAGGAACAGCAGCAGCAGACGGTCGAGCACGAGGTCCTCCGGAGGGGTGGGAGCCGGCCGGTCACGCCGGCGCAGCGGTCAGCTGGCGACGAAGGACAGGCCGTAGAAGCCCGGGAACAGGGCGAACAGCAGGGTGATCGGGAGGACCAGGAACACGACCGGGACCATCATCGCGATCTCGCGCTTGCCGGCCGACTCCAGCAGCAGTCGCTTGCCGGCCTCGCGCACGTCGACCGCCTGCGCCCGCAGCACCTCCGCCAGGGGCGTGCCGCGCTCGACGGCGATGGCGACGCCGTCGACGAAGCGGGCCAGCGGCGCCAGCGACGTCCGGCGGGCGATGCCGTCGAGCGCCTGCACCAGCGACGCACCGGAGCGGGCCTCGGCGAGGGCCCGCCCGAGCTCCTTGCTGAGCTCTCCGCCGGAGATGCGGTGGACGCGCTCGAGCGCGCCGACCGGCCCCTCCCCCGCGGTGACGGCGAGCGCGAGCAGCTCGGCGACGGTCGGGAACTCCTCGAGCATCCGCTGCTCGCGCCGGGCGACGTCACGGGTCAGCCACCGGTCGCGGCCGAGCACCCCGAGCGTGGTCAGCACGCCGGCCGACGCCAGGACCGCCACCGGCTCGGTGCCGGAGCCGACGACGACCTGCAGGGCCGCGAGGGCGAGCGCCGCGGCCAGGCCGAAGGCTCCCCAGATGACCTGCTCGGCGCGGAACTGCTCGACCGTCATCGAGCCGCCGAGCTGCTCGAGGCGCCGGCGGACGCTCACCACGCCACCGACCCACCGCTCGACGAAGGCCGTGGCGTCGCCGAGGACCGGCCGCAGGACGCGCTCGAGCGTCGGGAACGGCGTCAGCGCCTCCGTGCGGGTGAGCAGCCGGGACGGTCGCGGCGCGTCGCGCAGGTAGGGCGCGAGCCGGTCGTCCAGGGTCGTCCGGCGGGCGCGCGGCGTCCCGGCGGCGGCCAGCAGGACGCCCGCGGCGGCCAGCACGCCGAGCCCCATGCCGGCGGTGCTGCTCACCGCAGCACCCGCCGCTCGGTGGGCAGCCGTGCGATGCGCAGCATGGCGCGGTAGGCGACGAACGAGACGCCGCCGCCGACGAGCAGCACGACCGCGCCGGTGCCGGTGTTGTAGGCGGCGACCGCGTTGGGCTGCGTCGACAGCAGCAGGAGCAGCACCCATGGCGCGGCGAGCGCGAGGCGGGCCGCGTTGACCGTCCAGCCCTGCCGCGTCTCGAGCTCGGAGCGGGTGCGGGCGTCCTCGCGCAGGAAGCTCGACAGCGTGCGCAGCAGCCGGCCGAGGTCGGTCCCGCCGACCTCCCGGGCCATCCGCAGCGCCTCGACGACGCGGTCGCCGACGGGGTCGGCGAGGTTCGCCTTGAGCGCGTCCAGGCTCTCGCCGAAGCGTCCGGTCGCCCGGTAGTCCTCGCCGTAGCGGCGGAAGGCCGACCGCAGCTGCTCCGGACCGCGGACGCCGAGCTGGCTGAGCGCCTCCGGCAGCGACAAGCCGGCGCGCACGCCGCTGGCGAGGTTGTCGACGGCCTCCGGCCACACCTCGCGCAGCTCGAGCGAGCGCTGCGTCCGGCGCCGCCGCACGAGCAGCAGCGGCAGCAGCGCGGCGAACACGCCGAACAGCAGCGCGATGACCGGGACCTGCGAGGTGCCGAGCACGAGCACGAACGCCACGGCGCCGAGCCCCAGGCTGGCCGCCGCCAGCTGACGGGGCGTCACCCCGTCGATGCCGGCCTGTGCAAGCAGCTCGGCGGTGCGCTCGCCCCAGGTCGGACCGGTGCGTGGGAGCGGCGCCGGTCGCCGGGTGCCCGAGCGCCAGACCAGCAGCAGCCCCAGGCCCAGCAGCAGGCCGAGCAGCGGGCCCACGTCAGGCGCCGTCGGTGCGGGCAAGCGGCGGGTGGGCGAGCAGCTGCGGCAGGTCGATGCCGGCCCATGCGTACCGCTCGACGTGCGGCGGGAAGCCGTCGGCGCGCACGAGCTGGGCGCCCCGGGTGACGAAGACGTCGGCCACCTCGACGACGTCGCCCTCCACGCGGCCGGGGACCGCGACGATCTCGCGGACCCGCCGGTGCCCGGACCCGTCCTTGGCCGTGTGCACGACGAGGTCGACGCAGCTCGCCACCGTCGGGACGACGAAGCCGTGGCCCACGTTCTCCCCGGCCAGCAGCGGCAGGGTGCACAGCTTGACGATGGCCTCGCGGGCCGAGTTGGCGTGGATCGAGCACATCCCCGGCAGGCCGCTGTTCAGCGCGATGAGCAGGTCGAGGCACTCCTGCTGCCGGACCTCCCCGACGATGATCCGGTCCGGCCGCATGCGCAGGGCCTCCTTGACCAGCCGGCGCAGGTGGATCTCGCCGGTGCCCTCGAGGTTCGCCTGCCGCGTCTGCATCGACACGACGTCCGGCAGCGGGATCTTGAGCTCGAAGACCTCCTCGCAGGTGATCACGCGCTCGCGGCCCGGGATCGCCGCGGCCAGGCAGTTCAGCAGGGTGGTCTTCCCGGCCTGCGTCCCGCCGGCGACGATGACGTTCAGCCCGGCGACGATCGAGGCCTCGAGGAAGGCGGCGGCCTGGGGTGTGAGGGTGCCGAGGCCGACGAGCTCGTCGAGGGAGTTCGCCGACAGCACGAACTTGCGGATGTTGACCGACCAGTGGCGGCGCGTGATGTCGGGGATGACCACGTGCAGGCGCGAGCCGTCCGGCAGCATCGCGTCGACGAACGGCGTCGAGAGGTCGACCCGTCGTCCGGTGCTCTTGAGCATCTTCTCGACGAGGTCACGGACCTGCCCGTCGTCCAGGATCGTCGTCGTGAGCTCCGACCGTCCGCGCCGGGCGACGAACACACGGCCCGGCTCGTTGATCCAGATCTCCTCGACGGTCGGGTCGTCGAGGTGGCGCTGCAACGGCCCGAAACCGGCGACCGCGTCGTAGACGGCCCGCGCGGCCGATCCCGGGTCGACCAGCGGCGGCAGGGTCGAGCTCAGCGCCCGCTCGTCGTAGTGGGTGACCACCTCGTCGATGAGGTGCCGCATCGCCGACCGGTCCTCGACCGGGTCGAGCCCGCGACGGCGCACGAGCTCGCGGACCTCGGCCTCGACGTGCGCGAAAGCACTGCCAGCGCTCACCACCCGGCCACCTCCGCCCGCTTCGACCCTTCGAACGCCGGGACCGTAACCGCGCCCTACCGGCGCTCGGCATGAACCGGACGAGGTTGTGGACAGCGGACCCGGGTGAATCGACCCACCGTCACAGGACCCGGACAGGCAGCGATCGGAGGCGTTCCTGAGCGAGGCGATCAGCCGTCGCCGAGACGCCGGCGCGATCGACCTCGGCCACCGGGCGCCGTCCAGCACCTCGAACACCGCAGGATCAGCCCGCTCGCGCTCGACGAGGTCGGTCGTGGGCCGCAGTCGGGCGCACGTCGCGACCAGGTCGGTCGGGGTGGGCGCGCCGCTGTTCGGGCAGCCCGGCCGGGTCCGTCAGCAACCTGCTTCGGGCGAGCAGCGACGCCGCCACCGGCGTGCGCTGGGTGTCGAGTGCTCCGGGGGCGCCACCCGTGAGTGGGGAGCGCCAGTCGAGGCGCGCCCAGCAGGCGCCGTCCGTCTGGAGGTCCAGCTGGTGCCGAAGACGCCAGAGGAGCCGGGAGTGCTGCTGTTCCACTTCGACCGGGAGACGTCGTGGTGCCGCGATCGTCCCGCGCGACGAAGCTGGACGGCCGGGCGCAGCTCTCGGCCTCCGAGCCGCCACAGGCGGCTTCGTCTCGCAGCAGTGGTGCAGGTCGGACCGGCCGGGTGCAGGGGAGGACCACCGACCGGCATGACGCACCAGTGGGCCAGCAGCGCTCCGGCATCGCCCTCGGCCCGACATCTGCAGTCAGGAACTCAGCGCCGTCCGCCCAGTGTCGAGCGCGGCGGCGGACGCGGACGGGCCGCCCACCTGCTGGGGACGGCCGCGACCGGCGCCCTCAGGCACGCCTGCGGTCGGTCGTCAGTCCCAGCAGGCGGGGGCGCAGCAGGACGTAGTAGAGACCGAGCAGCAGCCCACCGACGACGGCGATCGGCAGCAGGGCGTCGGCGAAGAACAACGCAGACAGCGCGACGAGCGCGCCGAAGATCACGGGAAGTGCCTTGTCCAGCATCCTGCGGTCCACGGTGACTCCTCGTGTCGGGCGGGACCTCCCACCAGGTGATGGGCAGGCGGCGAGCTGGCCGTGCTGCAGATCATGCCCGCTGACCGCGGGCGAGAGCGGCGAACACCCCGTCCTCGTCAGCGATGAGCTGTTCGTACCGTCCCTGCTGGACGATCCTCCCCCTGTCCAGCACCACGGCCCGATCGGCGGACTGGACGGTCGACAACCGGTGGGCGACGACGATCCGGGTCGCGTTGAGGTGCTTGGTCGCGGACTCCACGACCTGCTGGGTCGGGTTGTCGAGGGCGCTGGTCGCCTCGTCGAAGACCACGATGCGCGGGCGGCAGATGAGCGCGCGAGCCAGCATGAGGCGCTGCGCCTGGCCGCCGGAGAAGGTGTGGGCGCTGTCGTCGACGACGCTCGGCGGGAGCGTCGAGGTCAGCGCCCGCTCGTCGTAGTGCGTGACCACCTCGTCGATGAGGTGCCGCATCGCCGACCGGTCCTCGACCGGGTCGAGCCCGCGACGGCGCACGAGTTCCGGCCCTCGGCCTCGACATGCGCGAAGGCACTGCCAGCGCTCACCACCCGGCCCCCTCCACCCGCTGCGACCCTCGAACGCCGGGACCGTGATCGCGCCCGCGAGGCCCGCGGCACGAAGCGGACGAAGTCGTGGACAGCGGAGCCTGGTGCATCAGCCGAGCGTGAGACTGCGCCGATCGACGGTCACGCGCTGCTGCGTCCCGTGCCTGCGGCACCGGCGGCCGACCCGGGTCGCGCCGTCACGGGTCGCGCCGTCACGGGTCGTAGGGACGCCAGCCACCGTCCTCCCAGACGGTCATCGGCAGGCTCGAGGTCCCCACCGTCCGGAACGGTCGGCCGCCGTCGTCCACCAGCACCTCGCGGCGGTCCTCGCCGTCGACGATGCTCAGGCGCAGCCGCCACTCGACCAGGACGCCAGGCGACTGCAGCATCGCGTACAGGTCGAACGCCTCGGTCTCGCCCTTGTCGAGGGTGATGCGAGCGGGGACCTCCTGCTCGGCGTCGACGAAGCGGACCGTCTCGGCGTCGAGGTCGACCTCCAGCCCGCGGACGGAGGCACTGGCCCCACCGACCGGGCAGGCTGCGACGGAACCACCGGACACCTGCGTGCGGGACAGGACCTCGACGCTCATGCCCTCGAGCGAGACCTGGGACGACCGACGACCGGTGAGGGTGAAGGCGACACGGGTCTCGTCGGCGTCGGCACCGCCGTGCGCCCACGCCCACGGCCGCCGGTCGCGGCAATCCGCAGGCGGCTCCGTGAGCCTCGGTCGCGGCACCGGCAGGTAGTAGAAGTAGGGGGTCCAGTCCGGACGATCGTCCTTCCAGTACGCGGGATCGACGTGGACGTTGAGCGCCACGGCGCCGGGACCGAGCACCTCGGCGGCGCCGTCCTGCGTCGCCTGCCAGACGGCTCCGCCGGCTCCGGCGAGGAACGCCCCGGCCAGCCCTCCTGCTGCCCACCGGGCTCCCCGCTTCCAGCGCGAGGAGGTCGCCACCGAGGTGGCGGGCGGAGGTCCATCAGCAATCGAACCGGGCATCGTGACGACTCCATCACTGTGCGCAGCCTGCTGTGCCAGCGTGATCGTGCGGCTGCGCCCCCGTCAAGGCCCGGCTCGGCACCCAATGCGACCACCCGGACGGCTGACGCCCAGTGCGGTGACACTGGTCCGCTGTTCGGGTGAAAGGGCTGTTGATGTCCCTGTCGCGCCCGATACGGTGCCCGCTCCATCGCCCCGACGCCCCAGGAGCCACCGTGACCAGCTGCGGAACGTGCGGTGCCGAGCAGCCGCCGGGTGCGCGGTCCTGCGCCCGGTGCGGTGCCCCCGCAGCCGGCGCGCCGGACGTCGTGTCCGGGCCCGGCCACACACCTCGGGACATCGTCCCCGCCCGCGCCGAGCCCCGCGCGCCCTGGGGACGCCGGGTCGCGGTCGTCTCGGTGGCCGCCCTGACCGCGGGCGCGGTCGGCGCGGCGGTCTACGCGTCGACGTTCCTCGGCGGAGGGGGCGCGCAGCCCGAGGACGTCCTGCCGGCCGGGGCGCTCGGCTTCGTCAAGCTCGACTTCGACCCGTCCGCCGGGCAGAAAGTGGCCGCGTTCCGCCTCGCGCAGCACTTTCCGGACAGCGGCGTCAGCAGCGAGGACGGCCTGCGCGACGACCTGCTGCGGCGCCTGCTCGACGACCCGGCCGACCGTGAGCAGTTCGAGCAGCACGTGCAGCCGTGGCTCGGACAGCGGGCGGGCGTCGCGTTCCTCGCGCCCACCGCTGAGGCGCCGGGTGAGCCGGCCGTCGTGGCCGCCGTGCAGGTCACCGACCGGGACGAGGCGACCGCCGGGCTCGAGGCCCTTCGCAAGGACGCCGGCGCCGAGGCGGGCGACCTCGCCTGGGGGCTGTCCGAGGACGAGGACTACGTGCTGCTCGCCGAGGACGAGGCGGTCCTCGACCGGGCCCTGGACGACGGGCCGCGCCTGTCCGGTGACGCCAGCTTCGAGGACGCGGTCGAGGCCCTCGACGGCGACACGGTCGCACTCGGCTGGGTCGACGTCGGCGCCGTGTGGGAGGCCCTGCCGGAGACCGAGCGCTCGACGGCGCTCGAGGCGCAGCCCGGCCTCGAGCCGACGGGCCTCGTCGTCGTCGGCGCCCATGTCGAGGACGACGCCCTGGAGGTCGAGGGCCGCACCGTCGACCTGTCCGCAGGCTCGTCCGAACAGCTGCAGGACCTCGTCGACAGCCCGTTCGGGCAGGGCGGCTCGACCGGCCTGGTGCGGCAGCTGCCGTCGGACACCGTCGCGGCGCTGAGCCTGACCGGCCTCGGCGACGGCGCGACGAAGCTGTACGAGTCGGTGCAGGACGCCGTCGACGGCGACGTGCTCGACCAGCTCCGGTCGCAGTACGGCCTGCAGCTGCCGGACGACCTGCAGGCGCTGCTCGGCAGCGAGCTGGCGGCCGGCGTCGGCGGCGACCTCGCCGGCGGTCAGCCGACCGTGGAGGTGCAGGTGCGCACCGACGACCCCGCCCGCGCCGTCCAGCTCATCGGCTCGGCCCGCGAGGACGCCGGCGCCGCCGAGCTGCAGGTCGAGCAGGAGCAGGACGGCTACCTCCTGCGCTACGGCACGCCTGCTGGCGGGGAGCAGCTCGGCGAGACCGAGCGCTTCCGCAACGCCGTGCCCGACGCCGCCGACAGCGGCATGACCGTCTACGTCGACCTCCAGCGCGCGCTGGAGCAGGCCGAGGCGAGCGGCGCACGGCCGCTGACCGAGCAGCAGCGCCGCAACGTCGAGCCGCTCGACGCCGTCGGCTACACCGCCACCGTCGAGGAGCGCGGGAACGCCGGCTTCCGGCTGCGCCTGACGGTGTGGTAGTCCATCGGACCGGGCTGCTCAACCGGGTCCGACCGCGCACGCCGACGGGCCGGCCCCCGCAGGGACCGGCCCGTCGACGTGCGGGAGCAGGAGCGTCAGCCGACGCCCTCGGTGCTGTACGCGTACGTCGCCGCGGCGTGGGCGATGGCGTCCGCGCTGGTGTCGAGGGCGTAGACGTTCAGGTTGCCGACGAGCTGCGAGCCGTACGCCGCAGCCAGCTCGCCGTAGAT
>CAXTFU010000125.1:0-12357 GCA_964243385.1 uncultured bacterium | reverse complement strand
CGACGGTCAGGGCCACGCGGGGCGTCGGCCCCGTGACGATCACGACGTGTGCAGCACCGTGGGCGAAGCACGGCGGACGGCGGCGTGCCGACATGTTCCCCGCGCGGCGCAGGCACCCGGCCGGCTCGGCGCGTGAGTCGCTGGGGACGCACGGTCGGCGGAGCCGCCGGCGCCCACGTCCCTCAGGTGCGGAGCCGTGCGGAGCTGCAGGTGCGGGCGGCTCGGGCGGCGCTGGTCGCTGCGCGGCCGTAGCCTGCGCGCGTGCCCGACCGGCTCCCGCTGTTCCCCCTCGGCCTCGTGCTGCTGCCCGGGCTGCTGCTCCCGCTGCACGTGTTCGAGGAGCGCTACCGGGTCCTGGTGCGCGAGCTCGTGGAGCTGCCCGAGGAGCAGCGCCGGTTCGGCGTGGTCGCGATCCGCTCGGGGCGCGAGGTCGGCGCCGACGGCGTGACCGCGCTGCACGAGGTCGGCTGCGTGGCGCACCTGCGCCGGGTCACGCCCTACGACGACGGTCGCTTCGACATCGTCACGACCGGGACCGAGCGCTTCCGGCTGACCGGCCTGGCCGACGGCATGCCCTACCCGACCGGCCTGGTCGAGTGGCTGCCGGACGAGCTCGGCTCGGCGGACGAGGCAGCGCTGCTCGACCGGGCGGTGCGCCGGGCGTTCGCCGACTACGTCGCCGCGCTCGCCGAGGCCCGCGACGAGCCGGAGCCCGACGCCCTCGAGCTGCCGGACAGCCCGCTGGTGCTGTCGTACGTCGTGGCGGCTTCGGTGGTCGTCGACCTCGAGGACCGGCAGCAGCTGCTCGCCGAGCACGACGGCGTCGCCCGGCTGCGCGCCGAGCTGCGGCTGCTGCGTCGCGAGGCCGCACTGGTGCGCGCCTTCACCGCGACCCCCGCCCCCGAGCTGGCCCGTACGCCGATCAGCCCGAACTGACAGCGCAGACCGACCGCTGCGCACTGCGCGTCGCCGTCACGCGCCGGCCGGCCGCCGGCCGGGACGTCGGGTGTCCCGCCGTCGCGGACCACGTGACTTCTGCCGAGCCCCGGGTGCCGAGCCGGCCGCCGGCACCGCGGCCCGCATGGGGTGCGGCCCGCGCGGAGTGCGACCGAGTCGGTGGCGTCGAGCAGGCGCGCGGCCTGATCGGACGGCTGCCCGCCTGCCGCCGGCACGCGACAGACTCGCCGACCCAGCACCCGCGCCCGGTCCGTGCACGCGACCGACTCACCCACTTGGACACCCGCGCTCGATCCGTGCACACGACCGACTCACCCACTCGGACACCCGCGCCCGGTCCGTGCACACGACCCACCTGCCGACCCGGACACCGGCGCTCGATCCGTGCGAGCCAGTCGCCGACTCAGACACCCGCGCTCGGTCCGTGCACGCGAGCCACTCACCAACTCAGACATCCGCGCTCGGTCCGTGCACGCGACCCAGTCGCCGACTCAGACATCCGCGCTCGGTCCGTGCACGCGACCCACTCACCGACTCAGACATCCGCGCTCGGTCCGTGCACACGACCCACTCACCAACTCAGACATCCGCGCTCGGTCCGTGCACACGACCCACTCACCGACTCAGACATCCGCGCTCGGCCCGTGCGGGCGCAGGCGGCAGCCTCAAGTCGCCACGGGCTCGGCGGGCCGCCGGGCCCAGCGCGGCCGCACGGACAGCAGCAGCCAGGTGACCAGCGACGCGATCGGCCAGCCGGCGATCGCAGAGGTCGCGCGGAGCTCGACCGGGAGCTCGCGCTGCGCCCGGACGCCCGCGTCGACCACGTCCTGGAAGGCGGAGGCCCCGACCTGGGCGCCCACGACCATGACGACCCAGGCTGCCGCGAGCCCGCCGACCGTGAGCCCGACGACCACGGCCGGTCCGTGCCGCGCAGCCAGCCGCCAGGCGAGCAGCCCGCCGACGACGCCGGCCAGCACCACCGCGGCGAGGTAGTAGCCGTCGACGGCGATGAAGTCGTCGCCGTAGCTGCTGACGACCTGGTACTGCTCGCCCTCGACGACGACCTCGACGTGCGGTGCCAAAGCCGCCCACAGCAGCCCGACCGGCGCGGCGACGAGCACCGTGACGACCGTGGTGAGCAGGCCGGCCAGCAGGTCCTGACCGACCGGAGGCCCCGGCTCGCGGACGCGCGGCGGCTCGCCGAACGGCGTCCCGTCCGCCCGGGGTCGCGGATCGGGGGTGCTCCAGACGGACGCCAGCGGGTCGGGCCTCAGTGCCAGACCTCGGCGGTGCGCCAGACCAGGATGTCGAGGATGCGCAGCTGCGTCACCGGGGTGCCCTCGTCGGCCGCGAGCTGCTCGAGCCAGGCGAACGCCTCGGCTTCGGACTGCAGGTCCTCGCGCATCTGCATGCAGAGCAGCTCCATGAAATCCTGCCAGGAGCGGTCGGTCGCGCGCGGGATGCCGCCCGGCGCCGTGTAGGCCTCGAAGATGCGCGAGTCGTAGATCGGGACGAGGTCGGGCCGCTTGCGGTGCAGCACCTTCGACACGATCGTGCCCCGCACCCCGCGGCCGGCGTAGCGCGGCTCGTCGAGCATGCCGAACAGCCCGGCGACGCACAGGACGTGGTCGTCGTCGGCGTCCTGCAGGGCGACGGCGGGCAGGTCGGCCACCGCCTCCAGCGCGGGCAGCATCTCGCGCAGCAGCAGGAAGCGGCCGGCGTCGACGTGCGCGCCGATGAGGGCCGGCGCCAGCAGGTCGCCGTCGACGAGCTCGGCCGAGCCGTTCGTGACGAGCTGGTCGTAGGCCGGGTAGGCGTAGCCGTTGCGGACGTCGAGGTAGTCGAGGAGCACCTGGTCGGGCTGCTCGACGACGAGCGTCCCGGCGCAGAGCTTGACGGCCGAGGACGCCGTCGCGTACACGCCGCCGGCGGGCCGCAGGACGCGCTCGGGCTTGTGCTGGTCCACGTGGATCACGCTCCTGTCGGCAGGCACCCGGTGCCCAGCAGTGCCTTGAGGTCGGCGAACAGCGCGGGGGTGGCCCGCACGCGGAGCTTGTCGTCGAGCCGGACGACGGTCGTCCGCCCGCCGTGCACGAGCTGCAGGTGCACGTCGGTCGTACCCGGGTGGGACGCCAGCACCTCCTTGAACCGCTCCACGACCGGCGGGGTGCAGCGCGGCGTCGGGAGCGAGACGACGACCGGGCCGCGTGGACCGATCGAGAGGTCGGGCACGGTGATCTCGTTGCCGATGATCTTCGGGACGTCTTCGCGGCGGTCGACCCGGCCGCGCACGAGCACCACGGCGTCCTCCACGAGGTGCACGGCTGCGTTCACGTAGCTCTGCGGGAAGAACATCACCTCGACCGCGCCCTCGAGGTCCTCGAGGGTGACGAGCGCCCAGGGGTTGCCCTGCTTGGTCATCTTGCGGGTGACGCTCGACAGGATGCCGCCGACCGTGACGGTGCGGCCGTCGTCGGTCTCGGCGAGCGCCGATACCGGCATGTCGACCGCGGTCGCGAGGACGTGCTCGACGCCGAACAGCGGGTGGTCCGAGACGTACAGCCCGAGCATCTCGCGCTCGTGCTGGAGCAGGACCTGCTTGTCCCACTCCCCCATCGGCACGGCGACGTCGAACAGGCCGCCCTCACCGGGCTGCGCGTCCTCGCCGCCCATGCTGCCGAACAGGTCGAACTGGCCGATGGCCTCGTTGCGCTTGGTGTCCATGCAGGCGTCGATCGCCTCGGCGTGCACGTGCACCAGTCCCTTGCGGCTGTGCCCGAGCGAGTCGAAGGCGCCCGCCTTGCACAGCGACTCGACGGTCTTCTTGTTGCAGGCCACCGCGTCGACCTTGCGCAGGAAGTCGCCGAAGTCGCCGAAGCGGCCCTTGCTCTCGCGCGTGCGGACGATCGAGGCCACGACGTTGGTGCCGACGTTGCGGATCGCCGAGAGCCCGAAGCGGATGTCGGTCCCGCGCGGGGTGAAGTCGCTGTCGGAGTCGTTCACGTCGGGCGGCAGCACCTTGATGCCCATGCGCCGGCACTCGGCCAGGTACATGGCGCTCTTGTCCTTGTCGTCCTTCACCGACGTCAGCAGTGCCGCCATGTACTCGGCCGGGTAGTTGGCCTTGAGGTAGGCCGTCCAGAAGCTGACCAGCCCGTAGCCGGCGGTGTGCGCCCGGTTGAAGGCGTAGTCGGCGAACGGGACGAGGGTGTCCCACAGCGTCTTGATCGCGCCCTCGGAGAAGCCGTTGGCCTTCATCCCGTCGGAGAACGGGATGTACTCCTGATCGAGGATCTCGCGCTTCTTCTTGCCCATCGCGCGGCGCAGCAGGTCGGCAGCGCCGAGCGTGTAGCCCGCCAGCTGCTGGGCGATGGCCATGACCTGCTCCTGGTACACGATCAGGCCGTACGTGTCGCCGAGGATGTCCTCCAGCGCCTGCCCGAGCTCGGGGTGGATGGGGACCACCGGCTTGCGGCCGGTCTTGCGGTCGGCGTAGTCGTTGTGGGCGTTGACGCCCATCGGGCCGGGCCGGTACAGCGCCAGCACCGCCGAGATCGACTCGAAGCGGTCGGGCTGCATCGAGCGCAGCAGCGAGCGCATCGGCCCGCCGTCGAGCTGGAACACCCCGAGCGTGTCGCCCCTCGCGAGCAGCTCGTAGGTCTTCGGATCGCTCTGCATCTCGTCGAGCTCCTCGAGCACGACGGTCTCGCCGCGGTTCGCGGTGATGTGCTTGAGGCAGTCGTCGAGAACGGTGAGGTTGCGCAGCCCGAGGAAGTCCATCTTGAGCAGGCCGAGCGTCTCGCAGGCACCCATGTCGAACTGGGTGATGATCGCGCCGTCCTGCTCGCGGCGGTGGATCGGGATGACGTCGAGCAGCGGCTCGCGGCACAGGATGACGCCGGCCGCGTGCACGCCCCACTGCCGCTTGAGGCCCTCGAGCCCGCGGGCGGTGTCGACGACCTGCTTGGCCTCGGGGTCGCTCTCGTACAGGGCGCGGAACTCGCCGGCCTCGCCGTAGCGCTTGTGCGACGGGTCGAACACCCCGGACAACGGGATGTCCTTGCCCATGACGGCCGGCGGCATCGCCTTGGTGATCTTGTCGCCGACGGCGTACGGGAAGCCCAGGACGCGCGCGGCGTCCTTGACAGCCGCCTTCGCCTTGATCGTCCCGTAGGTGATGATCTGGCTGACCCGCTCCTCGCCGTACTTCTGGGTGGCGTAGCGGATCATGTCGCCGCGCCGGCGCTCGTCGAAGTCGAGGTCGATGTCGGGCATCGAGATGCGCTCGGGGTTCAGGAAGCGCTCGAACAGCAGCTTGTGCTTGATCGGGTCGAGGTCGGTGATGCGCAGCGCGTAGGCGACCAGCGAGCCGGCGGCCGAGCCACGGCCGGGGCCGACGCGGATGCCGGTCTGCTTGGCGTAGCGGCACAGGTCGGCGGTGACGAGGAAGTAGCCCGGGAACCCCATCTTCACGATGACGTCGACCTCGTAGTCGGCCTGCGTCGTGTGGCCCTCCGGCACCTGGCCGGCGAAGCGGTCGCGCAGGCCGGCGTGCACCTGCTCGCGCAGCCAGGTGTCCTCGCTGTAGCCCTCGGGGACGGGCACGCGCGGCATGAGGTCGCGGCCCTCCTCGAACCCCATCTCGCAGCGCTCGGCGATGAGCAGCGTGTTGTCGCAGGCCTCGGGGAACTCGCGCCACAGCGACCGCATCTCCTGCGGCGTCTTGAGGTAGAAGTCCGAGGCGTCGAACTTGAAGCGCTGCGGGTCTGCCATCGTCTTGCCGGACTGCACGCACAGCAGCACCTCGTGCGCCTTCGCGTCCTCCGGCGCCGTGTAGTGCAGGTCGTTCGTGGCGATGAACGGGATGCCCATCTCCCGGGCGAGCCGGATGAGGTCCTTCTGCGCGCGCCGCTCGATGGGGATCCCGTGGTCCATCAGCTCGCAGAAGAAGTTCTCGGCGCCGAAGATGTCGCGGTACTCGCCGGCCGAGCGCTTGGCCGCCTCGTAGTTGCCCATCCGCAGGTAGGTCTGGATCTCGCCGGACGGGCAGCCGGTCGTGCCGATGATGTCCTGAGCGTGCTCGGCGAGCAGCTCCTTGTCCATGCGCGGCTTGTAGTAGTAGCCCTCGAGGCTGGCCAGCGAGCTGAGCTTGAACAGCCGGTGCATGCCCTCGGTGCTCGTGGCGAGCATCGTCATGTGCGTGTAGGCGCCGCCGCCCGACACGTCGTCCTCGCCGCCGTCGCCCCAGCGCACCCGGGACTTGTCGAACCGGCTGCCCGGGGCGACGTAGGCCTCGGTGCCGATGATCGGCTTGACGCCGTGGGCCTTGGCCTTCTTCCAGAAGTCGTAGGCACCGAACACGTTGCCGTGGTCGGTCATGGCGAGGGCCGGCATGCCGAGCTCGGCGGTGCGGGCGAACAGCTCGTCCAGGCGCGCGGCGCCGTCGAGCATGGAGTACTCGGTGTGCACGTGCAGGTGCACGAACGAGTCCTTCTCACCCATGACCGGACCGTCTCCTTCTCGTCGAGCACGCCAGGTGGAGCAGCGTCGGTCCGAGGGGAAGGCGGGCCGTGCTGGTGCCCCACAGACTCTGCCACGGACCTCGGACAGTCTCGTGGAGACGCACCGTCGCCCGCCCGACCCGGCCCCGCGACGGCTCGGCGGGCCCGCGGCGCCCGCCCCGCAGCCTCAGCCGGACCGCACCACCCGCGCCCGCGCCCCGCGCCCGCCCCACAGCGTCAGCCGGACCGCATCACCCGCGCCCGCACCGTCACCCGGACCGCAACGCCCCCGCCCGCAGCGTCAGCCGGACCGCAGGTCGCGCGCCATGCCGACGTGCGGCAGCCCCGCCTCGAGGTAGGGGTCGCCGACCACGACGAAGCCGGCGCGCTCGTAGAGCGACCGGGCCGGCAGCTGGGCGTGCAGCTCGAGACGCGGCAGCCCGCGCTGCACGGCGCGCCCGACGAGCAGGTCCAGCACTGCCCGTCCGACGCCGGCGCCGCGCTGCCCGTCGCGGACCGCCATCCGGCCGATCGTCCCGACCGTGCCGACCGTGCCGGGCTCGAGGCGGCCCTCGACGTCGATGCGCCCGTCGACGAGCCGGCCGGTGCCCACGACCGCGCCGCCGACGAGCGCGACGGCGAACTCGGCCACCGCGTCCAGCGCGTCGTGCTCCCGCTCCGGCGGCACGCCCTGGCCGACGACGAACACCTCGTGGCGCAGCGCGCGCAGGGGCTCGAGGTCGGCGGGCAGCGCGAGGCGGACGGTCGCGGTCATCCGCCCGGCACCGCGGACAGGGGGACCCGCCCGCTCGTCCCGGGGGCCAGGGGGGCGATCTCGACGCCGGGCAGCCCGGTCCCGCGGGGCGCGAGCTCGACGCCGCGCACGGACGGCAGCCGCAGCAGGGCCGCCAGCTCGTCCGCCCGGCCCTCGAGCACGACGGCGAGCACGCAGCGGCAGTCGGTGCGGTACGCCGCGGCCTCCAGGCCGGCGGTGCGGGCGGCCGCCTCGTAGGACGTGCGGGCGTCGCGCGGCGCCGAGCCGGACGTCGCGGGCAGCGACCGGGCGAGCGCGAGCAGCTCCCGGCGCTCCTGCTCCTTGCGCTGCGCCGTCGCGGCGAACAGGGCCGTCAGCGTCCCGGTCGGCTCTGCGCCGGGCTCGACCGTGAGCAGCTCGGCGAGCCCCGGCACCGGCGCCCGGACGTAGATGCGGCGGACGGCGAGCTCGGAGCCCGTGACGAGCGAGCCGGTGCCCGCGACGGTCAGCTCGTCGCGGACGCTGACGAGCGCGAGCAGGCGGTCGGCCGGGGTGTCGCGCGCGAGCTGCAGCGTGCGGTCGCGCTGCCCGGCCAGGTGCTCGTCGACGTCGACCCCGACGGGGGCGCCCAGCTGCACGGGGCCTGCGGCGGAGGTCCCGAGCGGGTCGAGGTCGGTGCCGGGGGCGAGCCACGACGCGGTGCCCGCGCCGGCGAGCAGGACCGTCGCGGCCAGCAGGGCGCCGGCCGTCGGCGCGTCGCGCACGCTGCGCAGCGGGCCGGTCGCGGCGTACCGGTCGTCGAGCGCCCGCAGGGCTGCCAGCGGGCCAGGGGCGAGGGCGTCCGCGACCGTGCGGGCCCGCGCCGCCCAGCGGGGCACGACGCGGTCGTCGAGCTCCCTCAGGCCCACGTGGGCTCCCGCACCCGCTCCAGGGCGCGTTCCAGGTCGGGCGAGTAGGGGCTCTCGAAGCTCACCCAGCGGCCGTCGGACGGGTGGGCGAACGACAGCCGCACCGCGTGCAGCCACTGCCGCTCGAGCCCGAGCCGCTTGGACAGCGTCGGGTCGGCGCCGTAGGTGACGTCGCCGACGCACGGGTGCTTGAGCGCGGCCATGTGCACGCGGATCTGGTGCGTGCGGCCGGTCTCGAGGTGGATCTCGAGCAGCGTGGCGTGCCGGAACGCCTCGAGCGTCTCGTAGTGCGTGACGCTGTCGCGGCCGCCGGCGACGACCGCGAACTTGTAGGCGCTCGTCGGGTGGCGGTCGATCGGCGCGTCGACGGTCCCCGTCAGCGGGTCGGGATGGCCCTGGACGAGCGTGTGGTACCGCTTGTCGACCGTCCGCTCGCGGAACGCGTCCTTGAGCACCGTGTACGCGCGCTCGCTCTTGGCGACCACCATGAGCCCGCTGGTCCCGACGTCGAGCCGGTGCACGATGCCCTGGCGCTCCTCCGCGCCGCTCGTGCTCACCCGGTGCCCGGCGGCGGCGAGCCCGCCGATGACGGTCGGCCCGGTCCAGCCGGGGCTCGGGTGCGCGGCGACCCCGACGGGCTTGTCGACCACGAGGATGTCGTCGTCCTCGAACACCACGCGCAGACCCTCGACCACCTGCGCGGGCGGCAGCGGGCTGCGCTCGGGCTCCGGCAGGTCGACGTCGAGCACGGCGCCGGCCGTGACCCGCTCGCTCTTGGCGCTCACGACGCCGTCCAGGCTCGCCCCGCCGCCGGTGACGAGGTCGGCGGCCGCGGTGCGGCTCAGGCCGAACAGGCGGCTGATGGCCGCGTCCAGGCGCAGCCCGTCGAGCCCTTCGGGGACGGGCAGGGACCGGCGGGAGCTCACCCCTCCATCATGCGTCGTGCGCGGACCGGCCGTCCGGCTCGCCGGCCGCCGCACCGTCCTGCACGTCGTCCTCGTCGCGGTGCCGTCCCGCCCGGGTGCCGTCGAGCTCGATGCCGCGCAGCGAGAGCAGCACCGCCAGCACGCCGCCCGTGACGATGGCGCTGTCGGCGACGTTGAAGCTCGGCCAGACCTGGAAGTCGATGAAGTCGACGACCGCGCCCCGCCCCGGACCGGGGCTGCGCAGGAGCCGGTCGACGAGGTTGCCGGAGGCCCCGCCGAGCAGCAGCCCGAGGGCGGCGGCCCAGCCCGAGCTGTGCAGGCGGCGCGCCACCCGCAGGATCACCACGACGACGGCCACCGCCACCGCGGTGAACAGCAGCGTCGCGCCCTCGGCGAAGGAGAAGGCCGCGCCGGGGTTGCGGCTGACCCGCAGCAGCAGCTGCCCCCCGAGCAGCTCGACCGTGCGCCGGCCCTCGAGCTCGGCGACGACGAGCACCTTCGTGCCGATGTCGAGCGCGAGCACCACCAGCGCGACGCCCGCCAGCAGCACCACCTGGGTGCGCCGGGAGGCGCTGCCCTGCCGGACGGACGACGTGCCCTCGGCGGGCTCCGCGGCGGGGACGTCCGGGGGGTCAGTGCTCAGCGCCGCTCCTCCCGCTGCTTGCAGCTCACGCAGAGCGTCGCCCGCGGGAACGCCTGCAGCCGCGCCTTGGGGATCGCCCGCCCGCAGTCCTCGCACCGGCCGTAGGTGCCGGCGTCGAGGCGGCCGAGCGCGCGCTCGACCTGCACGAGCAGGTCACGGCTGTTGTTCGCCAGGGACATCTCGTGCTCGCGCTCGAAGGTCTTGCTGCCGGCGTCCGCCTCGTCGCCCGAGCCCTCGCTGCTCTGCGCGCGCTTCAGCGACTCGCTGGCCGCCTCGGCGGAGTCGATCTCGGCGCGCAGCGAGACCGCCTGCGCCTGGAGCTCGGCGCGCACCTCGGCCAGCTCGTCGGCGCTCCAGGCGTCCTGTTCGTCCACTGCAGCTCCGCCCGCCGCAGGCCCGCCTGCGGGCGCGCCGCCCTTGGCCGTGCCGGTCCCCGCCTTGCCGCTGCTCATGCCGTCCCCCGTCGTCGCGTGCCGGCCCAGGTCGGGCTGATCACGACCGCGGCAGGATACGTGACCAGGCGGTCGCGACTACGCTGTCGCAGGTCGCAGCGACGGGGACCAGTAGCGGCGGACGCAGCCCACAGCGAGCCGGGGACGGTGGGAGCCCGGCGGCGTGCTCGCCCGTGAACATCAGCCCCGACGCTCCTCGCCGCGACGCGCACGACAAGAGCGGGAGCCCACGTCCTCCGACGGCGGGCTCCAAGGAGGGTGGTACCGCGGGGCACGCCGGCACGTCCGGGCAGCCTCGTCCCTCCGTCGGCCGCCGCACTCCCGCCGCTCCTGCTGCGGGCGGACGGCACCCCACGACGGAGGACGCACCCCATGCACCAGCTGCCCGCCCAGGTCGACCTGCCGGCCGTCGAGCGCGCCGTCCTCGAGCGCTGGGAGCGCGACCGGGTCTTCGCGCGCAGCCTCGAGCAGAGCGCGTCCGGTGAGCCCTGGGTCTTCTACGAGGGCCCGCCGACGGCGAACGGCAAGCCCGGCACGCACCACGTCGAGGCCCGGGTGTTCAAGGACCTGTTCCCGCGGTTCAAGACGATGCAGGGCCGCTCGGTCCCGCGCCGCGGCGGCTGGGACTGCCACGGGCTGCCGGTCGAGCTCGCCGTCGAGAAGGAGCTCGGCTTCTCCGGCAAGCAGGACATCGAGGCGTACGGCGTCGCCGCCTTCAACGACAGGTGCCGCGAGAGCGTGCTGCGGCACGTCGACGAGTTCGAGCGCATGACCACGCGCATGGGCTACTGGTGCGACCTGGGCGACGCCTACCGGACGATGGACGCCTCCTACGTGGAGAGCGTCTGGTGGTCGCTCAAGAAGATCGCCGATCAGGGCCTGCTCGTCGAGGACCACCGCGTCGCGCCGTACTGCCCGCGCTGCGGCACCGCGCTGTCCGACCACGAGGTCGCGCAGGGGTACCAGACCGTCACCGACCCGTCGGTGTACGTGCGCTTCCCGGTGACGTCCGGCCCGCTGCAGGCGCTCGGCGCCGCGCTGCTCGTCTGGACCACGACGCCCTGGACGCTGGTGTCGAACACGGCGGTCGCGGTCAACCCGGGCGTCACCTACGTGGCCGCCCGCGCCGGCGACGAGGTGCTCGTCGTCGCCGAGCCGCTGCTGGGCGTGCTCGGTGACGATGCGGAGGTGCTCGAGCGGTTCCCCGGGACGGCGCTCGAGCACACGACGTACGCACGGCCGTTCGAACTCGTCGCCTTCCCGGAGAGCGATGGGCCGGCCGCGCACTACGTCGGCGTCGCGGACTACGTCACGACCGAGAGCGGCACCGGCCTGGTGCACCAGTCCCCCGCCTTCGGCGCGGACGACATGCTGGTCGCCAAGCGCTACGGCCTGCCGGTCGTGAACCCGGTGCGCCCCGACGGCACCTTCGAGGAGCACCTGCCGCTGGTCGGCGGGCTGTTCTTCAAGGCGGCGGACGCGCCGCTCGTCGCCGACCTGGACGCGCGCGGGCTGCTGTTCCGCCAGCTGCCCTACGAGCACAGCTACCCGCACTGCTGGCGCTGTGACACCGCCCTGCTCTACTACGCGCTGCCCAGCTGGTACATCCGCACGACGGCGATCAAGGACCGGCTGGTCGAGGAGAACGAGCGGACGACCTGGTACCCGGCGACGATCAAGCACGGCCGGTACGGCGACTGGCTCGACAACAACATCGACTGGGCGCTGTCGCGCAACCGCTACTGGGGGACGCCGCTGCCGGTGTGGCGCTGCAGCGCCGACGGCACGCACTGGCAGGCGTACGGCTCGCTCGCCGAGCTCGGCGCGGACGCCGGGCAGGAGCTGTCGTCGCTCGACCCGCACCGCCCGTTCGTCGACGACGTCGTCGTCCCCTGCCGCACCTGCGGCACCGAGGCGCGGCGCGTCCCGGAGGTGATCGACGGCTGGTACGACTCGGGCTCGATGCCGTTCGCGCAGGTCGGGTACCCCTGGTCGGGCGTCGAACCGGCCTACCCGGCGCAGTTCATCTGCGAGGCGATCGACCAGACGCGCGGCTGGTTCTACACGCTCATGACCGTCGGGACGCTCGTGTTCGACCGGTCGTCGTACGAGACGGTGGTCTGCCTCGGGCACATCCTGGACGGCGAGGGCCGCAAGATGAGCAAGCACCTCGGCAACGTCCTCGACCCGTTCGAGCTGTTCGAGCGGCACGGGGC
>CAXTFU010000124.1:0-12368 GCA_964243385.1 uncultured bacterium | reverse complement strand
CAGCACACCGCACACGGACGGCCTCCCCGCAAGCAACCAATCCACCCCCGCGCCACCCACCCCGCCCCCGGCGCGTGCACCCCCACCACCCCCCCCCCCCCCCCCCCGCGTTGCCCCACCACCGACCGCGAGCTACCGTCGACTCCGCACCTCCGGAACTCCGGACTTCGGGAGAACGCCCATGCCGCACTCGACGACCTCCACCCTGCTCACCCTGGTGCTCACCGCCGCAGCACTCACCGGCTGCGGAGCCGCCGACACCGACGACCGGGCGCAGCCGCAGGCCACCCGTCCGGCGCCGTCGTGCGCGCCGACCCCCGCGGCGGACGTCCGCACCGTCGACGGGTGGCTGGGCTGGGTGGCCGCGCACCCGGACGACGTCGCCGTGTCGCTCGACGACGGCCGCGACCGGACGGTCGAGCACCGGGCCGACGAGCCGCAGCCGCTGGCGTCCGCGGTCAAGGCGGTGCACCTGGCCGCCTACGCCACGGCGGTGCGCGACGGCGAGCTCGACCCCGAGCAGCCGGTGCGCGTGTCCGACTGGGAGCGCTGGTACCTGCCCGGCTCCGACGGCGGGGCGCACGTGCGGGCGCTGCAGCGCCTGCAGGTGCCGGTCGCGGGCCTGCGGGCGCGCGACCAGGCGGCGACCGTGCCGCTCGACGGCGTCGTCTCGGCGATGATCCGCGAGAGCGACAACGCCGCGGCCGACCTGCTGCTGGACCTGCTGGGCCCGCAGGCGCTGACGGACGCTGCCGCGGACGCCGGCTGGGAGGGCTTCGAGCCGGCCAGCCTGCTCGGGGCGTTCCTGCGCCTGGTCGAGCCGGGGACGGCCGACGAGCGCGCCGCCGCCCAGCGCTACGCCGACGACCCGGCAGAGGCGGCGCGGGTGCAGCGCCTCCCCTTGCCGGACCCGGACGCGCAGGCCCGGTGGGCCGGGACGACGCTGGCCGGGGCGGCCGAGGACCTCGCCGCGCTGCACGCCTCGCTGAGCCGCGGCGAGCTGCCCGAGGCGCGCGAGCAGCTGGAGTGGCAGCCGCCGGCCGAGGGCACGCTCGGCGTCGGGTTCAAGGGCGGCTCCCTGCCGGGCGTGCTGAGCGAGGCCGTGTCGGTCCGCCGCGCCGACGGGACCACCGCGGTGGGCGTGCTCACCGTCCGCGGCATGGCGGTCGCCGACTGGGCCGCGACCCTCGAGGCGAAGCTGCCCCACCAGCAGCTGCTCATCAGCGCGCTCACCGACCCGGCGGTCGCGGACCGGCTGGCCTGCGCCCTGTCATAGTGGTTCAGTGTCGAGCGAGGCGAGCCGGCTGGCGACCCGTCTGGCCGACGTCGAGGCGCGCCTGGCGGTGCTCGAGCAGGCCGCCGAGGCCCAGCGCGCACCGGCGGACGCCGGGCGCAGCGGCAGCGTCTCCTACGCCGGCACGGTGCACCTGCACGGCGAGGTGCAGTGGACGATCGAGCTCGCAGCGGACGCCGTCCTCGCCCTGCCGTCGGACGCGGTCGTGCGGGTCCTCGCCGCGCTCGGCCACCCGGTCCGGCTGGCCCTCGTCCGCCAGCTGCTGCAGGGGCCCGCGACGGTCGCCGAGCTGCGGACGGCCATCGGCACCTCCTCGACCGGCCAGACCTACCACCACCTCGCCACCCTCGCGGCGGCGGACGTGGTCGAGGCGGACGGCCGCGCCCGCTACCGGGTGGGGGCTGCGCGCGTCGTGCCCGTGCTCGTGGCACTGCTGGCCGGTGCGGACGTCGGCGGCGCCCTGCGCTGAGCCGAGACCAGCGGTCAGCCTAGGGCCCGCTCCACTCGAGCAGCGGCTGCACGCCGCTGTCGGGATCGGCGACCGCCATCTCCGCCGCCGAGCCGGCGGGGGCGCGGCCCAGCCGCAGCGCCCGGAGCGCGGGCCCGTCCCCGACGTCCGCCCCGGCCTGCTCGCTGAGCAGCCAGCGCACCTCGAGCAGGTCGCAGTAGGCCTGCACGAGGTCCTGCGAGGTCGGCAGCTCGGCGGCCAGCTCGTCCAGCGCCGGCTCGAAGACCGTCCGCACCCACGAGCGCGCGACCTTGGCCTCCGGCTGCGGCGTCGCGCCGAGCCCGAGGCCGTGGCTGCGCAGGTCGTTCAGCAGGAGCTGCGCCTGCCCCTCGCCGACCTGCAGCCCGGTCAGGCGCTGCAGCTCCTCGGCGTGGAAGCGCCGGTCGGCGACCACCGCGTTGAGCCGCACCTCCTGCTCACCGGGGCGCACCTGCAGCAGCCGCACCTCCTCGACGGCGAAGCCGAGGTCGTTGAGCCGGCGGATCTGGGCGACCGTCTCGTGCCGACGGGCGTACGGGAACGTCGGCTCGGCGTGCAGGGTGTCCCACAGCGACCAGTAGCGGTCGGCGACCCCGCGCGCCTCGTCGAGCAGCAGGTCGACGATCTCGTCCGGCTGCTCGAGCCGCATCGCGACGTCCATGAGGCCGCCGGCGATGTTCTCCTCGAGGATCTCCAGGTCGTGCCGGCGCTGGCCGGTCGTCAGCTCGCCGTGCACCTCGGCGGTCTCGGCGTCGACGAGCGACGCCTGCAGCACCTGGCCGTCGCGCTTGAACAGGATGTTGGCGAGCGAGCAGTCGCCCCAGAAGACCCCGCGCCGGTGCAGGTCGACGACGAGCAGCGCCACCGCGTCGAACAGCCGCGCCCGGTGCCGGTGCTCGGTGAGCGGGATGCGCATGAGCAGCCGCCGGTACTGCCAGCAGCCCGCGAGGTACTCCGTGATGAGCACCGCGTCGTCGCTGTCGGGCCGCACCGCGAGCCCCGCCGCGCGCACGGCGGGCAGGCCGCGGCGCTCCATCTCGAGCAGCGCCTCGTACTCGCGCTCGGCCACCCAGCGCGGCATCTCCTTGAGCGCCCACAGCCGGCCCCCGGCGTGCACGAAGCGCACCAGGTGGCGGCTCGGCCCGACCGGGACGTCGCGGAAGGGCACGTCCGCCGGGGACCACGAGCCGAGCGGCTCGAGCCACGGCAGGTCGACGAGGTCGGGGACGGCCGTCCGGAGCCGCAGCTCGGTGTCCTGCCTGCCCTGCGCCGGTGTGCTCACCGCACCTCCTGCACCGCCGTGACCGTCCCGGCCAGTATCCCAGGCGCCGCCGCCGCCTGCCCCGTGTCGTCCCCCACAGCAGCGGCGACGAGCCCGGGGCAGGATGGCGGAGTGCTGCGCCTGGACCTCGCCTCCCGCCTGAGCTCGGCCGGCCTGACGTGGTCGCCCGAGCCCGGCGACCGCTTCGTCGTCCCCGACCGCGAGATGGACGACGAGGTCTTCGTCATCAGCGACTTCACCGTCGAGGTCCACGACCTGCCGTCGGGCCGCATCATCGGGTTCAACGGCACGACCGAGTGGGCGCTGGACAGCCTGGTGCTCGAGGAGCTGCTCTGGCTGCCGCGCGAGGACCAGCTGCGCGAGCTGCTGGGCCCGGCGTTCCGGCGGCTCGAGGCCGACGGGGACGGCTTCGTCGTCGCCGTCGCGGACGGCAGGTCGTTCCGCGAGGCGGACGTCGAGGACGCCTACGCCGCCGCGGTGCTCGCCACGACGCGCGCCCCTGCCTGAGCGGGACGGCCGTCAGAGCAGGTGCGCGTAGGCCACGACGTTGTCGACGTAGTGGCCGCTGGCGGTGTCGAAGTCGCCGCCGCAGGTGATGAGCCGCAGCTCGGCGCGGTGGGTGGTGTCGCCGTACACCGCGGAGGTCGGGAAGCGGTCCTTGGCGTAGCGCTCGACCTTGTCGACGACGAACTGCGCCTTCGTGCCGTCGTCGCGGGTGACGGTCACGAGCGCACCCCGGCGCAGCGCGCCGAGCCGGTAGAAGATCCCCGGCCCGTCCTTGCTGTCGACGTGGCCGGCGATCACGGCCGGCCCGAACTGCCCCGGCGCAGGGCCGTCGCGGAACCAGCCGGCCACGCCGAAGTCGACGGGGACCTCCAGGGTGCCGTCGGCCGCGGTGCCCAGCTCGACGATCGGCGGGCTCGTGACGTCGATCGACGGGATGTCGATCCGGACGGGACGGCGGCGCGGCAGGGTCTTCGCGTCCAGGTCCTGCGCCGCAGCCGCAGCAGACCCGGGGCTCGCCGGCGGCGGGGTCACGGCCGCCAGCGGGACGGGCCGCACGGACGGGACTGCCGAGGGAGCGGCGGACGGGGCCGCGACAGCGGTCGTCCGCGTCGGCGCGGGCGGCCCGGACGGGCCCGTCAGGCCGGCCGCCAGCGCGGTCGTCCCGGCGGCCGCCAGGACGACCGCCACGACCGCCGCGGCGACCGGCCCGCGGCGAGCCGCCGAGCCGGTCGGGCGGATCACTGCGCGCGCAGGCGACGCGCGACGAGCGGGCTGACGCCGGCGGCGGCGATGAGCGCAGCGCCGCCCAGGCCGACGAGCAGCAGGTCGTCACCGCTGCCGGCGGCGCCGCCGGCACCGGTCGCCGCGCCACCGCTCGGAGCGGCCGCGAGGACGCCGCAGATCGCGGGGTCGGTCGCCGAGGCGGGCAGGGCCGGGTCGAGGTCGCTCTTGACCTCGGCCTCGGCACCCTCGTAGGCCACGCCGTGCACGACGACGACGGCCTGCCCGCCCTCGATGGCCGCGGCGACGCCCGGCTCGACGCGGACGCCGCCGCGCATGTACTGGATGTCGGTGCCGGCCGCGAAGCGGTCGACCGCCAGGCCGCTGGCCGGGCTGGTGTCGCCGGTGCGGGTCAGCGACACGACGATGTCGCCGTACGCGGGACCGCCTTCGGTCGTGCTGAGGCGGTCGTCGCCGTCGGCGTCGTCACCCGCGACCGGGCACTCGTGGCGGGCGTCGGCGCCGAAGTGGATGTGCGCGGCGTGCGGGCCGTCGGCCAGGCCCGAGGCGGCCAGGGTGAACTCGAGCGTGTTGCCGGTGACGGTGGTCATCGCGGTGCCGCTGCCGTTCGAGCCGTTGCTGACGACCGGACTGAGGTTGGCGTTCGCGCTGCCGTCGGCCCAGGCGGTCCCGACACCCACGAAGGGCAGGGCGAGCGGGAGGGCGAGGGCCAGCGGTGCGAGACGGGAGGTTCGGGACACGGGAGCTCCTCGGTCTGCCGCCACCGTCGCGGTGGCGATCTGCCGGGGCGTTCGTGATCGTTCCGCCTGCGGTTCACCCGGACGAGCGACACCACCCGTCCGGGGGACGGCCGTCAGGCGGCGGACGCGTGCGCCGTCCGCCCGGCCCGCTCGGCGGTGAGCTCGCGCCGGCCGGTGAGGGTGCCGCGTCCCGGGCCGCTGTACCAGCCGGAGGTCGGCGGGACGTCGAGGTAGTCGCGGCCGACCGCGACGGTGACGTAGCGGTCGTCGGTGCGGCGGCCGTGGCAGGGGTCGTAGGCGACGGCCCGCGCCGCGCGGCCGGACGACGCGACGACCTCGACCCAGGCGTGCGTGCCGCCCTGGCCGAGCATGTGGCCGGACACGTACCGGCACGGCACCCCTGCGGCGCGCAGCACGGCGAGCATGAGGTGCGCCTGGTCCTGGCAGACGCCCTGCCCGCCGTCGAGGGCCTGCGCGGCGGTGGTGCGCACCGACGTCGCGCCCGGCGTGTAGCGGACCAGCGTCGGCACGAGGCGGCACACCCGCTCGGCGACGGCCAGCGGGTCGTCGCCGTGCACGGTCCGGGCGAGGTCGACGATCGGCGGGCTCGCCCGCGTCAGCAGGCTCGGCTCGAGCACCCGCGGGTCGTCGAGCAGGGCCGCCGGCAGGGCCGTGCCGCCGCCCTCCCGCGACACGACGACGTCGACCGCGAGCTCGAGCACGGGCGGCACCTGCGCGAGGCGGACGACGCAGACGCGGTTGCCGTGCCCGTCGGCCTCCCAGTCGACCTGCGCCGACGGGTCCGACACGGAGACGACGCCGCGGCGCAGGTGCTGGTCGTCGTGCCGCAGCGGCGGGACGACCACAAGCCGGTGCAGCAGCGAGGTCACCGGGCCGTCGTAGTCGTAGCGGAAGGACTGCCGCAGGCGGTAGCGCGACCGGCTGACCGGAGGCGTCACGGGGGTCACCAGCTCCTCGTGCACCGGCACAGCATGCCCCGTGCCGGTGCCGAGCGGGTGCGGTGGTGAGCGTCACGGCCGCGCGCCGCCCCGCAGGCCCGAGGATGGAGGGGTGCGCCGAACCGTCTCCAGCCGTCTGACCGCCGACGTCCTCGCACCGACGGCGGTGGAGCTGCAGCTGGCCGTCGCCGGGTCACGCGCGCAGGACGAGCAGCTGCAGGTGACGAGCGACGGCGAGCCCCTGGCGGTCGCGGAGCTGGCCGGCGAGCACGGCGGGCGCCTGCACCTCGTCGACGTCCCCGCCGGGCGCCTGGAGGTGGCCTACCGCGCCTCCGTCGACGGCGACGACGCCCCCTGGCCGCCCGCGCCGCTCGACCGGACGACCTACCTGCGGCCGAGCCGGTACGCCGAGTCCGACCGGCTGGCCGCGATCGCGGCCGCCGAGCTCGGCGGGACCAGCGACCCGGCCGAGCTGCTGCGGGCGGTGAGCGCGTGGGTGGGCCGGCGGCTCGCCTACGTGTCGGGCAGCAGCACCGGCACCGACAGCGCGGTCGACACGGTGCTGGCGGGCGCGGGCGTCTGCCGCGACTTCGCGCACCTCGCCGTCGCGCTGCTGCGGGCGCGCGACGTGCCGGCCCGGGTCGCGTCGGTGTACGCCCCGGGGCTGTCGCCGATGGACTTCCACCTCGTCGTCGAGGGCCTCGTCGACGGCGCCTGGCAGGTCGTCGACCCGACCCTGCTCGCGCCCCGGCAGTCGCTCGTGCGCATCGCCACGGGCCGCGACGCCGCCGACACGGCGTTCCTGTCGTCGTACGGCGGCGACCTGCGCCTGGACCTGCTGGAGGTGCAGGCCGTCGTCGACGGCGACCTCCCCCGCGACGACGCGCAGGAGCTCGTCGCGCTCGCCTGACCGGCCCGAGGCTCAAGCGGGCTCAGCGGGCGCGGCGGGCCAGCCGCTCGGCGTCGAGCACGACGACGGTGCGCGGCATCACGACCAGCCAGCCACGCGCGGTGAAGTCGGCGAGCGCCTTGTTCACCGTCTCGCGCGAGGCGCCGACGAGCTGCGCGAGCTCGTCCTGGGTGAGGTCGTGCGGGACCCGCACACCGTCCGGCTCGGCGGTGCCGAAGCGCTCGGCGAGCCCGAGCAGGGCCTTGGCGACGCGTCCGGGCACGTCGGTGAACACCAGGTCGGCGAGCGCGTCGTGCGTGCGCCGGACGCGCCGCGCGAGCATCCGCAGCACCTGCTCGGCGCACGCCGGGTGGCGCGCCAGCCAGCTCCGGAAGTCGGCGGCGCCGAGGGCCGACAGCCGGGCGTCGGTGAGCGCGGTCGCCGTCGCCGTGCGCGGGCAGGGGTCGAACACCGAGAGCTCGCCGAAGACGTCGGCCGGCCCGTTCACCGACAGCAGGTTCTCGCGCCCGTCGCGGCCCCTGCGGCTCAGCTTGACCTTGCCGGACCGGACGAGGAACAGGCTGTCGTCGGGATCGCCCTGCTCGAACACCCGCCCGCCGCGCGGCACGTCGACCGTGCGCAGCACCGCGTCGAGCGCGCCGGCGGCGGCGGGCGGCAGCCCGTCGAACAGGGCGGTCGTGCGGCGCGGCGCCCCCGGCAGGACGGCCGGCAGCACGGCAGGCAGCACGCCCCGGGCGCGGTCGCCCCGGGGCGGGGGCGGGTGCTGCGGCATGACCCCCATCCTGCTCCGTCCGCGGGCCCGGTGTCGCGCGGTCGGCGGCCTCCTGCGCCCCCGCGCCCGTGTGCGACGCTCCCCCGTGCCCCGTCCCCCTCGGCCGGGCGCGCCCTGCCGGTCCGGCGCCGCCGCGCCGCCCGCTCGACGGAGGCCCCCATGCTCGGCACGTCCCCCGCCCGGCGCCGGCTGTGATCTGCGAGCACTGCCGGGAGGCCGAGCACGAGCGCTGTCCCGGCAGCACCTGGTGCTCCTGCCAGCACCGGCCGCCCGGCCCCGTCGAGCCGGTCACCGGCCCGCCCGGCGAGTGACCGGCGAGTGACCGATCCGGCAGCAGCCGCGCGCGTAGGTCCCGGCCCGGGCGGGGTAGGAGCGGCGGGACCCAGCCGGTCACCCCGTGCTCGCACCCGCCCACGCTCTGGAGGTTCCCCGTGCAGCTGCGCGACCTGTCCGACGTCCTCGCCGCGCCCGGTCCGTTCGTGACGGTGCACGTCGGCGCGGAGAGCGCCGTCGAGCAGGCGGCCGACCGCTACGACCTGGCCTGGAAGAGCATCCTCAAGCGGCTCGAGGACGAGGGCGTCCCCGCTCCCGTGCGCGAGGCGCTCGAGCAGGCCAGGGGCGACCACGCCGACGGCGACGCCCGGCTCGTCGTCGCCAGCCTGCCCGAGGCCCGCGTCGTGCTGTCCGAGCCGGTATCGACCCGGCCGGCGACCGACGTGGTCGAGGTCGGCCCGCTGCCCGACCTGCTGACCCTCGTCGCCGAGGTCACCTCGCAGGTGCCGCACGTCGTCGTGCACACCGACCGCACCGGCGCCGACGTCGAGGCGTTCTTCGACACCGCCAAGACCTCGGAAGAGATCACCGTGAAGGGCCGCACCCTACACCTGAAGAAGGTCCAGGGCGGCGGCTGGGCGCACCACCGCTACCAGCACCGCGCCGAGAACCAGTGGCGCGAGAACGCCAGAGAGATCCGCGAGACCGTCGTGCGGCTCGCCGAGCTCGTCGACGCCGAGCTCATCGTCGGGGTGGGCGACGAGCGCGAGCTCACCTTCGTCAAGGAGGGCCTCGGACAGCCGTGGGACGCGAAGTGGGTCGAGGTCCCCGGCGGTCGTGGGCAGGACGGCAGCGAGGCGCTCGTGACCTCGCGGGTGCGCGACGCGATCAGCCTGCACCTGGCGGCCGAGAGCCTGGAGCTGCTCGCCGACTACGCCCAGGAGCGCGGCCAGGCCAAGCGCGCCGTCGACGGCCTGCCCGACGTCGTCGAGGCGCTCCGCAAGGCGCAGGTGCAGACGCTCATCCTCACCACCGACGCCGACCAGCACAGCACCCTGTGGTTCGGCGAGGACCCGACGCAGCTCGGCACCAGCCGCGAGGACGTCGCCGCCCTCGGCGCCACCGACCCGACCGAGGGCCCGCTCGTCAGCGTCCTGCTGCGCGCCGCCCTCGCCACCGGCGCGGACGTCCAGCTCGTCCCGCACCAGAGCGAGCAGTCACCGCAGTCCGGCCTCGGAGCGCTGCTGCGCTACGCGGACGCCGACGTCTGACCACCGCCCGTCCGCCCCGCACGACCTGACGACGACGACCTGACGACGACGAGAGAGGCACTCCCCGTGCGCACCTGGCCCGGTTCCGCTTATCCCTTGGGTGCCACCTACGACGGCTCCGGCACCAACTTCGCGCTGTTCAGCGAGGTCGCAGAGCGCGTCGAGCTGTGCCTGTTCGACGAGGCCGGCGAGGAGACCCGCGTCGCCCTGCGCGAGCGCGACGCCTTCGTCTGGCACGCCTACGTCCCGAACATCGGCCCCGGCCAGCGCTACGGCTTCCGCGTCTCCGGCCCGTACGACCCGGCTGCCGGCCACCGCTGCAACCCCAGCAAGCTGCTGCTCGACCCGTACGCCAAGGCGATCGACGGCGACATCGACTGGTCGCAGGCGTGCTTCAGCTACACCTGGGGCGAGGAGGACTCGTTCAACGACGAGGACTCCGCGCCGTACATGAGCAAGTCCGTCGTCATCAGCCCGTTCTTCGACTGGGACAACGACCGCCACCCGCGCACGCCGTACAACGAGACGGTCATCTACGAGGCGCACGTGAAGGGCCTGACGAGGACTCACCCGGACATCCCGGAGGAGATCCGCGGGACCTACGCCGCGCTGGCCCACCCGGTGATGCTGGAGCACTACAAGAAGCTCGGGATCACCGCGGTCGAGCTCATGCCGGTGCACCAGTTCGTCCACGACAGCCATCTGGCCGACCGCGGCATGCGCAACTACTGGGGCTACAACACCATCGGCTTCTTCGCCCCGCAGAACGACTACTCCTCCTCCGGCACCCGCGGCCAGCAGGTGCAGGAGTTCAAGGCGATGGTGAAAGCGCTGCACGAGGCGGGCCTCGAGGTCATCCTCGACGTCGTCTACAACCACACGGCCGAGGGCAACCACATGGGCCCGACGCTGTCGTTCCGAGGCATCGACAACAACGCCTACTACCGGCTCGTCGAGCACGACGCGAAGCACTACTACGACACCACCGGCACCGGCAACACGCTGCTCATGCGGCACCCGCACGTGCTGCAGCTGATCATGGACTCGCTGCGCTACTGGGTGACCGAGATGCACGTCGACGGCTTCCGCTTCGACCTCGCGAGCTCGCTGGCCCGCCAGTTCCACGAGGTCGACCGCCTGTCGGCCTTCTTCGACCTCGTCCAGCAGGACCCGGTGGTCAGCCAGACCAAGCTCATCGCCGAGCCCTGGGACATCGGCGAGAACGGCTACAACGTCGGCGGCTTCCCGCCGCTGTGGACCGAGTGGAACGGCAAGTACCGCGACACCGTGCGCGACTACTGGCGCGGCGAGGACCGCACCCTCGGCGAGTTCGCCGCCCGGCTCACCGGCTCGGCCGACCTCTACGAGGACGACGGCCGGCGCCCGTACGCCTCCATCAACTTCGTCACCGCGCACGACGGCTTCACGATGCACGACCTCGTCTCCTACAACGACAAGCACAACGAGGCCAACGGCGAGGGCGGCAACGACGGCGAGAGCCACAACTCGTCGTGGAACTGCGGCGTCGAGGGCGAGACCGACGACCTCGAGGTCATCGCCCTGCGCGAGCAGCAGAAGCGCAACTTCCTCACCACGCTGTTCCTGAGCCAGGGCGTGCCGATGCTGCTGCACGGCGACGAGCTCGGGCGCACGCAGGGCGGCAACAACAACGTCTACGCGCAGGACAGCGAGATCGCCTGGGTCGACTGGGAGCGGGCCAAGGACTTCGAGGTCCTCACCGAGTTCGTGTCGCGCCTGGCGAAGCTGCGCCAGGAGCACCCGGTGTTCCGCCGCCGCCGCCACTTCGAGGGACGCCCGGTGAAGGGCACGACGGTCGAGGACATCGCCTGGTTCACCCCCGGCGGCGACGAGATGGGCGAGGACGACTGGGGCTCGGGCAACGCCCGCTCGGTGGCCGTGTTCCTCAACGGCGACGGGATCCGCGAGCCCGACCTGCGCGGCGAGCACCAGCAGGACGACTCGTTCTTCCTGCTCTTCAACGGCCACTACGAGCCGCTCGAGTTCGTGCTGCCCGACCTCGGCGCCGGTGAGCGCTGGGAGGTCGAGATCGACACGGCCGCGCCGATGCTCGGCGACGTCGAGGCGCAGACGGCCAAGACCGGCGAGCCGATGCAGGTCGACGCCCGCTCCGTCCAGGTCCTGCGGAAGGTCTTCTAGGTGGTCCAGCACCTCCCGGCCCCGGGCCGTCCGGTGCCCGTCTCGACGTACCGGGTGCAGCTGCGGCCCCCGGCAGACGGGCATCCCGGCTTCGGCTTCGACGACGCGGCGGCGATCGCGCCGTACCTGGCCGACCTCGGCGTCACGCACCTGTACTGCTCGCCGTACCTGCAGGCCGCACCCGGCTCGGCGCACGGCTACGACGTCGTCGACCACAGCCGGCTGAACGAGGAGCTCGGCGGGCAGGCCGGCTTCGACCGGATGGTCGCCGCCTGCCGCGAGCACGGCCTGGGCATCGTGCTCGACGTCGTGCCGAACCACATGGCCGTCAGCGAGCCGGAGTCGCAGAACGCGCAGTGGTGGTCGCTGCTGCGCGAGGGCCGCGAGTCGCCGTACGCCGACTGGTTCGACGTCGAGTGGGACTCCCCCGACAACCCCGGCAAGGTGCTCGTCCCGGTGCTCGGCGCGCCGCTCGGCGAGGTGCTGGGCGACCTCGAGCTGCTCCAGGACCGCATCCGCTACTACGACCACGAGGTGCCGATCGCCCCGGGCACCCGCGTCGACGGCGACGTCCTCGCGACGCTGGAGCGCCAGCACTACCGCCTGTGCAGCTGGCGCGTGGCCGGGGAGGAGCTCGACTACCGGCGCTTCTTCGACGTCACGACGCTCACCGGCGTGCGCGTCGAGGTGCCCGCGGTCTTCGACGAGACGCACCGCCTGGTGGTCGAGCAGGTCCGCGGCGGCGTGCTCGACGGCCTGCGCATCGACCACCCGGACGGCCTGGCCGACCCGGGCGGCTACCTCGACCGGCTGGCCGCGGCGACCGACGGGTCGTGGGTCGTCGTCGAGAAGATCCTCGAGCCCGGCGAGCAGCTCCCGGACGACTGGGCCACGGCCGGGACGACCGGCTACGACGTGCTGAACGACGTCCTCGGGATCTTCGTCGACCCCGCC
>CAXTFU010000123.1:0-12433 GCA_964243385.1 uncultured bacterium | reverse complement strand
GTCCTGCAGCATGGCCTTGCGGCGGTCGCCGAAGCCGGGCTGCTTGACGGCCGCCGACTTGAAGGTGCCGCGGATCTTGTTGACGACGAGCGTGGCCAGGGCCTCGCCCTCGACGTCCTCGGCGATGATGGCCAGCGGACGGCCGCTCTGCATGACCTTCTCCAGCAGCGGCAGCAGGTCCTTGACGGAACCGATCTTCGAGTTGACGACCAGCAGGTACGGGTCGTCGAGCACGGTCTCCATGCGCTCGGGGTCGGTCACGAAGTAGGGGCTGATGTAGCCCTTGTCGAAGCGCATGCCCTCGGTGAGCTCGAGCTCGAGGCCGAAGGTGTTGCTCTCCTCGACGGTGATGACGCCCTCCTTGCCGACCTTGTCCATCGCCTCGGCGATGATGCCGCCGACGGTGGGGTCAGCCGCGGAGATGCTCGCGGTGGAGGCGATCTGCTCCTTGGTCTCGACGTCCTTGGCCGCCTGGCCGATGGCCTCGACGACGCGCTCGACGGCGGCCTCGATGCCCTTCTTCAGGCCCATCGGGTTGGCGCCGGCGGCGACGTTGCGCAGGCCCTCGCGCACGAGCGCCTGGGCCAGGACGGTGGCGGTGGTGGTGCCGTCACCCGCGACGTCGTCGGTCTTCTTGGCGACCTCCTTGACGAGCTCGGCCCCGATCTTCTCGTACGGGTCCTCGAGCTCGATCTCCTTGGCGATCGAGACACCGTCGTTGGTGATCGTGGGGGCGCCCCACTTCTTCTCCAGCACGACGTTGCGGCCCTTCGGGCCGAGGGTGACCTTGACGGCGTCGGCGAGCTGGTTCATGCCGCGCTCGAGGCCGCGGCGGGCCTCCTCGTCGAAGGCGATGATCTTGGACATGCGTGGGTCCTCCCGGTCGGGCGTGCTGATCCTGAGGTGCCCGCGACGGACGACCGGACGGCCGGTCTCACCTGTCGGATCTGGCACTCTGCAGCTCTGAGTGCTACGTCCTTGTTAGCACTCTGCCCTTGCGAGTGCAAGACGCGCCGGGTGAGCGCGCGGACCGGGCGTGCGCAGCGGTCAGGCGGTACCGAGCGCCGCGGCGACGCGCAGGTGCTCGGCAGCCTCGGCGTCGCGGCGCTGCCGCTGCAGCGTGCGGCCGAGCGCGAACCGGGCCCAGCCGTCGTCGGGCCGGCGGCGGACGAGCTCGACGAGCGCCTGCTCGGCCCGCCGCAGCTGGGCCGAGGCGAAGAGCGCCCGGGCGTGCAGCTCGAGCGCGGCCGTGCTCTCCGGGGCCGCCTCGACCACCGGCCCGAGCACGCGCGCCGCCTCGGCGGGGTGTCCCCAGCGGAGCAGGACCTCGGCGCGGCGGAACGCGTCATACAGCCCGTCAGCGGTCCGGTCGGCGGTGGTCCCGCCGTCTGCCGGGACGAGCGTGAGGTCGAAGGCGGGCGTCGGGTCGGAGGGAGTGCGGTCGGCGGCCATGTCGGCTCCTCGGTCGGTGACGCCCGTGCAACCAGGCGGCACCGTCGGCCGTTCCCGCCGCCCGACCGGCGGGCGGTCGGTCAGACGACGACGTCGCCCTGGTCCCCGGACTGCCCGCCCAGGGCCGCCTTGGCGATGCTGAGCAGCTGGCCGACGCGGCCGCTCGGACCGTCCCAGAACTCGCCGTAGGAGACGTCGACCTCGAGCACGCGCACCGCGGGGTCGTCCTTGCCCTCGAAGTAGGCGCCGGCAGCCGGGTTCCACAGCTCGTGCACCAGCGCCCGGTCGTCGGTCGTGCGGGCGCTGCCCTGCAGGGCGACCCAGGTGTTCTTGCCCGGGTCGCTGAAGGTGACGGTCGTCGGCGAGCCGGCCTGCTCGAGCCCCTCCACCCAGTCGGCGTCGACGCTCACCAGGAAGCGCAGGACGCCGCCCTCGGTGCCGGCGAGGGCGAGCGGGCGGGCCTTCCAGGTCCCGCCGTGGGCGGGGTCGGCGGTCGCCACCATGGCGAAGCGGAGCCCGTCGAGGGCGTCGTCCAGCGTCTTCTGCGTCATGTCCGGCCCGTGCCCCGGCCGTCGCCCGCTCAAGCGCGGGCGCGCGGCGGGCGGGTCACAGCGCCGACGGCAGGACCGCCGACAGCAGCAGGCCCACGACGAGCCCCGTGCCGCCGGTCATCCGCCGGGCGGACGGGTCCGGCGCCGGCAGCCCGGGCGTCGGCCCGGACAGCAGCAGGAACGCGAGCGCGCCGACCGGCGTGCCGAGCACCCAGAACCACGCCCACCGGGTCGCCCGCTGCGGCTGCGGACCGTTCACCAGCAGCCACAGCGTCGCGAGGGCGCCGACCAGCCAGAGCAGGACGAGGGCCGTCGGGGCCCGCCAGCCCATGACCTCGCCGCCGGCGTCGACGCCCTGCTCCCGCTCGACCCGCAGGTCGGGGGCGAGGGCGCGCAGGACGGCGCCGAGGTCCTCCCGGACGACGGGCGTCGTGGTGGTGCCGCCCAGGCCCGTGCCGCTCGGGTCGGTCCCCGCAGGGGCGTGCAGGACGTCGACGGTGCCCCGCAGCAGCCCGTCCCGCCAGGACGCGCGCTGCTGCGCGAAGCCGGTCTCGCCGGGGTCGAGGCGGCCGGCGATCCGGACGCTCGTGACGTCGCCGGAGCGCACCGCCTGCTGCAGGTCGTCCAGCGTGCGCGGTCGCTCGCCGACGACCACGAGCGCGACGACCAGCAGCGGCAGGAGCGCCGCGAGCACCCAGCGGGCGACGTCCTCCGGCGACGCGGTGCGGCGGCCCCTGGCCGGCGTGCGCGCGTGCGGTCCGCGGTCGCCGGGCGACCGGTCACCGGCCGTCGGGCCGGGGCTCGTCTCGGCGGGGGTCCGGTCCGCGGCCGACCCGCGGGGCGGCAGCTCGGGCCCTGGGGTCACAGCGCGGGACCGTACGCGCTCGCCGGGCGCTGCACCACCAGGTCCGGGTCAGCTCGTCCGACCGGGCTACCGGGACAGCCGCCGGGCGCTCGTGGCGTCGAGCCAGAGCAGGAACGCGCCCTGCACGAGCACCGCGAGGCCGTCGCCGCGCCAGCGGGTGCGGCGGACGAGCCAGGCGCCGCCGGCGAGGTAGCCGACGTCGAGGCCGGCGTTCACGAGCAGGACGCGCCGCAGCCGGGCCGGGTCGGTCGGGCCGGCGGCCTGCCGGCGGGCGCCGACTAGCGCGATCGCCCCGTCGACGGCGCCCCACGCGGCGGTCTGCCGGCCGAAGCCGCGGGTGCGGGGCGAGGCGGCCAGGGCGCCACCCACGACCACCGACCCGACCGCCCAGCGCTGCAGGTCGCGCAGCAGGTCCTGCTCGACGGCAGGTCGGGGGTCGGCGGTCATGCGAGGCGGGCGAGCAGCAGCGCCTCGGCGATGCAGGCGCGCTCCCACATGGCGAGGTCGACGCTCTCGTCGATGCCGTGCCAGCGCGAGGCGGGGTCGCCGACCCCGGTGACGAGCACCGTCGCGCCGGGGTAGGTGCGGGCGAACTCGGCGATGAACGGGATCGACCCGCCGATGCCGGCCTCGACCGCCTGCGCCCCGTACGCCTCGGCGAAGGCAGCGCGGGCCAGGTCGTAGACGTCGCCGGTCGCCTCCAGCGAGAAGGCACCGCCCGCCGCGCCCGGGACGACCTCGACCTGGCTGCCCCACACCGCGGCCGCCTCGAGGTGCCCGGTCAGCGCGGCCAGCGCCTCGTGCTCGTCCTGGCCGGGCGCGAGGCGCAGGCTCAGCTTCGCCCGGGCCCGCGGCAGCAGGACGTTCGAGGCCTCGGCGGTCGACGGGACGTCCATGCCGAGCACGGTCAGGGCCGGGCCGTGCCAGAGCCGCTCGGGGACCGTGCCGGTGCCGATGAGCTCGACGCCGGGCAGCAGCCCGGCGTCGGCGCGGAACACCTCGGGGTCGGGCTCCGGCGCCGCCGACCGCGACGCGCGCAGCCCGGCGACGGCGACGGTCCCGGCGTCGTCGTGCAGGGTCGCGAGCAGCCGGCACAGCGCCGTGAGCGCGTCGGGGACGGCCCCGCCGAACATGCCGGAGTGCACCGGGCGCTCGAGCACGCGCACCTCGACGGTGAGGTCGACGAGCCCCCGCAGGCTGGTGGTGAACGCCGGGACGTCGACCGAGGGGTTGCTGGAGTCGGCGATGACGATGACGTCGGCCCGCAGCGCGTCGGCGTGCTCGGCGAGCAGGGCCGGCAGCGTCGGCGAGCCGATCTCCTCCTCGCCCTCGACGAACAGCACGACGCCGACCGGTGGCCGGCCGCCGAAGGCGCGCAGCACGGCGAGGTGCATGACGACGCCGGCCTTGTCGTCGGCGGCGCCCCGGCCGTACAGCCGCCCGTCCCGCTCGGTCGGCTCGAACGGCGGGCTCGACCACTCCTGGAGCGGGCCGGTCGGCTGCACGTCGAGGTGCGCGTACAGCAGAACGGTCCTCGCGCCGGGCGGCGCCGGCCAGGTCGCGACCACCGCGGGCGCGCCACCCGGTGCCGACACGATCGAGACGTCCGCCGCGCCGGCGTCGGTGGCGAGCGCCCCGACGGTGCGGCAGGCCTGCTCGACGTCGGCGGCGTGCGCCGCGTGCGCGGAGACGGTCGGCACCCGCACGAGCGCCTCGAGGTCGGCCCGGGCAGCCGGCAGCTCGCGGCGGACGGCAGCGGGCAGGTCGGCGGGGAGGTCGGCGCCAGGGGCCGGGACGGCGGGGGTGCTCATGGCCGCGAGCCTAGGGAGCGGCGGGCCCCGGTCGCAGCCCGGGCGCCGCGACCGGCGTCAGGCGCCCGAGAGCTCGAACCGGTCGCCGGGCGCGACGTCCGGCAGCGTCTCGGGCCCGGTCTCGACGACGGTGTCGAACGGCTCGTCCGCCCCGTAGGTCTCGCAGTCCGCGGCCTCGGGCTCCGTGCACGGCTCCATGACCACCGTCGAGAGCACGCGCCCGTCGCGGACGAACACCGCGCGCAGCGGGATCGGCACGCCGAACATCCAGTAGCGGTTCTCGGACGGCTCGTCGTACAGGAACACCATGCCGGTGCCGGGCGGCACCGACGTGCGCCCGGTCAGCCCCTGGTTGCGCTCGGCCTGGTCGTCGGCGACCTCGAGCTCGAGCTCGACGCCGCCGAGCACGGCCGGGACGCGGTCGGCCGGGGGCGTCGCGGGAGCCCCGGCCGCCGCGGTCGAGCCCGGCGTCGGCGCTGCTGAGGAGGGCGGCGCGACGCCGTCTGTGGCGTCCGCGCCGTCTGCGGCGCCTGCGCCGTCCGAGCTGCACCCGGCCAGCAGGCAGGCGGCCAGCGCCAGGCCCGCCGCCCGGCGGACGCGACTCAGGCGAGCCCGGTCTTCGCGAACGCGCCGTAGGACGGCGCGATGGTGGCGCTCGGGCCGACCTGGCCGGCGACCGCGTCCAGCGTCTTGAGCCCGTCGCCGGTGTTGTAGAGCACCGTCTCGACGTCGGGGTCGATCTGGCCGCGCTCGAGCAGCTGCTTCAGGGTCGCGACCGTGACGCCGCCCGCGGTCTCGGCGAACAGCCCCTCGGTGGAGGCCAGCAGGCGGATGCCCGCGACGACCTGCTCGTCGGAGACGTGCCCCATCGCCCCGCCGGTGCGCCGCACCGCGTCGAGGGCGTACGGGCCGTCGGCCGGGTTCCCGATCGCGAGCGACCGGGCGATCGTCGACGGCTTCACCGGCTTCACGGCGTCCCAGCCGTTCTCGAAGGCCGTCGCGATGGGCGAGCAGCCCGTCGCCTGCGCGCCGTAGACCTTCCACGGCGACTCGTCGACCAGCCCGAGCTTCGTCAGCTCGCCGAACGCCTTGTCGACCTTGGTGAGCAGCGACCCGGACGCCATCGGGATGACCACCTGCGGCGGGATGCGCCAGCCGAGCTGCTCGGCGACCTCGTAGCCGAGCGTCTTGCTGCCCTCGGCGTAGTACGGGCGGACGTTGACGTTGACGAACGCCCAGTCCTCGTTCTCGGCGATCTCGCTGCACAGGCGGTTCACGTCGTCGTAGTTGCCCTGCACGGCCACGAGCGTCTGGTCGTAGACGGCGGTCTGCACGACCTTGCCCTGCTCGAGGTCGTCCGGGATGAAGACGACCGCGCGCAGCCCGGCCTGCGTGGCGTGCGCGGCCACCGAGTTGGCCAGGTTGCCGGTCGAGGCGCAGGAGACCGTCGTGTACCCGAACGCGCGCGCGGCCGACAGGGCCACGGACACGACGCGGTCCTTGAACGAGTGGGTGGGGTTCGCGCTGTCGTCCTTGACCCAGAGCTTGGCCATGCCGAGCGCGGCGGCCAGGTTCTTGGCCTCCCGCAGCGGCGTCATGCCGGCGCCGAGGCTCACCCGGGTCGCCTCGTCCTGCCCGGCCGGGAGCAGGCCGGCGTAGCGCCAGATGCTCTGCGGGCCGGCCACGATCGACGCGCGGGTGACCTGCTGCAGCTTCTCGAGGTCGTAGGCGACCTCGAGCGGAGCGAAGCACTGCTCGCAGACGTGCACGGCGGCCAGCGGGACCTCGTGGCGGCACTCGCGGCACACGAGGGCGCGGGCCGGAGAGGCGGCGAGGGCTGCGGGGACGTCCGGCCGGGACGTGACAGCGGTCAAGGTTGTGATCTCCTCATCTTCCCCGGGCCGGACGTCGGCGCGGGACGGACGTGGCACCTGGCTGCCCTCTGCTGGGCGAGCTGGTTGCCGGGGCGTCATCGGGCCGTGTCCCTGGTGCCCCTCGGGATGAGCGGTGCTGTGGAGTTGTGCCGATCAGCGTACCCGGTGAGGACTAGCCTTCCCGTGCGTGACCGCCTCGGTGCTGCTGGCTTCCAACCGCGGTCCGGTGTCGTGGCTGGAGGACGGCCGGGGCGGCCTGGTGTCCCGCCGCGGCGCGGGCGGGCTCGTGTCGGCGGTGACCCGCGCGAACGCCGAGGGGCCGGCGCTGTGGGTGTGCGCCGCGCTGTCCGACGCCGACCGCCTGGCGACGCGGCAGGCCGGCGGACGGGTGCAGCCCGCGGTCGAGATGCTCGACGTCGACCCGGTCACCTTCGACCGCGCCTACAACGGCGTGGCGAACGCGACGCTCTGGTTCGTCTCGCACCTGCTGTTCGACACCGCCAGCGCGCCGGTGTTCGACGCGCGGACCGCCCGCGAGTGGGACGCCTACCGCACCTACGACGACGCCTTCGCCGAGGCGCTGGCGCGCAACGCGGCGCCCGGCGCGGCCGTGCTCGTGCAGGACTACCACCTCGCGCTCACGCCGCGGCAGCTGCGCGAGCGGCGGCCCGACCTGCGGATCGGGCACTTCAGCCACACCCCGTGGGCGCCGCCGGAGTACTTCTGCCTGCTCCCGGACGCGGTGGCGCAGGAGCTGCTGCTCGGGATGCTCGGCGCCGACGCCGTCGGCTTCCACTCGGCGCGCTGGGCGGACGCCTTCGGGCGCTGCTGCGCCGAGGTGCTCGGCGCGCAGTGGGACGGCACCCAGGTGCGCCACGAGGGACGCAGCACCCGGGTGTCGGTGCACCCCCTCGGCGTCGACGCCGCCGAGCTGCGCGCCGCCGCCGCCGCCCCCGAGGTGCAGGGCCGCCTGCCGCTGCTGCGCGAGCTGGTCGGCGACCGCCAGCTCGTCCTGCGGATCGACCGCACCGAGCTCAGCAAGAACATCGTGCGCGGGCTGGAGGCGTTCCGCGAGCTGCTGCGCACCCGTCCGCAGTGGCACGAGCGGGTGGTGCACCTCGCGTTCGCCTACCCGTCGCGGCACGACCTTCCCGAGTACCGCGCCTACACCGGCGTCGTGCAGCGGGTGGCCCGCGAGGTGAACGAGGAGTTCGCCCGCCCGGGCTGGCTGCCGGTGCACCTCGAGGTGCGCGACGACCACCCACGCTCGATCGCGGCGTACGCGCTGGCGGACGTGCTGCTCGTGAACCCCCTGCGTGACGGGATGAACCTCGTCGCCAAGGAGGGGCCGGTGCTGTCCGAGCGCGGGGTGTCGCTGGTGCTGTCGCGCCAGGCCGGCGCCGCCGACGAGCTCGGCGACGACGCGCACCTGGTCAACCCCTACGACGTCGCGCAGACCGCCCAGGCGCTGCACGAGGCGCTGTCCACGCCGCCGGCGGTGCGGCTCGCGCGCTCGTCGCGGCTCGCCGAGGCGGCCACCGCCCTGCCGCCGTCGGCCTGGCTCGACGCCCAGCTCGCGGCGCTGCCCGCCGGCTGAGCCGCTGCCCGCACACCGGTCCGGCGGCCCTCCGTACGCTTCGCGCGTGCTCCCCCTCTCCGCGGTCCTGCGCAGCTCGGCCCGCTACGACCGGCACGGCATCGTCCGCCTCCCCGCGCCGGTCATGACGGCGCTCGGCCTGGTCGACGGGGCCGTGGTGGTCCTGCGCGGCGGGCGCACGACGGCGGCCGCGGCCGTGCGCGCACCGGACGGCACCCCCGCCTCGGTGGTGCTGTGCGACGAGCTGCTGCTGTCGAACCTGCGGGCCCGGGACGGCGACCGCGTCGAGGTCGACGCGGCGCCGCGCGTCGAGGCCCGCCGGGTCACGGTCACCGGTCCGGACGGCACGGTGGCCGCGCTCGACCCGGCGGTGCTGCGGACGGCCCTGCTCGGCAAGGTCGTGACCGCCGGCGACCAGGTGTCGCTGCGCCCGAGCGACCTCGCGCCGCCGGTCGACTTCACCCGGCTGCGCGGCCAGCTGACCGCCTGGCTCGGCGCGGGCTGGCCCAGCCAGGTGCTGCACGTGACCGACACCGAGCCGTCCGGCCCGGTGCTCGTCACGATGGGCACGGTCACCGGCTGGCGCGGCGGCTCGACGACGTCCGGCGAGCCGACGCCGGTGAGCGCCCCGGCCGTGGCCGAGGCGCCCGTCTCGCTCGCCGACCTGCCCGGCCTCGAGCACCAGGGCGCCGCGCTGCAGGAGTGGCTCGAGCTCGGCTTCCACCACCGCGACCTGCTCGCCCGCCTGGGCGCACGCCCGGGCATGGGCGTGCTGCTCACCGGGCCGGCCGGGTCGGGCAAGGGCGCGCTCGTCGCCGCCGTCGCCGCCGCGGTCGGCGCCCGCGTGGTGCAGCTGTGGGGACCGCAGCTGGCCGCCACCGAGCCGAACGCCGCCGCCGCGCAGTTGCGCGAGGTGCTGGCCCGGGCCGGCCGCGAGGCGCCGTCGGTCGTGCTGCTCGTCGACGTCGACGCGGTGGCCGGGCGCGACGACAGCGGGCCGCTGCTGCCGGTGCTGCTCACGGCCGTGCGCGAGCTCGTCCGCGAGGGCCGGGCGGCGATCGTCTGCACCACGGCGAACCCCGAGCGGGTCAGCCCCGACCTGCGCGCCCCCGGCACGCTCGACCACGAGCTGGCCCTGCCGCTGCCCGACCGCAAGCAGCGCCTGCGGCTGCTCGAGGTGGCCACCCGCACGCTGCCGCTCGCCGACGACGTCGCGCTCGACGAGGTCGCCGGCCGCACCCCCGGCTTCGTCGCGGGCGACCTGCACGCGCTCGTGCGCGAGGCCGGCCTGCGCGCCGCGGCCCGGCAGCGCGACGTCGAGCACCCGACGCTCGGCCAGGTCGACCTGGAGGCGGCGCTCGAGGTCGTGCGGGCCACCTCGATGGAGGGCTCGACGCTGGACCTGTCGCCGCTCACGCTCGACGACGTCGGCGACATGGCGGAGGTCAAGCAGTCGCTCACCGAGGCGGTGCTGTGGCCGCTGCAGTACCCGGACACCTTCACCCGCCTCGGCGTCGAGCCGCCGCGCGGGCTGCTGCTCTACGGCCCGCCCGGCTGCGGCAAGACGTTCCTCGTGCGGGCCATCGCCGGCTCGGGGCAGGCCAACGTGCTGTCGGTCAAGGGCGCCGAGCTGCTCACCAAGTGGGTCGGCGAGTCGGAGCGGGCGGTGCGCGAGCTGTTCCGGCGGGCCCGCGAGGCCGCACCGTCGATCGTGTTCCTCGACGAGGTCGACGCCCTCGCGCCGGTCCGCGGCCAGTCGACCGACGGCGGGACGACCGACCGCGTCGTCGCCGCGCTGCTCACCGAGCTCGACGGCGTCGAGAGCCTGCGCGACGTCGTCGTCATCGGCGCGACGAACCGGCCCGACCTCATCGACCCCGCGCTGCCGCGCCCCGGCCGGCTCGAGCGGCTCGTGTTCGCGCCGCCGCCGGACGCCGAGGCCCGCACCGCGATCCTGCGCGCGGCGGCGAGCGGCGTGCCGCTGGCGGACGACGTCGACCTCGCCGCGCTCGGCGAGCGCACCGAGCGCTTCTCCGGCGCCGACTGCGCGGCGCTCGTGCGCGAGGCCGCGCTCACCGCGATGCGCGAGTCGATGGCGGCCGCGACGGTGACGGCGGCGCACGTCGAGACGGCGCTCGCGACGGTGCGGCCCTCGCTCGACCCGGTGCAGGTGGCGCACCTCGCGGCGTACGCCGAGCGGCGCGCGACCCGGTAGCGGCTCAGCGGTCCAGCAAGGTCGCGAGCAGCGCGACGACGCCGGCCGGGCCGTCGACGACGAGGTCGGCGCGGGTGCGGAGCAGCTCCGGGCCCTCGGCGCTGTCGCTGCACACCAGCAGGCCGGGGACGCCGGCGCTGCGCAGGTCGTCGACCGCGTCGTAGGCCGGCAGGTCGCCGACGTCGTCGCCCGCGAACAGCACCGCGGACGGCGCCGGGGCGCACAGCGACAGCAGCGCCGCGCGCTTGTCGTAGCCGGCCGGGCGCACCTCGAGCACGAGCTTGCCGGGGTGCACCTCCAGGCCCGCGGCGAGCGCCAGCGCGGTGACCGGGTCCTGCAGGCGCGCGAGCGCCCCCTCGGGGTCGGGGCTGCGCCGGGTGTGCACGACGAGCGACAGGCCCTTGTCCTCGAGCGCGGCGCCCTCCGGTGCGAGCAGCTCGGGGAGCTGCCCCCGCACCTCGGCGACCGCGGGCAGCGGCGGCGGGCTGTGCAGCTCGCCGTCCGACCAGCGCTGCGCGCCGTACTGCCCGAGCACGACCAGCCCCGGCACGTCCTGCAGGCCGCCGAGCTCGACCACCACGTCGGCCGGCCGGCCGGTGACCAGGGCCAGGGTGCGCAGGCGCGGGGCCAGCGCGGTCAGGGCGGCGACCGCGCCGTCGGCGGGCACCGCGTCGGACGGGCGGGACACGACCGGGGCGAGCGTCCCGTCGTAGTCGAGGGCGACGACGGCACCCGCCGGATCGGCGCGCAGCGCGGTCAGGCCCGCGGGCACCGTGCGCTCGGGCACGTCAGCCCCCGGCCGGAGAGGCGGCACGCGACGGTCGGACGGGCGGGAGGCTGAGCACGTCCGACGTCCTCCCCCGCAGCGTCAGGCGCGGAACTCCCGGGTGAGCACGACGACGACGCCGCGCGCGGGCAGTCCCGCGAAGCGGGAGCGGACGCGGGCCATGCCGGCGAACGTGCGGGCGAACGCGCGCGCGCTGGCCTCGAGCCCCGGGTCGTAGTAGACGGTGGTCACCGGGATGCGGCCGCGGAAGTTGCCGGTGAGCGCGACCGGCCACCCGCCGCGCTCGAAGCGGCCGGCGGCACGGGCGGCCAGCCGGTCGCGCCGGCTGTTGTTCAGCACGGTCACCGGGACGACCAGCGACGACGCGGGCGGCGCGGCGGTCGCAGCTCCGGACGGCGCCGCCGGGACGGGCACCACCGGCACCGGCGCCGCCGGCGGCGTCGCCGCTGCCACGGGGGACGGTGCGGTCGGAGCCGGTGCGGTCGGAGCCGGTGGAGTCGGTGCCGTCGCGCTCGGTGCTGCCGCGCTCGTCCCGGCCGCGTCGGCGAACGCGGGTGCGGACGGCGGCTCCGGCTCGTCGGTCACCCAGGTGAGCACGGCGATGCCGAGCACGACGCCGCACACCGACAGGGCGGCGCCGGCGAGGGCGCGGACCGGTGCGCGCTGGGCCGGGTGCCCTGACCGCTCCTTGTGCCCGGGCTGCTCCAGGTGCCCGGACCGCTCCAGGTGCCCGGACTGCTCCGGGTGCGCGGGCTGGGCGGCGCGTGCGGGCCGGGGGCGTCCGCCCGGGACGGGGCGGGGGCCCACCTCGGTCATGCGGGGCTCAGGCGTCCAGGCCCAGCCGGCGGGCCGAGCGGGCGCGCTGGCGGGTCGAGCGCAGCCGGCGCAGGCGCTTCACCAGCATCGGGTCGGCGACGAGCGCCTCGGGCCGGTCGATGAGCGCGTTGAGCACCTGGTAGTAGCGGGTGGCGCTCATGTCGAACAGCTCCTTGATGGCCGTCTCCTTGGCGCCGGCGTACTTCCACCACTGGCGCTCGAAGGCGAGGACGGCGTGCTCCCGCTCGGTCAGCTCGGTCGCGGCGGACGGGCGGGGCAGGGGGGCGGGCGAGGAGCCGCTCAACGTTCCTCCTGAGGTCCGGTGCGGGGGCGGGTCTTGTGCGGGGCTCTGGTGCGGGGGGCTCGTGCTGTGTCCGGTGCTGTGGTCCGGTGGGTCGGCTCTGGGTCGAGGTGCTGCGGCGTCCCGACCGGCGCGCCCTCCGGCGGACTACACCGGTGTAGTTC
>CAXTFU010000122.1:557-12443 GCA_964243385.1 uncultured bacterium | reverse complement strand
GGACCGCGCCGACGCTCGAGCAGGCGGTCGAGCTCGTCGCGCAGCAGGAGGCGGCGCACCAGGCCCGCCTGGCGGCCAGGCGGCGCTAGGACGACCACCGCCGGGCGCGTCCCGCTCGCCCGGGCGGCGCCCGCCACCGTCGCCGTAAACTCGCAGCCATGGCCCTGTTCTCGCGCGCACCGAAGACCGCCCCCGGCAAGCGGGCCAGCTCCGCCAAGGTCGCGCCCGCGAAGCCCAAGCGCGCCCGCGGAGCACGGCTGAAGACGGTGAAGCAGGCGTTCCTGCTCACCCGCAAGCAGGACCCGAAGGTCCTGCCGCTGGTGCTCGCCGCCTTCTTCGGGCCGTTCCTGCTGCTGCTGCTCATCGGGTTCCTGATCGACCACCCGGTCTACCTGGGCTTCCTCGGCGTGCTCGTCGGCCTGCTGGCCGCGACCTTCGTGTTCGGCCGGCGCGTCCAGGCGACCGCCTACTCGCAGGTCGAGGGGCAGCTCGGCGCGGCCGCGGCGGTGCTGAACAACATGCGCGGCGACTGGCGCGTGACGCCGGCCGTCGGCTTCACCCGCGAGCAGGACCTCGTGCACCGCGTCATCGGCAAGCCCGGCGTGGTGCTGGTGGCCGAGGGCGCGCGCAGCCGCCCCCGCAACCTCGTCGTCACCGAGAAGCGGCGGGTGGCGCGCATCATCGGCACGACGCCCGTGTACGACGTGTTCGTCGGCGACGGTGACGGCGAGGTGCCGCTGCGCGGGCTCGAGAAGCACTTCCTGAAGCTGCCGCACAACATCAAGCCCAAGGTCGTCAACGAGCTCGACCGCAAGTTCACCGCGATGGGCGCCGCGACGCCGCCCGTCCCCAAGGGCCCGATGCCGCGCGGCAAGGTCCAGCGCCGCTAGCAGGCCGGTCCGGCAGGGCCGCTCAGCCGGCGAACGAGCGCGTGGCGGCGGTGCGGACGACCGCCGTGCCGGCCGCCTTGTCGTGCAGCCCGCGGCCGTCGCGGTCGAAGACCACCGCCGGGACGACCAGCAGCAGGAGCATCGTCCGGATCGCCACCGGCAGGAAGCCGGGGGCGCCGTCGCGGGCGGTCAGCTGCACGACGCGGATGCCGAACAGGCGCATGCCGAGCGACTGCCCGGTGAGCGTCGTCAGCACGAGGATCTCGACCGCCACGGCCGCGCTCTGCAGGACGCTGCCCTCCTGCTGCGTGAAGCCGGGCAGGAAGGCGAGCACCAGCCGGCCGATCAACGCGCCGGCCACCAGGTCGACGACGAACGCCGCGACGCGGACGCCCGTGGTCGCGAGCGCGCCCGGGCCCTCCGGCGGGAGCCCGAGCCGGCGTCCACGCCAGCCGTCCGGCGTCGTGTCGACGCCGGCCGCCGCGAGGCCCGAGAGCCACGTCCCGGTCCACCTCGCCATGACCCCAGCCTATCGGCGACCGCCCCTGCCCGCCGGTCGAGCGTCCAGGGGCGTAACCGTCGCGAAACACATGGGACACCGCGGGGTCATGGCTGCTCGTTAGGTTCCTCGCAGCGCCGAAACCGGCACGGCCGCCCGCCGTGTCCTGACCCCCCGGAGGACGTCCTTGTTCACCAGTGCCGACGAGGTCCTGACCTACATCAAGGAGGAGGGCGTCGAGATGGTCGACGTCCGCTTCTGCGACCTGCCCGGCGTGATGCAGCACTTCACCGTGCCGGTGAGCTCCTTCGACGAGGACGTGTTCTCCGACGGCCTCGGCTTCGACGGCTCCTCCATCCGCGGCTTCCAGGCGATCCACGAGTCGGACATGCAGCTGCTGCCCGACCCGACCAGCGCGCAGCTCGACCCGTTCCGCAAGCGCAAGACGCTCATCATGAACTTCTTCATCCACGACCCGCTCACCGGCGAGGCGTACTCGCGCGACCCGCGCAACGTCGCGAAGAAGGCCGAGGCCTACCTCAAGGGCTCGGGCATCGCCGACACCGCCTTCTTCGGCGCCGAGGCGGAGTTCTACATCTTCGACTCGATCCGCTTCGACTCCTCGCCCGAGGGGACCTACGTCCACATCGACGCCGAGGCGGCTGCCTGGAACACCGGCAAGGACGAGGTCGGCGGCAACCAGGGCTACAAGATCCGCACCAAGGGCGGCTACTTCCCCGTCTCGCCGAACGACCACTACGCCGACCTGCGCGACGAGATGGCCGTGAAGCTCGAGGCGGCGGGCATGCAGGTCGAGCGCGGCCACCACGAGGTGGGCTCCGCCGGCCAGGCCGAGATCAACTACAAGTTCGGCCCGCTGCTGCACAGCGCCGACATGCTGATGATGTTCAAGTACATCATCAAGAACACCGCCGCCGAGGCCGGCAAGACCGTCACGTTCATGCCGAAGCCGGTCATGGGCGACAACGGCTCCGGCATGCACTGCCACATGTCGCTGTGGAACGAGGGCGCGCCCCTGTTCTACGACGAGGTCGGCTACGCGGGCCTGTCGGACATGGCGCGCCACTACATCGGCGGGCTGCTGCACCACGCGCCGTCGCTGCTGGCGTTCACCAACCCGACGATCAACAGCTACCACCGCCTGGTGCCGGGCTTCGAGGCGCCGGTCAACCTCGTGTACTCGCAGCGCAACCGCTCGGCCTGCATCCGCATCCCGATCACCGGCAGCAACCCCAAGGCCAAGCGCCTCGAGTTCCGCTGCCCGGACCCGTCCAGCAACCCGTACCTGGCGTTCTCGGCGATGCTCATGGCCGGCCTGGACGGCATCCGCAACAAGATCGAGCCGCCGACCCCGGTCGACAAGGACCTCTACGAGCTGCCGCCGGACGAGCTCGCCGACGTCGCGCAGGTCCCCGCGTCGCTCGACGCCGTGCTCGACGCCCTCGAGGCCGACCACGAGTACCTGCTCGAGGGCGGCGTGTTCACCGAGGACCTCATCTCGACCTGGATCGCCTACAAGCGCGAGGTCGAGATCGACGCCATCCGCCTGCGTCCGCACCCGTACGAGTTCTCGCTGTACTACGACATCTAGCCACTCACCTCTCTCGACCTGCGAGCACAGGTCGAGAGGGCCCGTGGTGCACGTCCTGTCGAGCCGTCGACCAGCGCTCCTCCTCGGAGGGCCTGGTCGACGGCTCGTCTCGTCCGCTCCTCGGACGCGGGCATGAGGTGGGTGCAGACACGCAGCGTGGAGCCGGGGTCAGCGTGCCCGAGGTGCTCGGCGAGTGCCCGGACCGACTCCCCCGCGTCGAGCCGGACGCTGGAGCAGAAGTGCCGCAGGGCGTGCATGCCGTTCGCGCGGGACGGCTCGAGACCCGCCGCGACGAGCGCGGGCTTGCACACCCTGTCGCCGGCCGGACCCTCCGGCGCGGCTGAGGTGCCAGGCTCGACCGAGTCTCCCGGACCTGAGTCGTCGCCAGCGCGAGCAAGCACACGGACGGCCGGCCCGGCTACCAGGTCCGCTCCCGCGACCCGGCGGGCGTGCAGCCGTCCCTCGTTCGTGCTCGAGAGCGGCAGGAGTCGTTCGAACCCGTCATGGACGACCTGTCCCCCACTCGGGATGTCCGCCGGAACGTGGAGGCGGACCCCTTGCCGACATCCCGAACGCCCGGGCTCGGCGGGCTCACCTCAGTCGCGAGGCGCATGCAGCAGCTGCAGCCCGACCCGATCAGCACGCGACGTCATGCACGGCATCATCTGGTGCTAGCTTCGGTGCCTCAGCAGGGGAGGCGTCCATGAGGACGACAGTCACCATCGACGATGACCTGCTCGAGCGGGCCGCCGAGCTGACGGGGCTGACGGAACGCACCGCGCTCTTGCGCGAGGGACTCGAGACACTCATCCGCGTGGAGAGCGCGAAGCGACTGGCTGCCCTCGGAGGCAGTGACGCGAGCGCCTCGACTGCACCGCGGCGACGGAACAGCGCGTCGTGATCCTGGTCGACACCTCCGTGTGGATCGACCACCTGCGCGCTACCGAGTCCACCCTCGTCGACGCACTCGCGCGCGACGACGTCGCCTGCCATCCGCTGGTCATGCAGGAGCTGGCGCTCGGCAGCATCAGGAAGCGGGACGCGGTCCTCGAGCTGCTCGGCCGGCTGACGCAGACCCCGTCCCTCAGCCATGGTGAGCTGCTGACCCTGGTGTCCGTGCATGCCCTCTGGGGCAAGGGTCTGAGCCCAGTGGACGCTCACCTGCTCGGCTCCGTCCTCCTGTCGCCCGGCATTCGCCTGTGGACGCGAGACAAGAGTCTGAAGGCGAGCGCCAGGGCGCTCGGCGCCTCCACCGTCGACTGGCGCTGAAAGCACCACGTCGACCTCAGGGACAGAGGAGAGGTGCCGTTCTTCGCCCACCCGGGAAGGGCACTTGCCGTTCGCAATGGTCCGCGCGAAGGCCGCCGAGCTGAAGTCCCGTCCTTCCGAGTGCGCCGCAGGGCTCACCGCGATACGGCCGCCGCGACGGTGGCGGGGCCCCGCTGCCCAGCAGCCGCTGAAGGCCACCCAGTGACTCGAGGCGTTCGACCCTCGCCGACGAAGCCACGACGAGCCACCGAGCACAGTGGCTGCGCCGGTCAGGAAGAGCCCTCACGCTCCGCCGCTGCCTCGAGACAGCGACTCGACGACGACGACTGTGCGGGAGCTGCAGACGGCGCCGAGTGCGGCAAGGTACAGGAGAGACCGACTGACGACATGTTCACTCCTTCGCCTGCTTCCGAGCGTCGCGGGATCGACGTCACCCGGCAGCGCAGTGAACAGCGACGGAAGCAGGCGGAGGTCGTGGATCGGGGTCCACCGCTGCAGGTGGACTGCGCTTCGCAACTGCTCAGACTCCACTGCCCGGTCGAGAGCTGCGAGCCAGTGGCTGAAGCCGCAACGAGGCTCAGGAGGAAGGTGACGAGTGCCTGAGCGAGGTCCACGGTGGACGAGCACCTACCCGCTTGGACTCTGGCCGCAGAGCCCTCTCGACCTGCGAGCACAGGTCGAGAGGGCCCGTGGCGCGCGTCCCGTCGAGGCGTCGGCCAGCGCTCCTCCCGGAGGGCCGGTCGGCGGCTCGTCCGGTCTGCGGGAGCCGGGGCGCTGGTCAACGCCGCTGCTGCGGGCTGGGCCGACGTCGGCGTCGAGGTCCGAGCCGCTAGGCCGCACCGCCGCGACGCCCCGTCCGGTCCAGGGCCAGCAGTGCCAGCCCGGCGGCCAGCCCGATCGCCGCCGCGCCGTCGAGGCCGGAGGCGGCGACGAGCAGGGTCACGAGCGCGGCCAGGCGCGTGCGCGGCTCCTGCAGGGCTGCTGCCGCAGCGCCCGCCAGCGCGGTCAGCAGCGCCAGCCCGGCGGCGGTGGCGACGAGGCGCTCGTCGACGCCGGTGACCACCGCGGAGGCGAACGGGGCGGCGGCCGCGAGCAGCAGGTTGGTGAGTCCCATGACGGCGGCGGCGACCCAGCGCTTGCCGGGCTCCGGGTGTGCCGCCGGTCCCGCCGACAACGCGCCGGTGATCGCCGCGAGGTTGACGGTGGGCGACCCCAGGACCGCGCCGCCTGCGCTCAGGCCGCCGGTCCACACGAGCAGCAGCCCGAACGGCGGTCGGTAGCCGAAGGAGGACAGCACGGCCACGCCGACGAGGTTCTGCCCGGCCATGGTCACGAGGTAGAGCGGCAGCGCCAGGCGCAGCACCGCCTCCCACGACAGAGCGGGCGCGACCCACTCCAGGTGCGGCACCGGATCGGGCACCGACGGGAGGTCGCCGGCCAGCAGGACCACCACGACGAGCGCGACGAGCGCGGCGGACGCGGCCCACCGGGGCGCGAAGCGCTGCGTCAGCACCCATCCGACGGCGATGGTGCCGGCCTGCAGCGGCAGGGCCGCGACGCCGCGGGCGGCTTCCAGGCAGAACGGGAGCAGCACCCCTGCCAGTACGGCCGAGGTCAGCGCCGGGGGGAGCAGAGCGACCAGCCGCGTCAGCGGGCGGACGAGCCCCGTCAGGACGATGAGCGCTGCCGCCAGGAGCAGTGCGCCCACGGCCACGGCGATCCCGCCGTCCAGCGTGCCGACACCGACCAGCAGCGCCATCCCCGGGGTGCTCCACACGATCGACACCGGGATCCGGGTGCGGGCGCTCAGCAGCACCGAGCCGACCGCGGTGACGCCGCCCAGGGCGACCAGGCCGGACCCGACCTGACGAGGGCTGGCGCCGACAGCGGTCAGCCCGGCGACGACGACGGCCACCGAGGAGGCGTAGCCGAGGACCGCCGCCGACACGCCGGTCGCGACCGCCTGGGACGTGACGTCCTCGCGCAGGCTCATCTGCGCACGTCCGTCGCTGCACCGTCCCGCGCGCGTCGTCGACGTGATCGGAGGCGGACTGGCACGGGCAGGCTCCTCCGCGGACTCGGAGCCCAGGCGCGCGGCGGACGGACGGCGAGGTGCCGGACCGCTCCACGGTGGTGACCCACCTCGAGCGCCAGTCGCGGCCCGGCACGATCCTGCCACGCACCGCCCGCCGGACCGGTGCCGGTGCTGCCCGGCCCGGCGAAGGGACGCGGACGAGCGGACGCCGGCGACCCGACGCGGGTGACTGGACACGGGTGACCCGACGCGGGTGAGTGGACGCGGGTGAGTGGACGCGGGTGAGTGGACGCGGGCCCGACGCGGCCCGATGCTCGTCCGCACGGCGGCCGCCGGCGCCGTGACCCCAGGGGAGCGCATGGTCGACGTCCTCAGCACTGCCCCGCCGCAGGCTCCGGCGGCTCCACGTCGCCGCCGGGGCCTCCTCGCGGCCGCCGTGGCCGCCGGCGTCGTCGCCGTCGCCGCTGTAGGGGGCGTGTGGTGGGCCGGGACCACCGACCCGCTCGCAAGGGGCAGCGGCACCCTCGGTGTCCTGTCCGAGGTGGCGCCGGTCGCTGCCGTGAACGCACCGTTCGCCTCGACCGCGTTCATCGCCACCTACGTCGAGGGCGAGCGGCTGGCGCTGCGGTTCCCGATCACCAGCACCTCACGACTGCCGGTGCGGATCACGGAGGTCTTCCCACGGAAGGACCGGATCTCCTGCGGCTGGGTGCCGGACCGGGTCGAGACGAGCACGGGGTACGCCGAGGACTTCCGTCCGTTCGAGCCGTTCTGGTTGTCGCAGGGCGAGACCGTCGACCTCCTCGTGTCCGGCGTGTTCGGCTGCGGCGGCCGGCAGGGGGCGCAGACCGGCCTGACCTCCTACGACGCCGTGCCGGTGCGCTGGAGCGCCGGCGGCGTCGTCTCGCGCACCACGAGGGTGCCGACCGGGTACGACTTCGGCTGGACCGCGAACCCGGAGCCGTACCTGCGACTGGGGGTCGACCGCGACGCCGCCTTACAGCCCCGATGACGCCGCGTCAGTCGTCCTGCGACGCCTGGGCGTCCTCGAGCACGATCGGGCGCAGGTAGACCCAGAGCGCGAAGGCGATCGCCACGGCGAGCATGCCGAGCCCGGACCACAGGTTGGCGTTCACGCCGCCGGCCTTGGCGAGCGCCTCCTCCGAGTCGTCGATCAGCCCGACGACGATGAGGACGATGCCGAACAGGCCGATGAGCCCGGCGATGACGCTGCGCACGTCGAACGCCCCGGCCGTGTGCTTGCCAGCACCCCCTCCGCTGCCACTGCCACCGCCGTCCGGCGCGCCGGACGTGCCGTCGATCCGCTGCGACCCGCTCATGCTCGGTCCTCCCTCACCGGAAGATCACGTTCAGGACGATGACCATGACGAGTGCGATGCCCGCCAGCTTGGTGGGCGACTGGTACCACGGGAGCAGGTGCGCGTCCGGGTCGGTGATGAGCTCCTTCGGCGTCTCGGAGCGGACTAGGCCGGCCAGCTCGGACACCGGCTTGGGGACCGTCACCCGGCTGACGGCGATGCTCACCAGGATGTCGACCACGAAGGCCGCGCCCGCCGCGAGGAAGCTCGCGCCCTGCCCGGGCAGGTCGATGACGCCGGTCTCGTTGAGCAGGAAGACCAGGACGGCGGCGCTGGTGCCGGACACCAGGCCGACCCACCCGGCCGTCGGGGTCATGCCCTTCCAGAGCAGGCCCAGGATGAACGTCGCGAACAGCGGCGCGTTGAAGAAGCCGAACAGCGTCTGCAGGTAGTCCATGAGGTTGCTGTACTGGGAGGCGATGAGCGCGGTGCCGATGGCGATGACCGTGCCGCCGACGGTGGCCCAGCGCCCGACTGCCAGGTAGTAGGCGTCCGGACGGTCCTTCTTCACGTACGCCTGCCACAGGTCGTAGCTGAAGACGGTGTTGAAGGCTGACAGGTTGGCGGCCATGCCGGCCATGAAGGCGGCGAGCAGGCCGGCGATGGCCACCCCGAGCAGGCCGCTGGGCAGCAGGTCGCGCATGAGCAGCAGGATCGAGTCGTTGTAGGTGACGTCCGAGGTGCCACCCGCCTTGAGCTCGGCGGTCTCGGCGACCAGGACGCCGGCGATCATGCCGGGGATGACGACGATGAACGGCACGAACATCTTCGGGAACGCCCCGATGATCGGCGTGCTGCGGGCCGCGGAGATCGACTTGGTGGCCATCGCCCGCTGCACCTCGACGAAGTTCGTCGTCCAGTACCGAACGAGAGCACGAAGCCGAGCCCGAACACGATGCCGACGACCGACAGGAACGGGCTCGTCAGGCCGGACAGCTCGGTGGCCGGCCAGGACGACAGCTGCTTCTCGCCACCGGGCGACTCGCGCACCCGGTCGATGAAGCCGCCGACCCCGCCCACCCTGTGCAGCCCGATCAGCGTCAGCGGCAGCAGCGCGGCGACGATGACGAAGAACTGCAGGACCTCGTTGTAGATCGCCGCCGACAGCCCGCCGAGGGTGATGTAGCTCAGCACGACGGCGGCCGCGGCGATGAGCGAGATCCACAGCGGCCAGCCGAGCAGCGCGTTCACGATCGTGGCCAGCAGGTACAGGTTGATGCCGGCGATGAGCACCTGCGCGATCGCGAAGCTGATGGCGTTGACGAGGTGCGCGCCCGTGCCGAACCGGCGGAGCATGAACTCCGGGACGCTGCGGACCTTCGAGCCGTAGTAGAAGGGCATCATCACGACGCCGAGGAACAGCATCGCGGGCACGGCGCCGATCCAGAAGTAGTGCATGGTCGCCATGCCGTACTGCGCGCCGTTGGCCGACATGCCGATGATCTCGACGGCGCCGAGGTTGGCCGACACGAACGCCAGGCCGGTCACCCAGGCGGGCAGGGAGCGGCCGGACAGGAAGAAGTCCAGGCTGTCCGAGACCCGCCGGCGCGCCGCGAAGCCGATGAGCAGGACCACGGCGAAGTAGGCCGCGACCAGCACGTAGTCGATGAAGCCCGCGTCGAGGCGCAGCGTGCTGTCGGCAGCGAGGACCACAGCGACCTCCGGGGCAGGGGACGACGGACCGGGCGGTCATGCCCAGCCGCTGCAGCCACACACGTCACCAGTCACAGCCGTCACACGAGGCGATCCGGCGGACGCACGCCGTGCTGACAGCACGGACATCGCACCGCAACACGTGGGCGGTGTCCTTTCCCCGCCGCCGCGGGCCCCGACCGACGAGGGACCGCTCCACCTCGCGAAGGGTCCCCATGCCGACACTCCCCCGCCGCCGGAGCGCTCGAGCCGCCGTGCTCGCCGCCACCGTCGTGGCCCTCAGCACCGCGGTCGTGCCCTCGAGCGGTGCTGCCGCAGCGGCGACCGCTCGCCCTGATCTGGAGACCGCCACCATCCAGCAGCTCGAGCGGCTGCTCGACGCCCGCCAGCTCACCGCCGTCGGGCTGGCCGAGCTGTACCTGCGACGCATCGACGCGCTCAACCTCAAGGGCCCCAGCCTCAACGCGGTCCGGGCGGTCAACCCGGCCTGGCGAGCGCAGGCCCGGGCGATCGACGCGCAGCGGGCCCGCGGCATCGACCTCGGGCCGATGATGGGCATGCCCGTGCTCGTCAAGGACAACATCGACGTGCGGGGCATGCCGACGACGGCAGGCAGCGTCGCGCTGGCCGACAACCTCCCGGCGGCCGACGCACCCGTCGTGCGTGAGCTGAAGGAGGCCGGCGCCGTCATCCTCGGCAAGACGAACATGGCCGAGTTCGCCTACTACCTCACGGCCGGCGCCCCGAACGGCTACAGCTCGCTCGGCGGTCAGGTGCTCAACCCCTACGACCTCGCGACCAACACCGGCGGCTCGAGCTCGGGCGCAGGATCGGCGATGGCCGCGGGGCTGTCGGCGGGCAACGTCGGGTCGGACACGGGCGGCTCGATCCTGCAGCCGTCTCACACCATGTCCAACATCGGCGTGCGCCCGACGGTCGGCCTGCTGAGCCGCAGCGGCGTGGTGCCGATCTCGTCGACGAACGACACCACCGGCCCGATGACGCACACCGTCTGGGACGCCGCCGCGATGCTGACGGCCATGACGACGGGGATCGACCCCGGGGACCCGCAGACCGCGACGGCCGGTGCCTACGACACGACCGACTACACCAGGGGGCTGTCGGCGACGGCGCTGCAGGGCGTGCGCCTGGGCTACGTGCCGACCCCGCCCAGCTCAGGGACGGCGCCGACCAGCGCCGACCTGCTGTACGAGGCCTCGCTGCAGACGCTGCGCGACCAGGGCGCAGTGCTGGTGCCCGTCAGCATCACCGCTGCCGACCTGCCGACGCGGGTGTGGGACTACGAGTTCAAGAAGGACCTCAACGCCTACCTGGCCCGGACGCCGGCGACCACCCGCGTCCGGTCCCTGGCCGACGTCATCGCCTACAACGAGGCGCACGCCGCCGTCGCGCTGAAGTTCGGCCAGACGCTCCTGACCGCCTCGCAGGCGATCGACGTCAGCGACCCCGCCACCGTCGCCCGCTACGAGCAGCTCCGCGTCGCGGGCCTGGCCGAGGCGCAGCGCCGGATCGACGCGACGCTCGCGGGCAGCTCGGTCGAGGCGATCGTCTTCTCCGGGCAGAGCGGCAACACCACCGCCGCCCGCGCCGCCTATCCGGCCGTCATGGCCCGGGCCGGGTACCAGGCGACCAACCGCCAGCCCTTCGGGCTCGAGTTCGTCGGGACGGCGTACTCGGAGGCCAAGCTGCTGGCGTACGCCTACGACTACGAGCTGGCGGCGAACCGGTGGCTCCCGCCGTCGGTCGTCAACCCGACGCTCTACCGGTGCACGGGACTGGTCGCCGGGCTGCAGGGCGACTGCCCCACGTCCCCGGCGGCCGCGCCCGTGCTGCGCATCAGCCCGGCCACGGCGGTGGTGCGCCCCGGCCAGACCGTCCGCCTGTCCGTGCGGCTCCTCGAGGCCGACGGCTCGCTCGTCAGGGGGGCGACCGTCCGGCTGCTGACCCGCGCGCGTGGGGCGTCGGCGTACCGGACGAGCCGCACGCTCGTCACCGACGCGAACGGACTGGCCGCCGCGACCTTCCGTCCGGGCGACGACTTCCGCTGGTACGCCACGGCGGACGGCGCTGTCGAGGCCCGCAGCGCCGGGGGGCTCGTGCAGGTCCGGCAGCCCGCACGGTGACCGCCGGGTGACCGTCGGACGGCCGACGGTCACCCGGCGCACCTGCACCGACCGGCTCCGCCGCGTCGCCGCGCGGTCCCGCCTACGGTGTCGCCCTGTGCGACGGCGGACGACGGGCTCGGCGCGCGCCCTGCCCCTCGTGCTCGGCGCGCTGCGGGGGCGCGCCCGCGACACGGGCGTCGCGACGGCGCTCGTCGTCGTGCACCAGCTGTGCGAGCTGCTCGTCCCGGTGGTCCTCGGGCTGGTCGTCGACCGGGCGGTGGCCCCTCGCGACGGCGCGGCGCTGCTGCGCTGGCTCGGGCTGCTCGGGCTGCTGTTCAGCTGCCTCGCCGGGGCGGCCCTCGTCGGGTACCTGCGCCTGGGGGCCGCCGTCGTGCGCATCGCCCTCGACCTGCGCACCCGCGT
>CAXTFU010000122.1:0-547 GCA_964243385.1 uncultured bacterium | reverse complement strand
CCCCGGTGTCCGCGGCGGCTCGGTCGCGTCTGGGGCTGACGGGGATGCGCGAGCGGATGGCGCACGTGGGCGGGACCCTGGCGGTGGACTCCAGCCCGGGCTCGCCGACCCGCGTCGTCGCGCGGGTCGTCGGCCCCGCCGCACCGGCCGGGCTGCCGGAGAGCGGGACGCTGCTCAGCCTGGCGACGAGCGACACCCGCCGCGTCGCGCTGAGCGCCGAGCTGGTCGCCCTCGGCGCCTCCGGCGTCGGCGCGCTGCTGCTCGGCGCGGTCCTGCTGCTGCGGACCTCGGTGCCGCTCGGCCTGCTGGTGCTCGGCGGGCTGCCCGTCGTGGTGGCCGGGGTGCGGCTGCTCGGCCGTCCGCTCGAGCGGCGCAGCGGCTCCGAGCAGGCAGCGGTCGCCGCCGCGACGGCGGTGGCCAGCGACCTGCTGGCCGGGCTGCGGGTGCTCAAGGGGCTCGCCGCCGAGGCGCCGGCGACCGCGCGCTACCGGGCGGCGAGCCGGGCGGCGCTGCACGGACGGGTCCGCGCCGCGGCGCTGCTCGGCGG
>CAXTFU010000121.1:0-12449 GCA_964243385.1 uncultured bacterium | reverse complement strand
ACCCAGCACCACGATGCGCACCGCCGTGCTCGGGTCGGTCGCCGACGGCTCGACGACCACGCGGTCACCGAGCAGGAGGTCGTCCAGCGTGGCGCTCGTCCCGTCCAGTTCGACGACGGTCGACGACGTGGTCGTCCACGTCCGGGTGCCGCCGAGCTCGACGCGGTCGCCGTCGCGCGCGGTCAGCACACCGGCGACCGCGGACGCGGCCAGCTCCGTGCGACCGCCGTCCGGCACCGTCCGCTGCTGCGACACCTCCGCGGAGGCGGGAGCCGCGGCGACCTCGCCGTCGGCGCGGACGCCCACGAGCACCAGCCCGAGCAGCACCCCGGCGAGACCGGCGGCGGCCAGCACCCGCCGGCTCGTCCGCTCGGGCGCGGTGGGCGCAGGCCCCGCCCCCACCGGAGGTGGCACGGGACGCGCGTCGGCGTAGGCGAAGTCAGGTCCGCGGCGGGGCCCGGTCGGGTCGTCCATGCGCAGAGCGTCGCCCTGCCACCTGTGCCGCACCTGCACCCGACCTGGCAGCCCGCTGTGTCCCGGCTACGGCAGGCCGAGCTCGCGCGCGATGAGCATGAGCTGCACCTCGGTGGTGCCCTCGCCCACCTCGAGGATCTTCGAGTCGCGGTAGTGGCGCGAGACGACGTACTCGTTCATGAAGCCGTAGCCCCCGTGCACCTGCGTCGCGTCGCGGGCGTTGTCCATCGCCGCCTCGCCGGACACCATCTTGGCGATGGCGGCCTGCTTCTTGAACGGCAGTCCGGCCTGCAGACGTGCGGCGGCGTCGTAGTAGGCGGTCCGGGCGACGTGCGTCCGCGCCTCCATGCGCGCGATCTTGAAGGCGATCGCCTGGTTGTGCCCGATCGGTCGTCCGAACGCCTCGCGCTGCTGGGCGTACTTGACGCTCTCGTCGACGCACCCCTGCGCCGCGCCGACCGACAGCGCGCTGATGGCGATGCGGCCCTCGTCCAGGATCGACAGGAAGTTGGCGTAGCCGCGACCGCGTCTGCCCAGCAGGTGCTCCTCCGGCACACGGACGTCGTCGAACGTCAGCGGGTGCGTGTCGGAGGCGTGCCAGCCGACCTTGTCGTAGGCCGGCCCGGCTGTGAAGCCGGGCGTCGGGACGGGCAGGAGGATCGAGCTGATCTCCTTCTTTCCGCTCGGCAGCTCCCCGGTCACCGCCGTCACGGTCACCAGGCGGGTGATGTCGGTGCCCGAGTTGGTGATGAAGGCCTTGGTGCCGTCGATGCGCCAGGAGCCGTCCTCGAGGACAGCGGTGGTGCGCGTGCCGCCGGCGTCGCTGCCGGCGCCCGCCTCGGTGAGGCCGAACGCGCCGAGCGCCTGTCCGGAGGTCAGCATCGGGAGCCAGGCGGCCTTCTGCTCGTCCGTGCCGAAGCGGTAGACGGGCATCGCGCCCAGGGAGACGGCCGCCTCGAGGGTGATGGCGACGCTCTGGTCGACCCGGGCCAGCTCCTCGAGCGCCAGGCAGAGGGTGAAGGAGTCGCCGCCCATGCCGCCGTGCTCCTCGGGGAACGGCAGGCCGAACAGCCCCATCTCGGCCATCCCGCGCACGACCTCGTACGGGAACGTCCTGTCCCGGTCGTGCTGGTAGGACACCGGTGCGACGACCTCCTGGGCGAACGCCTCCACGGTCTTGCGGAGCGCGGCCTGCTCGTCGGTGAGGCGGGTGTCGAGCGTCATGTCAGGTCTCCCGGTCGGCAGTGGCGGTGCGGAAGGTGGCGGTGCGGAAGGTGGAGGTGGTCAGGTGGACGTGCTGGGCCCGAGGGCCAGCACGGTGCGGGACGCGCTCGGGCGACCGAGCTGCTCGGCCATCCAGGTGCTCGTCGCGACGAGCGCGGGCAGGTCGACGCCGGTCTCGATGCCGAGCCCGTGCAGCATCCACACGAGGTCCTCGGTGCTGAGGTTGCCGGTGGCGCTGCCGGCGAACGGGCAGCCGCCGAGGCCGCCGGCGCTCGCGTCGACGGTGGTGATCCCGGCCTGCAGCGCGACGAGCGTGTTCGCGAGCGCCTGGCCGTACGTGTCGTGGAAGTGCACCGCCAGGTCGCCGACGGGCAGCCCTCGCTCGTGCAACAGCAGCAGCAGCGCCTGCACGCGCCCCGGCGTGCCGACGCCGATCGTGTCGCCGAGCGACACCTGCGCGCAGCCCATCTCGTGCAGGCGCACGGCGACGTCGGCCACCTGGTCGAGCGGGACGTCGCCCTCCCACGGGTCGCCGAAGCACATCGAGACGTAGCCGCGCACCGCGAGCCCGTGCTCCCGCGCACGCGCGACGACGGGGGTGAAGCCGTCCAGCGACTCGGCGACCGTCCGGTTGAGGTTGCGCCGCGCGAAGCTCTCGGTCGCGGAGGCGAACACAGCGATCTCGCGGACCCCGGCAGCCAGCGCGCGGTCGAGCCCGCGATCGGTCGGGACGAGCACCGGGTGCCGGCCGGGCAGCTCGCCGAGCAGCTCGAGCAGCTGCTCGGCGTCGGCCAGCTGCGGCACCCACCTCGCGGGGACGAAGCTGGTGAGCTCGACGGTCGACAGGCCGGCGTCGAGCAGCCGGCGCACGAACTCGGCCTTGACCTCGACGGGGACGACGGCGCGCTCGTGCTGCAGCCCGTCCCGCGGCCCGACCTCGTACACCTCGACACGGGCCGGGAGCCCCGGCAGCCCCGTGCTCATGCGGTCACCGGGCTCATGCGGTGACCGTCGCGAGCAGCTGGTCGACGCGCACCTGGTCGCCGAGGCGCACCTGCAGGTCGGTGACGGTCCCCGCGAAGGGGGCCGTCAACGCGTGCTCCATCTTCATCGCCTCCACCACGAGCAGCACCTCACCCTCCGCCACCGCGCTCCCCTGCGCCACGCGGACGGCGAGCACCGCACCCGGCATGGGGGAGCGCACGTCACCGTCCGACGCCGTGACCGTCGCGCCGGGGCGGACGGGCGGCAGCTCCCGCACGGTGTGCGTCGCGCCGTCGAGGTGCAGCCAGGTCGTGTCGCCGTCGACGGCCGTCAGGACGCGCGACGTGCGGCCGTCGACCGTGAGCAGCAGCCCGTCGGCCAGGGGCTCCGCGGACGCACGCACCGGCGCGCCGTCGCCGACGCGCACGTCGGCGGCATCAGGGGTGCCGACGACCTCGACACGCAGCGGCTCCCCGTCGGGCCCGGCGACGCACCAGACGACGGGAGCACGTCCGCCCGGGCGCCAGCCGACGGCGGTCGTCCACGGGTCGTCGTCCCCCACGGCCCGCAGGTCGAGCAGCCGGCGCAGCGCCGCTGCGACGTGCACGACCGGGCGCAGTTCCACCTCGACGAGCTCGTCGAGGTGCCGCTCGACCAGGCCGGTGTCGAGCCGCCCGGCCCGCACGTCGGGGTGCGCCAGCAGCCGCCGCAGGAAGGCGGTGTTCGTGCCGACGCCCAGCAGGACGTGCCCGCCGAGCGCCGCGTCGAGCCGGCTCAGCGCCGTGGCGCGGTCCGCCCCCCAGGCGATCACCTTGCTGACCATCGGGTCGTACGTCGTGCCGACGACGCCGCCCTCCCGCACCCCGCTGTCGGTGCGCACGCCCTCGCCACGGGGCTCGCGCACGAGCAGCGCCGGGCCGCCGGTCGGCAGGAAGCCGCGGGACGGGTCCTCGGCGTACACGCGCGCCTCGACGGCGTGCCCCACCAGGCGGACGTCGTCCTGCGTCAGGGCCAGCCGCTCGCCGGCGGCGACCAGCAGCTGCTGCTCGACGAGGTCGAGACCGGTGACGAGCTCGGTCACCGGGTGCTCGACCTGCAGGCGGGTGTTCATCTCCAGGAAGAACGGCTCGTCGGCGGCGCCGCCGGCGACGATGAGCTCGACGGTGCCGACGCCGATGTAGCCGACGGCGCGGGCGGTCGCGACGGCGAGCTCGCCGTAGCGCGCCCGCTGACGCTCGTCGAGCAGCACCGAAGGTGCTTCCTCCACGACCTTCTGGTGTCGTCGCTGCAGGCTGCACTCGCGCTCGCCGAGGTGCAGCGTCGTGCCGTGCGCGTCGGCGAGCACCTGCACCTCGACGTGCCGCGGGCGGTCGACCCAGCGCTCGAGGAACAGCATGTCGTCCCCGAACGACGACGCCGCCTCGCGCCGCGCTGATCCGAGGGCGTCGGGCAGCGCGGCCGGGTCGTGCACGAGCCGCATGCCCTTGCCGCCGCCGCCCGCGGACGGCTTCACCAGCACCGGGTAGCCGACCTCGTCCGCCGCGGCGACGAGGTCGTCGTCGGTCATCCCCGGCTCGCTGCGCCCCGGGACGACGGGAACGCCGGCCGCCGCCACCGCCTGCTTGGCCCGGATCTTGTCGCCCATGACGTCGACCGCTGCGACCGGTGGCCCGACGAAGACGAGGCCGGCGTCGGCACACGCCTGCGCGAAGGCGGTGCTCTCGGACAGGAAGCCGTAGCCCGGGTGCACGGCCTGCGCGCCGGTGCGCAGCGCCGCCTCGACCAGACGTGCTGCAGACAGGTAGCTCTCGCGCGCGCTGGCCGGTCCGACGCGCACCGCGACGTCGGCCTCGCGGACGTGGCGCGCGCCGGCGTCCGCGTCGGAGTGGACGGCGACGGAGCGGATGCCGAGGCGCCGCAGCGTCCGGATGACGCGCACGGCGATCTCGCCGCGGTTGGCGACCAGGACGGTGTCGAACACGGGGCCCGCTCCTACATCCGGAAGACGCCGTAGGACACCGGTGCGAGCGGTGCGTGGGCGCAGGCCGACAGTGCGAGGCCCAGCGCCGTGCGGGTGTCGAGCGGGTCGAGCACGCCGTCGTCCCAGAGCCGGGCGGTCGAGTACCACGCGCTGCCCTGCCGCTCGTACTGCGCGCGGATCGGTGCGGTGAAGGCCTCCTCGTCCTCGGCGGACCAGTCGTCGACCTGGTCGCGCCGCACGGTGGCGAGGACGGCGGCGGCCTGGTCGCCGCCCATGACCGAGATGCGCGCGTTCGGCCACATCCACAGGAAGCGGGGCGAGTACGCCCGTCCGCACATCGAGTAGTTGCCCGCACCGAACGACCCGCCGATCACGACGGTCAGCTTCGGCACGCGGGCGCAGGCCACCGCGGTGACCATCTTGGCGCCGTGCTTGGCGATGCCGCCGGCCTCGTACTCGCGGCCGACCATGAAGCCGGTGATGTTCTGCAGGAACAGCAGCGGCACCGAGCGCCGGTCGCACAGCTCGACGAAGTGCGCCCCCTTGAGGGCGGAATCGCCGAACAGCACGCCGTTGTTCGCGACGATGCCGACGGGATGGCCGTGCACGTGCGCGAAGCCGGTGACGAGCGTCGTGCCGTACTCGGCCTTGAACTCGGCGAACCGGCTGCCGTCGACGAGGCGTGCGACGACCTCGCGGACGTCGTACGGCGTGCGCGGGTCGGCGGGCACGACCCCCGGCAGCTCGGCCGGGTCGACCGCCGGCTCCTCGACCGGGCGCCGCTCCCACGGCGACGGGGTGCGCGGGCCGAGCGTGCCGACGATGCGGCGGACGATGCGCAGCGCGTGCGCGTCGTCGTCGGCGAGGTGGTCGGTGACGCCGGACGTGCGGCTGTGCAGCGCCCCACCGCCGAGGTCCTCGGCCGAGACCACCTCACCGGTCGCCGCCTTCACCAGCGGCGGGCCACCGAGGAAGATGGTGCCCTGGTCCTTGACGATGACGGCCTCGTCGGCCATCGCCGGGACGTACGCGCCGCCGGCGGTGCAGCTGCCGAGCACGGCGGCGATCTGCGCGATGCCCCGCGCGCTGAGCTGCGCCTGGTTGAAGAAGATGCGGCCGAAGTGCTCCCGGTCGGGGAACACCTCGTCCTGCGCCGGCAGGAAGGCACCGCCGGAGTCGACGAGGTAGACGCAGGGCAGGGCGTTGTGCAGGGCCACCTCCTGCGCGCGCAGGTGCTTCTTCACCGTCATCGGGTAGTACGTCCCGCCCTTGACGGTGGCGTCGTTCGCGACGACGACGCACTCGCGACCGGCCACCCGGCCGACGCCGGTGATGATCCCGGCGCCTGGCGCCTCGTCGCCGTACATGCCGTTCGCGGCGAGCGGCGAGAGCTCGAGGAAGGGGCTGCCCGGGTCGAGCAGGCCGTCGACGCGGTCGCGCGGCAGCAGCTTGCCGCGGCCGACGTGCCGGGCCCGGCTGGCTGCGGTGCCGCCCAGCCGGACCGTCGCGAGGCGCTCCGCCAGCTCGGCGCTGCTGCGGCGCTGGGCCTCGGCGTTGCGCGCGAACGCCTCGCCGGTGACGTCCACCCGCGAGCGCAGCCGCGTCTCGTCCACCAGCGCCCTCTCGTCGACCCGGACCCCGTCGCCCTGCGGGGCAGGTTAGAGTCCGCTAACCGAGAAGTCCAGGAGCGCCCGTGACGACGACCCGCCCGAGCACGCGCGACGAGGTGCTGCGCGAGGCGGCGCGCCTGTTCGCCCGGCGGGGCTACGGCGGCACGTCCGTCGAGGACATCGGTGCTGCGTGCGGCATCAGCGGACCTGCGATCTACAAGCACTTCTCGAGCAAGCACGCGCTGCTCTCGCGGCTGCTCGTCGAGGTCAGCGAGCGGCTGCTCGCCGGGGGGCGCGACGTGGTGCGCGGGGCGGGCGGTCCCGCCGACGCGCTCGAGCAGCTCGTCGGCGCGCACGCCGGCTTCGCCCTGCGCGAGCCGGATCTCATCCGCGTGCAGGACCGCGACCTGCTGTCGCTGCGGGAGCAGGACGCCCACGCCGTGCGGCGGCTGCAGCGCGACTACGTCGAGCTGTGGGTGCGGGTGCTGCGCCAGCTCGACGACGGGCTGACGCCGCAGGTCGCGCGCACCCGGGTGCACGCCACGTTCGGCCTGCTGAACTCGACTCCGCACCTCGGCCCGGTCGCCACCGGCACGCGCGACGAGCTGGTCGCGATGGCGCTGCGCGCGCTGGGGCAGGCTCGGGGCTCGTGACGGTGCTCATCGACCCCGCGGTGTGGCCGTGGCGCGGGCAGCTGTGGTCGCACCTGGTCAGCGACGTGTCCTACGACGAGCTGCACGCGTTCGCCGAGCTGCTGGGCGTGCCGCGGCGCGCCTTCCAGGGCGACCACTACGACATCCCGGCCGCGCTGCGCGAGCCGGCGCTGGCGATCGGCGCGCAGGCCGTCCCCGCCCGTGAACTGGTCACCCGCCTGCGGGCGGCCGGGCTGCGGCGTCCGCGCCGAGACGGCTGAGCTCTCCCTCGACGTTCGCACGGGCGGCCGCCTCCCACCACGTGCGCCCCCGCGCGGTGGCGTACAGCGCCGCTCGGTCCAGCAGCGTCCGCAGCACGGCGCTGCGCCCCGTCCGGAACGCGTCGTCCGGGACGTGCGCGTGCTCGGCGCGCACGTCTGCGGCGTAGGCGGCGTAGCGCGCGCCACCCGCGGCCAGGACCGCGAGGTCGGCGTCGCTGAGCAGCGCGCCCGCCGCGTCCTGCGCGTCCGGGTCGTGGGTGGCGGTGAGCAGCACCAGGCGCCGCACCTCGTCGACGAGCGCTCCCGGCTGCCCGAGCCCGCGCAGCGCCTGTACGGCCAGCTCGGCGCTGCGCGCCTCGTCGTCGTCGCGCCGCGGGTCGTACACCGCGTCGTGCCAGTAGGCCGCGAGCACGACGCTCGGGGGCGGCGGGCCCTCCGGCTCCAGGGCACGCAGGGCCGCGAGCAGCTCCGCCAGGTGCCGCTGGTCGTGATAGCGCCGGTGCGGCTCGGCGTACCGCGCGAGCACCTCGCGACCGGCGTCGAGCGCCGCCGGGGCGTCCCCGAGCGCCTCGCGAAACGGGGTGAGCAGGTCCGCGGGGCCAGGCACGCGGGCACGGTCCCACGTGACCGGACCCGACTGCACCGGCATACCTGCACAGGCATACCTGCACGGGGCGTGCACCCACCCGGGTCCGCCACAGACCCCCGCAGCGGGCCTCCGGCTGGCAGACTGGGCCGCAGGACGGTGATCGAGAGGTGAGGCCCTGAGCGCAGACCTGCCGTCGCCGGACGGCCGCTACCCCGACCCGCGGCGAGCGCCGTGGCCGGGCTTCGCGCTGGCGGCCTCGGCAGCCGTCGAGCACCTCGACGCGCTGCTCGACCTGGACCTCTGGCTGGTCACGGCCGTCGACGAGGACCGGCAGGTGGTGGTCGCCGCCGCCGGCGGGTGGGCGTCGCGGATCGCCGCCGGCACGTCGTTCCCGTGGGAGGAGTCGTTCTGCCGCCGCATGGTCGAGCGGCAGGGACCGACCGTCGCGCCCGACGTCACCGTCGTCGCCGCGTACGCCGAGCTGGCCGCCGGGCCGCACCGCGACGTCAAGGCGTACGTCGGCGTGCCGCTCGAGGGCGACGACGGCGTCGTGTTCGGCACGCTGTGCGGCTTCGCCGGCTCGGCGCAGGCCGACGAGCTGGTGAAGAGCCTGCCGTCCGTGCAGCTGCTCGGTCGCATGCTCAGCACGATCCTGGCGCGCGAGCAGTTCGCGCAGGCGCGGTCGCAGGAGGCGGCCATGGCCTACGCGCTCGTCGAGCGGGACGCGACCACCGGGCTGCACAACCGCCGCGGGTGGGAGTCGGCGCTGCAGCAGGAGGACCTGCGCTGCCAGCGGTACGGCTGCACGGCGAGCGTGATCGTGCTCGACCTCGACGACGCACCGGCCGGCCCGCGCGATGGCGGCACCCCCCGCGTCGTCCGGACGGCCGACGTCCTGCGGGCCACGTGCCGGCCGGGCGACGTGCTCGCCCGGCTCGGCAACGACGACTTCGCCGTGCTCGCGCTCGAGTGCGATCCGGTGGCGGCGCGGGCCCTGCTCACCCGGCTGCGCGTGCACCTGCGCACGGCCGGGCTGTCCGCGTCGACCGGGTCGGCGACGCGACGGGTCGGCGAGCGGCTCGGTGACGTGTGCGCCCGGGCCGAGCAGGAGGCGCAGCGCGACCGGCGGCGCCGCGGTGGGACGACGTCCGTCGGACCGACCGCCTCCTGAGCTCCCTACGGCCCGCCGGACACCCGCACCAGCAGCAGCGCGGCGTCGTCCGAGGCCAGCCCGCTCGCGTCGGCCGCCTGCAGGACGCGGTCGGCGAGCGCCTCGAGGTCGTCCCCCACGCGCCCGGGCAGCAGGTCGGCCAGGCGCAGGCTGGTCTGCCGCGCACCGTCAGCCCGTCGGTGTGCAGCGCCAGCACCGCACCGTCCGGCACCTCGACGACGGTGACCGGCGGCAGGGCGGCGCCGGACCCCAGCGCCGGACCGACCGGCACGTCGAGGCGCTGTGCGCCGCGGTCGGTGAGCAGGACGGGGACGGCGTGCCCGGCGCTGACCACCTCGACCCGGCGGTCCGACACGCGCACGGCGCACGCCGTCACGGCGCCGCCGCCGTCGGCGGACGCCAGCACGCCCTCGACCGCACCGAGCAGCGCGCCGGGGTCGGCGATGCGGGTCGCCAGCGCGGTGACCGCAGCCTGCAGCGTGCGGGCCGTGACGGCGGCCTCGAGCCCGGACCGGCACGCGTCGGCGACGAGCAGCCAGGTGCCGCCGGACCCGTCCGGCAGGACGAGCACGACGTCGCCCCCCACCACGCCGTCCAGCGGCAGCGAGCGGACGGCGACGTCGCCGCCCGGGACCCCGCGCGGCGGCGCCAGGCTCGCCGTCACGAGCGCCAGCGACAGGAAGGTCCGCTCCTGCGCCTGCGCTCGACGCAGCGCGTCGGCGAGCGCGGACGTCAGCGCGCGCAGCGCTGCCAGCTCGCGCGGCGTGCCGGGCGGCGCGGCGGTCAGGCTGAGCAGCAGCGCGCCCGAGGTGCGCGGCCCCGGGAACGGCACGGCCACCCACGCCGGGCCGGTGCCCCGCTCGACGAGGCGGCCGGTGCGGACGGCCTCGGTGACGGGCAGGCCGGCGTCCAGCGGCAGGGCGGCGCCCGGGGCCATGGTGTCGCATTCGTAGCCCGCCGAGCCGAGCACGACGAGCCGGTCGCCGTCGCGCTGCAGCACCGCGCACGCGCGCACGCCCGGCTCGTCGAGCAGCAGCGGCAGGGCGGCCGAGGCGACGTCGGCGCGGCTGTCGGCGGCGGCGAGCCGGGCCAGCGCGGCGACCAGCAGCCCCTCCGACAGCCGGAGCGGCACGACCGCAGCGGGGCGCGGCGGCGTCCAGGCCTCGGCACGGAACGGCAGCGCGTCGGCCACCGGCCGACCCGTTCCGAGATCCTGCTGCCGGCTGCTCATCGCGAACAGCAACCCTAGGGATCGACCGGTGCAGCGTCAGCAGCCCGATCGGATGGTCTGGGCCTAGTCCCCCGCCCCACCGGCGCGTGGCCGTTCAGGCGCGGCCCTGACCTGCCGACGATCGCAGAGCCCCGTCCCGTCGTCCGAGAGCCCGCCGTGCGCCTGCCCGTCGTCCGCCCGCGCGCCGTCCGCGCCGTGCTGCTCGCGACGGTGCTGCTGTCCCCGGTGCTGCCGTCCCCCGTGCCGGACGCCTCCGCGGCCGCGCCCGACCCGCGCACCACGGCAGGCATCGCCGCGCAGGTGCGACAGCTCGACCGCGACGTGCACCGCGCGTCGGACGAGCTGGCCCGGGCTGCAGCGGCCTACGAGGCGGCGGAGGCGCTGCTCGCCCGGCGGACCACCGAGGGCTTCGACGCGCGGGAGGACGCCGAGGCGCGCCGCGCGGCGACGTCCGCCTCGCGCTCGTCGCGCGACGGGCTGGCCCGCGCTGCCTACAAGGGCGGCGTGCCGGCGATCGTCACGGCGCTGCTCAGCGGCGACCCGCGCCTGCTGTCGGACCTCGCACGGGTGCAGCGCGTCGTGGATGCCGCCGGCGCCGGACGGCGGGACGTCCTCGCCGCGGCGCAGGACGAGCAGGCGCAGGCCGAGCGCGCGCTGCGGCGGTCCGACGCCGACCGGCGCGACGCGGTGGCCCTGCGGCGCTCGACCGACGTGCAGCTGCGTGCGCTCGACCGCCGGACGCAGCAGCTCACCGCCCGGCTGTTCGCGACCGCCGACCGGCTGGCGCAGGCACGCGCCGCCGACCGCGCCCGGCTCGAGCGCGCCCGGGTGGAGCGGCTGCGGGCGGCCGCGCGCCGGGCGGGCACGGCTCCTCCTCCGCTGCCGCAGGTGTTCCCGAGCGGGCCGCTGCCGGTCGGCCTGGTGCGCTCCGGCGGGGGGAGCTGCCAGCCGCCGAGCCCGTACGGGGAGGCCAACGGCTTCCTGTCCGACGAGGGCCTGTGCCCGCTGGCCGTCGGCGGCGGCCACCGCCTGCGCACCGACGCCGCCCGCGCCTACGACCTGCTGGACGCGGCGCACCGCGCGGCCATTGGCACGCCGCTGTGCATCACGGACTCCTACCGCAGCTTCGCCGCGCAGGTCGACGTCTTCCGCCGCAAGCCCGGGCTCGCCGCGACCCCCGGCCGCAGCAACCACGGCTGGGGACGGGCGGTCGACCTGTGCGGCGGCATCCAGACGTTCGGCACGCCCGAGCACGAGTGGATGCAGCGCAACGCCCCGGCGTTCGGGTGGGTGCACCCCCGCTGGGCCGAGCCCGGCGGCAGCCGTCCCGAGGCGTGGCACTGGGAGTACGCCGGCGCCTGACCACGCGCCGTCCCCAGGTCGTCCACTCCGCCGCCGTCCACCCACGCCGTCCACAGCACGGCGTCCACCCACGCCGTCCACAGCACGGCGTGGGAACGGCGCCGGCGGGCCGGCTCGACCTAGGTTCCGGGGACACCGTCCCGAAGGAGCTCTCCCGCATGCGCCTCGCGCTGCGCAGGACCACGTCCGGCCTGCTGGTCGCCGGCGTGCTGCTGGCCGGCGACCTGGGCACCGCGTCGGCGCCGGCGTCCGCTGCCGATCCCGTGCGGACCGCCGAGCGGCGGGTCGCCGCCCTGCGCGCCGAGGTCGGACGCACCGCCGCGACCCTCACCGCCGGCACCGAGCGCCTCGAGCACCAGCGGGCCGAGCTCGCACAGACCCGGCGTCGGCTGGCGCAGGCGCGCGACGAGGTGGCCGACGCGCAGGCCGGCGCGGACGCCGCCCGGGTCCGGCTCAGCGTCGTCGTCGCGGCCGCCTACCGCTCACCCGTGCCCGACACGGTGCTGCTCGCCCTCGGCGGCCCGGACCGACTGCGCAGCGCGCTGCTCGTGCAGGCCGACCTGCGGCACGTGCGGGGCAGCACCAGCGAACTGCTGTCGGCGGCCACCGAGCAGCGCGAGCGGGCGCGGGACGCCGTCCGCGCGGTCGAGGACCTGACCGACGAGGCCGCCGCGCGGACCAGGGACGTGCGCCGTCAGGTGGTGTCGCTCCGGCGCACCGCACGGCGCGCGGAGCGCACGCTGGCCGTCGCCTCGTCCCGGCTCACGGCAGCGCGTGCGGCGCAGCGGGCCTCGCGCCTGCGCGGTGCCGTCGCCGCCGCGTGCGCGGGCGGACCCGCGGGCGGCGCGAACGGGTTCCTGCCGGCCTCGGCGCTGTGCCCGCTCGTCGGCGCACCCGGCCACGCGCTGCG
>CAXTFU010000120.1:10627-12516 GCA_964243385.1 uncultured bacterium | reverse complement strand
CCGTCCCCAACGCAGAAGACTCGCGCCGATCTACACCACGCGAGGGGACGTCACCTGCCGCTGCGCTCCCCTCCCAGCGGCGAGCGCGTCCGGCGCTTGCACGGCCAGTCGGTGGGCGGCGGCACCGGCTCGCGCTCCCGCAACCTGTTGTTCCGACGCGGCTGTCACCCGGTCGAGCACGTCGTCCACAGCACCGGAACACGCTTGCCGTTCGAACACGCGTTCGATAGACTGAGGCATGGCCAAGGCGGCGGACGTGCGAGCGCTCGAGGACGACTGTCCCTGGGAGCGCGACGACTTCCGCGCCGGCCTCGCCTCGCTGGCCGGCTCTGCCGAACAGGCGTCGAGGCAGTTCGCCGTGGACATGCGGCTGCTGGCGGGGCTGACGGCGCAGGTCCCGCGGTGCCTGTCGGACGACACGGGCGCGACGCCGTGGACGTCGTTCCGGCGTGAGGTCGCCGTGGCCCGTCGCTGCTCGGACCGGGCCGCTGCCGCCGACATCCGCGCCGCCGTGCGCCTGACGACCGCGCTGCCCCGCACCCTCGGGCTCCTCGAGGACGGCGTGATGACCATGGGCCGCGCCAAGGCGCTGGTGCACGAGCTGGAGCCGCACTCCGACGACCTGGCCGCGGCCGTCCATGCCGAGCTCGCCGAGCGCGCGGCGACCCTGCCGGTGTCGCGGATCGTGCGGGAGGTCCGCCGCGCCGTGCTGCGCCTGGACCCCGACGCCGCCGCGCACCGTGCCGCCGTGAAGAACGCCTCCCGCGGCGTGCTGCTCACCCCCGACGTCGACGACCAAGCCAGCATCAGCGTGTTCGGCCCAGCCGTCCCGCTGGTCCGCTGGTTCGGCACCCTGGACCAGCAGGCCCGTGGCCTGAAGCAGGCCGGCGACCCCCGCACCCTCGAAGCGCTGCGCTTCGACCTCGCGACGAGCACCTTCCCCTGCACCACCCACGCCCCGGCCGACCCGACGCAGACGACGGCGGCGACTGCCGGCGCCCACACGGACGGTCGGGGTGCTCCGGAGCCGCAGCCGGTCCCAGCTCAGCGGAGCGCGACGCCTGCAGGCCAGGAGGGTGACCGAGCCGGTTCCGGCGACATCACCGAACCGGCGGGGCTGCGGCCGTCGTTCGTCGAGGCGGCGTCCAGCGACTGCCGCCGCGGCCGGCCCGTCCAGGCGTTCATCGTCATCCCGGTCGAGACCGCCCTCGGGCTGAGCAACGAACCCGGGTGGTTGCAAGGCTGCGGGTTCCTCAGCGCACCGGCCAGCCGGCAGCTCCTGGTCGACGCCGAACTCCGCCAGGCCTGCGCGCACAGCGGATCCGGTCAGCTGCTCGACCTCGCCACAAGGGACGTCCGACCACCACCGACACCAGCCGGTGTCCGCGACGCCCTCACCGACATGGTGCTCGGGGATCTGCGGCTCGGTGACGTCGCGACGCGGGTCGAACCGCAGCACGACCCGAGCGACCACCTCCGGGACTTCGTGACCCTGCGGGACCGTGGTGACGACGGACCGACCGGCACCCGGACGCCGGCCCGGAACTGCCACCTCGACCACGACCAGCCGCACCCCGACGGGCCGACCGCCGCCTGGAACCTCGTCGTCCGCGCCGCGCGGACGCACGCCCTCAAGCACTACGGCTGGACGCCGGTGCGCACACCGACGAGCACGATCTGGTGCAGCCCGTCGGGGCAGACCGTCGAGGTCCCACACCACACCAGCCCACCACCCGGCCTCGACCACGAGCACACGAGCGACGGCAGCGCGCCGCCCACGCTGCCCGACGCCGACGAGCTCGCCGCCGTCGACGTCGCCCAGCTCACCGCCCCGACCGACGACGACCTGCCCCCGTGGCTGCCCGACGTCGAGCGGCTCCAGCCGACGG
>CAXTFU010000120.1:0-10617 GCA_964243385.1 uncultured bacterium | reverse complement strand
GGCGGCCGCGTCCTCGACCGACGGCAGCTGAACGCTCGAAGCAGTGGCCACCGCCCACCACGCAAGCCTGGCGCCGGAGGTGGTGGGTGGGCTCGGTCGACGGGTGTGGCGTCGCTCGGGTTCGGCGGCGAGCGCACGACACGTCCGAGCTGCGGACGCGATGACGGTGATCGACCGACGTGTCCAAGCCGTCGTCGTGGGCGTGGCACTGGCCAGCCAGCCGCGGCGGAGCATCGCCGCGCGCCGACGTCGATCGGCGTGTGACCCGCGGTCGCGCACGAGCACACCGCACCAGCGTTGGCCTCGGCCCACCCGACGATCAGCAGCCGACGAGCACCGCGGACGTCAGGGCAGCACCTGCAGCGCGGGCGGGGCGGTCGGGGGCGGCCGGGGCGCCGGTCAGCTCGGCGAGCAGTGACCAGATGTGCGCGACGGTGAGGGCCGGGCGGTCGGCGAGGGCGACCGCGGCGCTGCCCGATCGGGCGGGCAACGGGGCGGTCCCCGACGCGGCACCCATCGACGCAGCACCCACCGACACAGCACCCACCGACACGGCACCCACCGACACGGCACCCACCGACGCAGCACCCACCGACGCAGCACCCACCGACGAGTCCTCAGCCCGCGGTGACGCCACCGACGTCCCTGCGGAGGCGTCGGCCGCCGGACCACCCGCCGCACCCGCGCGCACCAGCTCGCGGTGGGCGCGGGCGAAGCGGCGCTGGAGGACGACGAGGGGGTCGCCGTCGGTGGTGCCGAGCGACGTCCCGGACGCCCCCTCCAGCGTCCGGACCACCGTCGACAGCCGCGCCCGGAAGCAGGCGGCGTCGACAGTGCCGCGACCGCGCTCGTCGGTCACCGCGTCGGCCAGCTCGTCCAGGGCTGCATGCCACGCACCTGCAGTCGTGCTCATCGCGTTCTCCCCGCTGTCCGTGCTGCGGCTCGGTGCCGCACGGACACCGTCCCGAGCCCGAGCGCGGCCGACGAGTGGCTGGACTGCCGCAGACCGACGACATCCTGCCAACTGCGGTGCATGATGAGCCGGTGCTGAGCAACGTGGTGGCGCTCGTGTACGACGGGGTCGGGGCCTTCGGGCTGGGCGTCGTGTCGGAGGTGTTCGGCAGCGACCGGTCCGCCGACGGGCTGCCGTCGTACGACTTCGCGATCGCCGCGGCCCAGCCCGGCATCGTCCGCACCGACACCGGCCTGGGCATCCTCGTCGAGCACGGCCTCGAGCGGGTGGCGACCGCCGACCTCGTCTGCGTGCTCGGCTGGGAGGGGCAGGAGCACCTGCCGCCCGAGGAGCTGCTCCAGGCGCTGCGCGACACGGTCGCCCGCGGCGGACGGATCATGAGCCACTGCAGCGGCGCCTTCGTCGTCGCGGCATCGGGGCTGCTCGACGGCCGCACTGTGGCGACGCACTGGATGCACGCCGCCGAGCTCGCGCGCCGCCATCCCGCGGTGACGGTCGACCCGGACGTCCTCTACGTCGACGACGACCCGATCTTCTCGAGCGCTGGCACCGCCGCGGGCATCGACACCTGCCTGTACCTGCTGCGGCGCGAGCACGGCGCGGCCGTCGCGAACGAGATCGCCCGCCGCATGGTCGTCCCGCCGCACCGCGAGGGCGGGCAGGCGCAGTACGTCCAGCACGCCGTGCCCGACGTCGACGACGGCTCCCAGCTGCGCGAGGTCCTCGTCTGGGCGCAGGAGCACCTCGACCAGGACCTGTCGGTCGACGCCCTCGCCGGCCGCGCCCTGATGTCGCCGCGCAGCTTCGCCCGGCACTTCCGGGCCGCCACCGGCTCGACGCCGCACGCCTGGCTGCTCGGCCAGCGCCTGACCCTCGCGCAGTCGCTGCTCGAGCGGAGCGACCTGAGCGTCGACGAGGTCGCCCGCCGCAGCGGCCTGGGCGCCGCGACGACGCTGCGCCACCACTTCACCCTGCGGTTCGGCACCTCGCCGCAGGCCTACCGGCGCACCTTCCGGGGCCACGAGCCCCACGCCGGGGAGAGACTGCCGGCATGACCCCGACGCACCCCGTCCTCGCCCAGGTCGTGCTCGACACGACGGACGCCCGCGCGCTCGCCGAGTTCTACCGCGAGCTGCTCGGGCTGCAGTACCGCCCCGGCGACGAGCCACCGGCGGAGGGCTCGCCGGACGAGCGCGGCAGCGACTGGCTCGTCCTGCGCGGCGGCGACGGGCAGCGGCAGCTCGCCTTCCAGCAGGTGGCCGCGCTGCCCGAGGCGACCTGGCCCGAGGGCGAGCACCCGCAGCAGCTGCACCTCGACCTGACCGTCGAGACCGCCGAGGCGCTCGCCGAGCAGCACGCGCGGGCGCTGCAGCTCGGCGCCCGGCTGCTCCTCGACAAGTCGGACGACCCGGTCGAGGCGCTGTACGTCTACGCCGACCCCTCCGGCCACCCGTTCTGCATCTTCGTCGGCTGAGGCCGGCGGCGCGTCAGCGCACGTCGACGACGAGCTTCCCGCGCTGCGAGCCGCCGCGCAGCAGGTCCAGCAGCGCGTCGAACTGCCGCTCGATGCCGACGACCACCGTCTCGTCGTAGCGGACGCGGCCGCTGCGCAGCAGGCCGGCCACGTGCGCGGTGAACAGCGGCGCGCGGTGCGCGGAGTCCCGCACGATGAAGCCGCGCACGGTGAGCCTCTTGCCGACGATCAGCCCGAGGTTGTCGACCGGCTCGGTCACCCCGTTGTAGGCGGAGATCATCCCGCACTCGACGAAGCGGGCGAAGGGGTTCGCGAGCGCGAGCGCCGCCCGCAGGTGGCTGCCGCCGACGTTGTCGAAGTACACGTCGAGCCCGGACGGGAGCACCTCGCCCAGCTGGCCCTCGAGGTCGCCGGCGCGGTGGTCGACGCACGCGTCGAAGCCGAGCTCCTCCACGACGTAGCGGCACTTGTCCGGACCGCCGGCGCTGCCGACGACCCGGCAGCCGGCCTCGCGGGCCAGCTGCCCGGCCAGGCTGCCGACGGCCCCGGACGCCGCCGACACCCACACCGTCTCGCCCGGACGCACCTCGCCGACGTCGAACAGCCCGACCCACGCCGTCAGCCCGGGCATGCCGAGCACGCCGAGGTAGTGCGGGAGCGGCGCCTGCGCCGGGTCGACGACCACCGTCGCCCGCGCCGGCACGACCGAGTGCGTCCGCCAGCCGAGCTCGTGCTGCACCGACGTGCCGACCGGCAGCCGCGGGTCGCTGCTCTCGACGACCTCGCCGACCGCCCCGCCGTACATGGGCGCGCCGAGCTCGTACGGCGCGGCGTAGCTGCGGGCGGCGTTCATGCGGCCGCGCATGTACGGGTCGACCGACAGCCAGGCGTTGCGGACGAGCACCTCACCGGGACCGGGCACCGGCACGGGCCCCTCGACGAGCGCGACGTCGTCGGCCGTCGGCACGCCCTCCGGCCGGCGTCGCAGCTCCCAGTGCAGCGCGCTCACAGCCGCACCGTCGTCAGCTCGGCGCCCGCGCCGCGCAGGCGGTCGACGAGCAGCGTGCCCAGCGCCGTGGCGGGCGTCAGCACACCGCCCTCGCCGGGCAGGTCGTCCAGCGCCAGGCCGAGGCCCGTCTGCCCGAGCATCACCGCGGTCGCGGCGTAGCCGGGGTCGCCCTGCATCGCCACCGTCGTGCGGTAGCGGGCGCCGTCCGCGGCCGTGCCGGTCGTCTCGGTCCGGAAGTGCCCGCGCTCGCGCGTCCGCTCGCTCGGCCCGTCGCCGGGCGACGGCAGCACCCGGTCCAGCAGCGCGCGCGTCGGCGGCAGCGCCATGCCGAGGCCGACGCCCGCGACGCCGACGGTCGTCCCGGCGGCGAGCAGCGGCCCCAGCGGCCCCCGTCCGAAGGCCATCACCTCCCGGTAGCGGAAGCCGCGCCCGTACGCCCAGCCCTGCAGGGCGTTGCTGCGCCGCACGATGCGCGTGTTGAACGGCGCCATGACGAACAGGCCCGTCCACCGGCCGTCCTGGCGGCCGATCGGCGTCACGTCGCGTTCCGGACCGAGGGACGGCTCGGCGGCCCGGTCCGGCGACAGGGCGTACGGGTCGCCGAGCAGGCGCCGCGTCCCCGCGTCGCGCCGGGCCTCGTCGACCATCACCCGCAGCGAGTCGATCGTCCCGCCGCTGACGCCGCCCGAGAGGCTGACCAGCACCAGCGTGGTGTCGGTGAGCTCGGTGGCGTCGGCCCGGGCGGCCGAGGCGGTGAGCAGCGCTGCGAGGTCGGACGGCACGGAGTCGAAGCCGCAGGCGTGCGTGATGCGCGCGCCGGTGCTGCGCGCCAGGTCGTGGGCGGCGTCGGCGCTGGCCCGGACGAACGGGACCTCGCCGGTGAGGTCGGCGTAGGAGGTGCCGGCCGCGGCGCAGGCCGTCACGAGCGGCAGGCCGTAGCGGACGTACGGGCCGACGGTCGTCGCCACGGCGGTCGTGGAGGCGGCCAGCGCCTGCACGGACGCGGGGTCGGACGTGTCGGCGACGACGAGCGGCCAGTCGGCGGCGGCCGGCGGCAGCTCGCGCCGCAGCGCGGTCAGCCGCTCGAGCGACCGCCCGCCGAGGGCGATGCGGACGCCCGGCTCGGCGGCGCCGGCGAGGTGGGCGGCGGTGAGCCGCCCGACGAAGCCGGTCGCCCCGAACAGGACGAGGTCGTGCTCGCGGTCACCCATGCGGGCAACCTAGGGCTCAGTACGCCGCGGGGCTCGGCCGGCTGTTGATGGCGGCCGTGCCGTCCTGCACCTCGAGCGCGACCTGGGCGAGGCGCTCGGCGTGGGCACGTCCGTGGTGCGCGCAGAACAGCAGGTCACCGCTGGTGAGGACGGCGCGGAAGAAGGCCTGCGCGCCGCACCGGTCACAGCGGTCGGCGGTGGTCAGGTCGGTCGCGGCGATCAGGGTCTGCGTCATGGTGCGTCCTCCCGTAGGTGTGCCGTGCTTCCCCATCGGCTCGCCGGCACTCCTCGTGAAGCCCTGATGGGCGCGGAGTTCACCCGATCGGCACGGCGGGGCTCAGGCCGGCAGGCCCGCGAGCACCGCACGGGTGCCCGACAGGCCGAGCCGCGACGCGCCGGCGTCGAGCATCGCGAGCGCGGTCGCGGTGTCGCGGATGCCGCCGCTGGCCTTGACGCCGAGCCGGTCGCCGACGCTCTCGCGCATCAGCCGGACGGCCTCCACCGACGCGCCGCCGGACGGGTGGAAGCCGGTGGACGTCTTCACGAACTGCGCGCCGCCCGCCTCGCTGCGCCGGCACGCCTCGGCGACCTGCTCCGGCGCGAGGGCGGCGGTCTCCAGGATGACCTTGAGCAGGACGTCGCCGCAGGCGGCCTGCACCGCCGCGACGTCGGCCTCGACGGCGTCCCAGTCGCCCGCGAGCGCCCGGCCGAGGTCGATGACCATGTCGACCTCGGTCGCGCCGCGGCGCACGGCGAGCGCCGCCTCGGCGGCCTTCACCTCGCTCTCGTGCGCCCCGGACGGGAAGCCGACGACGGTGCAGACGACCAGGCCCGCGGCGACCTCGACGGGCAGCCGGCTCGGGGACACGCAGATCGCGAGCGCGCCGAGCTCGGCCGCCTCGGCGGCGAGCGCCGCCACCTGGGCGTCGGTCGCCTCCGGCTTGAGCAGGGTGTGGTCGACGGTGCGGGCGAGCGTCTCGCGGGTCCAGGTCACGCGCAGAGGCTAGCCAGCCGACGGGTCAGCCGAGCCCCAGCCGGGCGTCGACCGCCGCGGCCAGCGCGTCCATCGCGCCGGACGGCGGGTCGACGAGCTCGAGGTAGGCCTTGAGCTTGGGCTCGGTGCCGCTCGGCCGCACGACGACCCGTCCGCCGTCGAGCCGGTGCACGAGCACGTCGTCGGCGGGCTGCTCGACCGCCCGCACTGCGCGGTCCCCGTAGGCCCGCGGCGGGTCGGCGCGCAGGTCGTCGACCGCACGGGCGATGCGCGCGAGGTCGCGCACGCGGTAGGACAGCTGGCGCGTCTCGTGCCGCCCGAAGCGCTCCTCGAGGTCGGCCAGCCGGTCGAGCAGCGTCCGCCCGCGGGCCCGCTCGAGCGCCGCGAGCTCGGCGACGAGCAGCGCCGACGACATGCCGTCCTTGTCGCGCACCGTGGCGGGCGAGACGGCGACGCCGAGCGCCTCCTCGTAGGCGTAGACGAGGTCAGCCCCTGACTCCGTGCCGGCGCGGGCGAGGTGCTTGAAGCCGGTGAGCGTCTCGGTGAACGGCACGTCGTAGGCGGCGCAGACCCGGGCGAGCATCGACGAGCTGACGACCGTCGTCGCGAAGCGCCCGCGCACGCCCGAGGCGAGCAGGTGCTCGGCGAGCAGCACGCCCGTCTCGTCGCCGCGCAGCGGACGGTCGCCGACGGCCACGGCGATGCGGTCGGCGTCCGGGTCGGAGGCGATGGCCACGTCCGCGTCGGCCGACAGCCGCAGCAGCAGGTCGAGCGCGCCCGGCTCCTCCGGGTTCGGGAACGCGACGGTCGGGAAGTCGGGGTCCGGCTCGGCCTGCTCGGCGACGACGTCCGGCGCGGCGAACCCGGCTCGGGCGAAGGCCGCGAGCAGCGTCTCGAGCCCGACCCCGTGCATCGGCGTGTACGCCACCCGGACGTCGCGCGCGCTGCTGGTCGGCAGGGCCGCGATGGCCGACAGGTAGGCCTCCCAGACCTGCTCCCCCAGCACCTCCGGCACCCCCGTGGGCAGCTCGCGCACCCGGCCGACCGCGGCGATGGCCCGCTCGACCTGCGCGTCGACGGGCGACACCAGCTGCGCGCCGTCGGCGAGGAACACCTTCATCCCGTTGTCCTGCGGCGGGTTGTGGCTCGCGGTGACCACGAGGCCGGCGTCGGCGCCGAGGTGCAGCACGCCGAACGCGGTGACCGGGGTCGGCAGCGGACGGGGCAGCACGAGCGCGCGGACGCCGGCGCCCGCCAGCACCGCGGCGGCGTCCTCGCAGAACGCGGCCGAGCCGTGCCGCGCGTCGCGTCCGACGACGACGGTCGTGCCCGGGCCGAGCACCGCGGCGAGCCCGGCGGCGGTGCGGCGCACGACGGCCCGGTTCATCCCGTTCGGACCGGCGCGCAGCGGCCCCCGCAGCCCGGCCGTGCCGAAGTGCAGCGGCCCGGCGAAGCGGTCGGCGAGCGCGTCGGCGTCGCCGGCCTCGAGCAGCCCGGTCAGCTCGGCCCGCGCGGCCGGGTCGGGGTCGTCCTCGATCCACGCCTGGACGGCGGCCAGCAGCTCGGCCCTCACAGCTGGCCGACCACCTGCGCGAGCAGCGCCCCCACCCGCGCGGCGGAGGCCGCACCGGCCTGCAGGACCTCGCCGTGGTCGAGGTGCTCACCGGTCATGCCCGCGGCGAGGTTCGTGACGAGCGAGACGGCGAGCACGTCCATGCCCTCGGCCCGCGCTGCGACGGCCTCGAGCGCGGTGGACATCCCGACGAGGTCGGCGCCCAGCGTGCGGAGCATGCGGATCTCGGCCGCGGTCTCGTAGTGCGGGCCCGGCAGCGCCGCGTAGACGCCCTCCTCGAGCGACGGGTCGACGCTGCGCACCAGCTCGCGCAGGCGCGCCGAGTACAGGTCGACGAGGTCGACGAAGCGGGCTCCGACGAGCGGTGAGCGCGCGGTGAGGTTCAGGTGGTCGCTGACGAGCACCGGCTGGCCGACCTGCAGCCCCTCGCGGACGCCCCCCGCGGCGTTCGTGAGCACCACGGTGCGACAGCCGGCGGCGGCCGCCACCCGCACCCCGTGGACGACCGGCTCGACGCCGCGGCCCTCGTACAGGTGCGTGCGGCCGAGCAGCACCATCACCCGCGCCCCACCGACCTGCAGCGAGCGGATCCGGCCGGCGTGCCCCGCGACGGCCGGCGGCAGGAAGCCGGGCAGGTCGGTGACCGGGACCTCGACCTCGGCCGCGCCGAGGGCGTCGGCGGCCGGGACCCAGCCCGAGCCCATGACCAGCGCGACGTCGTGGCGGAGGACGCCGCTGAGCTCGGCCCAGCGGCGGGCCGCGTCGGCGGCGAGGGACGAGGGGTCGGCGTTGGTAGCGTCGTCGGGCACAGGCGGACGGTAGTCCGCACCGGCGACGACGCGACGCGCACGTCCGACCGCCCCCTGTGGCTGGTCGCACGTTTGTCCTGTCGTCCACGGAGAACAGATCGGACACGGACCCACACACCAGGCCTCTGCGCCCGGTCACGACGACGGAGCACAGGCCATGACGTCCACGACGCCAGCGACCCCGGTCGCCCGCACCACCGACCTCGACGGCCCGTTCGCCTGGGTCGACCACGGTGGTCCGTCGGACGGCCCGGTCGTCGTCGCGGTGCACGGCCTCGGCGGCTCGCACGCCAACTGGCACGACCTCGCGCCCCTGCTCACCGCGACGCACCGGGTGCTCGCCGTCGACCTCGCGGGGCACGGGCGCACCCCTCGTGCCGGCCGGTCTGCGTCGGTCAAGGGCAACGGCGAGCTGCTCGGGCGCTTCGTCGAGCAGGTCGTGGGCGAGACGGTGGTGCTGCTCGGCAACTCGATGGGCGGCGCCCTGTCGATGCTGCACGCGGCCGAGCACCCCGACCAGGTGTCCGGGCTCGCGCTCATCGGGCCGGCCCTGCCGCGCACGCGGGCGCAGTCGCCGGGCCGCGTCGTCGCCAAGCAGGTCGCGCTGTTCGCCGTCCCCTGCCTGGCCGAGCGGTCGCTCGCCCGCCGCCGCAGCCGCCTGGGCGCCGAGGCCTTCGTCGAGGCGACCCTCGAGCTCACCTGCGCCGACCCGTCAGCCGTCTCCCGCGGGATGCGCGAGCTGGCCGTCCAGCTCGTCACCGACCGGGCCAACGGGCCGGACGTCGAGCAGGCGTTCCTCGAGGCGGCCCGCTCGCTGGGCCTGCTCGTCACGCGGGCGGGCGCCTACCGCAGCCTTCTCGCGTCCATCACCGCCCCGGGCATCGTCCTGCAGGGGGCGCTCGACCGCATCGTCCCGCCGGCCGGCGTCGAGCAGCTGCGACGGCTGCAGCCGGGCTGGGACGTCCACCTGCTCGACGGCCTCGGCCACGTGCCGCAGATCGAGGCGCCCCGGCTCACCGCCGACCTCCTGCTGCCCTGGCTCGCCTCCCTCCCGGCGCCCGGCGCCCTCCCGACGCTCGCCTCCCACCCGACCCTGGGCTCCGGCGCGGACGCGACCGCCGACGAGTCGACCGACCTGATGGCAGGTGCCTCGTGACCGCAGTCCCGACCTACGACCGCCCGGCCGCCGTCCCGGCAGCGGCCCCGCCACTGCTCAACCTGCCGAACGTGCTGACGCTCTGCCGGCTCCTGGTCGTGCCGTTCTTCGCCGCGCTGCTGCTGCTCGACTCGACCTCCGACGGGGCGCGGCTGCTGGCGGCGGGGCTGTTCGTCCTGGCCTGCCTCACCGACGTCGTGGACGGGCACCTGGCCCGCAGCCGGGGCCAGGTCACCGACTTCGGCGTGATGGCCGACCCGATCGCCGACAAGGCGCTCGTCGGCACCGCGCTGGTCGGCCTGTCGCTCACCGGCACGCTCCCGTGGTGGGCGACGGCGGTCGTGCTCGGCCGCGAGGTCGCCGTCACCGTCATGCGCAGCCTGCTCGCGCGGCACGCCATGATCCCGGCCAGCCGCGGCGGCAAGCTCAAGTGCCTCACCCAGAACGTCGCCGTGACGCTGTACCTGCTGCCGCTGGCCGGCGCCGCGGCCGCCCTGCGCTTCCCCGTGCTGCTCGTGGCCGTCGCCGCGACCGTCCTGACCGGCCTGGACTACGCCCGGCAGGGTGCCCGGCTGCACGCCGCTTCGCGCGCCTGACGCTCCGGGGACCCGCTCACGGTCGGGGTCGCTCGCGCGTCCACGGACGGCGCTTGGAGGTCCGTCCCTCGACGGCCGCGCGGCAGCGCGGGCAGACCGCGACGACGTGCTCGGCCGAGCCGCCGGACGCCGGCTGCACGTCCGCCCAGACCAGGCCCGGGAAGGTCCGCAGCCGCGACCGGTGCAGGCTGAGGCCGCAGACCGTCTCGTTCTGCCCGCGGTACCAGCCGTGCACCTCACCGACGGGCTGGCGGACGAGGTCCTCGTCGAGCAGGTCGTCGGTGGCCGCCACCTGAGCCGTCATGGGCGTCCGCTTCCCCCACCGAGACGGCGGACACGCGCCTGCGGACCCGTGCGATCATGTGGCCGATGGACCGGGACCTCGCCGCCGCCTGTGCCGCCGCGCTCGAGACGGTCCTGGCCGGGGCGCATCTCATGGCACCGGACGAGCTGCCGGTGCTCGCGGCGAAGGGCGCTGCCCACCTCGGCGCCGAGACGACCGTGCTGTGGCTCGTCGACTACGAGCAGACGACGCTGTTCCCGCTGCTCGGCGCGGCGGGCGAGCAGCACGCGGGCCTGTCGATCGACGGCAGCCTGGCCGGCAAGGCGTTCCGCACGGTCGAGACCGTCGACACCGAGGCCGTCGGCGGACGGCGCCTGTGGGTGCCGCTGCTCGACGGCGTCGAGCGCCTGGGGGTGCTCGAGCTCGGCGTGCCCGGGCAGAGCACGCCGCTCGACCAGCAGGTGCGGCACGCGTTCGAGTCGCTCACCCACCTGGTCGCCGAGCTGCTCGTGAGCAACGGCGCCTACACCGACCACTAC
>CAXTFU010000119.1:0-12532 GCA_964243385.1 uncultured bacterium | reverse complement strand
GTCCGTGACCGTCACCCCGGCGACCCTCGAGCGCTTCGCCCGCACGCGGACCGGTGTCGACCCGGACCGGCTCGAGGAGGTGGGGACGATCGGCATCTCCATCCAGCAGCGCTTCGACACCGAGCGCATCGGGCTGCTCGCGAGCGTCGACCAGACCCGCGACATGCTCGTGCAGCAGCTCAAGGGCATCAAGACGACCGTGACGACCAAGCTCGGGTCGATCACCAAGGTCTACAGCGAGGACCGCGACCCGGAGGGCTTCGTCGGCATCGTGGGCGTCGGGCGCATCAGCGGCGAGGTCATCGAGAGCGACGAGACCCCCGGCGTCAAGGCGCTCACGTTCGTGAGCATCGTGGCCGGGCTCAACCTGTTCGTCGGGCTGTTCAACCTGCTGCCGCTGCTGCCGCTCGACGGCGGCCACATCGCCGTCGCCGTCTACGAGGGCGCCCGCGACCGCGTGCGCCGGCTGCGCGGCTACCGCGGCCCCTTCCAGCGCGTGGACTACAACCGGCTGCTGCCGCTCACCTACGGCGTGGCCGGACTGTTCCTCGTCTTCACCGTGGTGCTGCTCGGCGCAGACATCGTCAACCCCATCAGGATCACGCAGTGAGCGACCACGCGCGAAGGACCACGCCATGACCTCCGTCCCCGTCAGCCTCGGCATGCCCGAGCTGCCCCCCGCCCGGCTCGCCGACCGGCGCCCGACCCGGCAGCTGGACGTCGGCGGCGTGCTCGTCGGCGGGGGTGCCCCGATCAGCGTCCAGTCGATGACCACGACGGTCACCGCCGACGTGAACGCGACCCTGCAGCAGATCGCCGCCCTCACCGCGACGGGCTGCCAGATCGTCCGCGTCGCCGTGCCCGACCCGGTCGACGCCGAGGCGCTGCCCCGGGTGGTCAAGCAGTCGCAGATCCCCGTGATCGCCGACATCCACTTCCAGAGCAAGTACATCTTCGCGGCGATCGACGCTGGCTGCGCCGCGGTGCGCGTGAACCCCGGCAACATCCGCGAGTTCGACGGCAAGGTCGGCGAGGTGGCCCGCGCGGCGAAGGAGAGCGGGACGCCGATCCGCATCGGGGTGAACGCCGGCAGCCTCGACAAGCGGATCATGGCCAAGCACGGCAAGGCGACGCCCGAGGCGCTCGTCGAGTCGGCGCTGTGGGAGTGCTCGCTGTTCGAGGAGCACGACTTCCGCGACATCAAGATCTCGGTGAAGCACAACGACCCGGTGGTCATGGTGCAGGCCTACCGGCTGCTGTCGCAGCAGTGCGACTACCCGCTGCACCTCGGCGTCACGGAGGCCGGCCCGGCGTTCCAGGGGACGATCAAGTCGGCGGTGGCGTTCGGCGCGCTGCTGGCCGAGGGCATCGGCGACACGATCCGGGTGTCGCTGTCGGCGCCGCCCGTCGAGGAGGTCAAGGTCGGCCTGGCGATCCTGGAGTCGCTGAACCTCAAGCAGCGCGGCCTCGAGATCGTCAGCTGCCCGTCCTGCGGGCGGGCGCAGGTCGACGTCTACACCCTCGCCGAGCAGGTGACCGCCGGCCTGGACGGCCTGACCGTCCCGCTGCGCGTCGCGGTGATGGGCTGCGTCGTCAACGGCCCGGGGGAGGCCCGCGAGGCCGACCTCGGCGTCGCCTCCGGCAACGGCAAGGGGCAGATCTTCGTCAAGGGCGAGGTCATCAAGACCGTGCCCGAGGCGCAGATCGTCGAGACGCTCATCGAGCAGGCCCTGCTGCTCGCCGACGCCTACGACGGGCCCAGCGGGCAGCCGGCGGTCGGCGTCTCCTGAGCGGGACCTACCCTGTCGGCGTGCGCAGGCGGACCGCTCGGGACGTGCGGGTCGGCAGGACGCCGGCCCCACGACCGGTCGTCGCGCGTCGTGCTGCGCGCCGCTCGGCCCGCCGCCGCCGTGCTGCGGTCCGTCGTGCTGCGTCCCTCGTGCTGAGCCTGCGGCGGTCGAGGACGTGCTGAGGACGTCCGAGCCGGCACGGCTGCTCGACCGGCGCGACACCGACGAGGTGCTCGACCTGCTCGACCGCGACCCGGTGCCGGACGTGTTCGTGACGTCCCGCGTCCTCGCCGCCGGGCTGACCGAGAGCCGGCTCGGGGCGCAGGTCTGGGGCTGGGGGGAGCGCGGCCGGCTCGAGGCGCTGTGCTACTCCGGCGCGAACCTCGTCCCGGTGCAGGCCGGTCCGGAGGCGGTGCGCGCCTTCGCCGAGCGGGCCCGCCGGCAGGGGCGGCGCTGCTCGTCCCTCGTCGGTGAGGCGCGCGCGGTGCAGCACCTGTGGCAGCTGCTGCGTCCGCACTGGGGGCCCGAGCGGGTGGTCCGGGTCTCGCAGCCGCTGCTCGCGCTGTCCGGGCCGCCGGTGGTCGCCCCCGACCCGGCGGTGCGGCGGGTGCGGCGCGACGAGGTCGACGTCCTGCTGCCGGCCTGCGTCGCGATGTTTCACGAGGAGATCGGCGTCTCGCCGCTGCTCGGCGACGGCGGCGTCCTGTACCGGGCGCGGGTCACCGAGCTGGCGGCCTCGGGCCGGGCGTACGCGCGCATCGAGGACGGCCAGGTGCTGTTCAAGGCCGAGATCGGCGCGGCGACGCCGTCGGTCTGCCAGGTGCAGGGCGTCTGGGTCCACCCGTCCGCGCGGGGGCGCGGGCTGTCGGTCGCCGGCACCGCCGCGGTCGCCGTCCTGGCGCAGGAGCAGGTCGCGCCGGTCGTCAGCCTCTACGTCAACGACTTCAACGAGCCCGCCCGGCGGGCCTACGCCCGGGTCGGCTTCCGGCAGGTCGGCGAGTTCACGAGCGTCCTGTTCTGAACCGCCGGCGTCGACGCCGGGCCGGCAACGGTCCCAGTGCGTGGGACGCGGGCTTTCCCTCGAAAGCCCGTCCGCGCTCTACTGCCCACTCGTGGTCGGACGAAGGGACCCCCGCATGACGCTGCACGTGAAGCCCGGCACCACCTGGGACGAGGTCTACGCGCAGGCCCGGTCGGCCGCCCCCGAGGCCTTCGACGCCGACCGGATCCTCAACCTCACCGGCGGCGACTGGCAGCGCAGCGGCGAGCCCGGCGACCACGTCACCCCGGTCGACGGCTCGGCGATCGCGGGGCCGCCGCGCGTCTCGCGCGAGGAGGCCGTCGCCGCGGTGGCGCACGCCCACCGGGAGCACGACGCGTGGACGTCGGTCGACCTCGACGAGCGCAAGCGCCGGGTGCAGGAGGCCGTCGACGGCCTGGCCGAGCACCGCGACACCCTCGCGCTGCTGCTCGCCTGGGAGATCGGCAAGCCGTGGAAGCTCGCCTGCGCCGACGTCGACCGCGGGCTGGACGGCGTGCGCTGGTACCTCGGCGAGATCGAGCGCCAGGTGCAGGGGCGCACGCCGCTGCCGGGACCGGTCAGCAACATCGCGTCGTGGAACTACCCGATGAGCGTGCAGGTCCACGCCGAGCTCGTGCAGTGCCTGGCCGGCAACGGCGTCATCGCCAAGACACCGTCGCAGGGCGGCTTCCACACCCTGACGCTGGCGCACGCGATGATGAAGCGGGCGGGGCTGCCCGTGACGCTGCTGTCAGGGGTCGGCTCGCAGCTCGGCGACGTGCTCATCCGCTCGGAGGAGATCGGCTGCCTCGCCTTCGTCGGCGGGCGCGCCAACGGGCGCAAGGCCGCGACCTCGCTCGCCGACACCGGCAAGCGGCACTTCCTGGAGCAGGAGGGCCTGAACGCCTGGGGCGTCTGGGACTTCTCCCAGTGGGACGAGCTCGCCGCGCACCTCACCAAGGGCTTCGAGTACGGCAAGCAGCGCTGCACCGCCTATCCGCGCTACGTGGTGCAGCGCGGGCTCCTGCCGCAGTTCCTCGAGATGTACCTGCCGGTGGTGCAGGGCCTGCGCTTCGGGCACCCGCTCGCGGTCGAGGACGACGGCGACGCGCTGCCCGACCTGCACTTCGGGCCGCTCATCTCGGCGACCAAGGCCGCCGACCTGCGGGCCCAGTACGACGAGGCCGTCACCGGTGGCGGCATCCCGCTGCACCGCGGGTCGCTGGCGCAGGGCCGGTTCGTCGACGGCCAGGACACCTCCGCCTACGCGGCGCCGGCGACGCTGCTCGAGCCGCCGCCGTCGTGGTCGCTGCGCCACGCCGAGCCGTTCGGGCCGCTCGACTCGATCGTGCTCGTCGACAGCGAGGCCGAGCTGCTGGCCGCCATGAACGCCTCGAACGGCTCGCTGGTGGCGTCCGTCGCGACCGACGACCTCGACTTCGGCGCCCGCGTCGCCGAGGAGCTGCAGGCCTTCAAGGTCGGGATCAACAAGCCGCGCAGCCGCGGTGACCGCGAGGAGGTGTTCGGCGGCAAGGGCGCCTCGTGGAAGGGCGCCTTCGTCGGTGGTGACCTGCTCGTGCAGGCGGTCACCGAGGGCGAGGGCCAGGTCTACGGCAACTTCCCGACCTACTCGAAGTACCCCGAGCACGTCTGACCGGGGCCGGGCAGGGCGCTGACCCTGCGCGTCGGTACGCCGTCCGGGCAGCTCGTCAGCAGCTTCCCCTGCGTCCCGGTACGCCATGACGCCCCCAGCCGTACCAGGCTGCAGGGGAAGCGCTCGACTGTCCGGAGCGACACCAGCAGGCGCTGAAGTTGTCGGTGCGGGCAGACAAGCGCAGCACGCCGGCCCGACCGCCGCGCCGGCGTCCTGGCGCTCGTCCGCCATGGGCGCCGTCGCGTGACCCTCGGCGCGCAGGTGCGGACGGGGGGCCGCGCTGGGTGGCCGGCCGATCTGGCTTCCCCTGCGTCCCGGTACGCCGCGGCGCCCGCAGCCGTACCAGGCTGCAGGGGAAGCGCTTGTCTGTCCGGAGCGACACCAGCAGGCGCTGGCGACGTCGGTGCGGGCAGACAAGCGCGCAGCACGCCGGCCCGTCCGAGACCGGCTCCCCCTGCATCCCGGTACGGCCAGCGCCGCAACGCGTACCGGGACGCAGGGGAGGGCTCCGCCAAGGGCGCGGTCAGGGACGCTGGGCGCGCGGCAGGCCGCGGACGACGAGCGCGTAGGACTGCTCGACCAGCTCGCCGAGCTCGTCGTCGGGCAGGGTGCCGTCCAGCACGATCCGCACCCAGTGCCGCCGGGACAGGTACGGGGCATCGCCGACGGCGTCCGGATAGGCGGCGCGCAGCTCGACGACGTCCTCGGGCGCGGCCTTGAGCGCGACGGCGCCGCCGCCGGGGAAGGCGAACACCTTCCCGGGCGGCCCGCCGACCTTCGCGACGACGCCTTAGCCCCAGAGCGCGTCCGGCCAGGCGCCGGGCAGCGCCAGACAGCGGGCGAGCAGCTCGTCGTCGGGCATCGGACGGTCGGCTCGTCGGACATGTTCCCCCTCCCGGCACGGACTCTGCCACCTGCCACCTGCCACCTGCGACCCGCGCCTCCGCGGCCGATGCGCGCCGCGCCGACGGGGTAGACCGCGCCCATGCCCGCACCGACGACGTACGCCCCTGCCCCGAGCCGCTACGACGGCATGACCTACCGCCGCTGCGGCCGCAGCGGGCTCGACCTGCCCCTGCTCTCGCTCGGCCTGTGGTGGAACTTCGGCGACGACCGCCCCTTCCAGACCCAGCGCGACATCGTCCGGCGGGCCTTCGACCTGGGCATCACGCACTTCGACCTGGCCAACAACTACGGCCCGCCGTACGGCTCGGCCGAGATCAACTTCGGCCGGCTCATGAAGGAGGACCTGCGGCCGTTCCGGGACGAGCTGGTCATCAGCACCAAGGCCGGCTGGGACATGTGGCCCGGTCCGTACGGCGAGTTCGGCTCGCGCAAGTACCTGCTCGCGAGCCTGGACCAGAGCCTGGCGCGCATGGGCCTGGACCACGTCGACGTCTTCTACAGCCACCGCCCCGACCCCAGGACGCCGCTCGAGGAGACGATGGGCGCGCTGCACACCGCCGTGCAGTCGGGCCGGGCGCGCTACGTCGGCATCTCGTCCTACGGCGACGAGCGGACGGCCGAGGCGGTCGAGGTGCTGCGCAGCCTCGGGACGCCGCTGCTCATCCACCAGCCGTCGTACTCGATGCTGAACCGCTGGGTCGAGGACGGCCTGCTCGACGTCCTCGAGCGCGAGGGCGTCGGCTGCATCGGCTTCTCGGCGCTCGCGCAGGGGCTGCTCACCGGCAAGTACCTCGACGGCGTGCCCGCCGACAGCCGGATGGCGCGCTACGGCACCATCGACGCCGAGCAGCTCGGCGAGGACAACCTCGACCGGCTGCGCGGGCTGGACGACGTCGCCAAGGGGCGCGGGCAGACGCTCGCCCAGATGGCGCTGGCCTGGGCGCTGCGCGACCCGCGCATGACCTCGCTCGTGATCGGGGCGAGCAGCGTCGACCAGCTCGAGCAGAACGTCGCCGCGCTCGACCGGCTCGACTTCACCGCCGACGAGCTGGCGCAGATCGACCGCTTCGCCGTCGAGAGCGGCGTCGACCTGTGGCGGACGCAGAGCGACGCGTAGCGCTCAGCGGGCGGCGAGCCGGGTGGCGTCGAGCCGCTGCTTCGCGACGTAGTACAGCGTCGCGCCCGGCTCGACCGGCCGGTCCCACGGCGGGCTGACGGTCAGCTCGCCGCGGGTCCGCACGGCCAGCAGCGTCGCCCCGAACGTGCGCCCCAGGAAGGTCTGCGCGTCGCCGACGGTGCGCTGCGGGAAGCCGTCCGGCACGACGAGCAGCGACGGCATGTGCCACTGCACGCCCTGCACGTGCGGGTTCACGTAGCTGAGGTGCTCGCGGCGGCCGAGGTCGCGCAGCGCCGCGACCATGTGGATGTCGGGGTTGGCGTGGTCGACTGCCACGGCGATGGCGAGGGTCTCGTTGTCGTCGCGCCCGTCGATGACCGCCGTCCGGGCGCGGGCGACGCAGGCCCGCACCATGACGTCGGTGTGGGTGAGGTCGCCGCGCACGAAGTGGACGGACGCCGCGTCGGGCAGCGGGTGCTCGGGCAGGTCGTCCCAGGCGCACAGCACCACCTGCAGCTGGCCCTCGGCGGTGAGCTCCTTGAGCAGCCGCTCGGTGCGGCCCGGCGCGTGGCCGAGCAGGACGACGTGGTCGTGCAGGTCGAGCGCGAGCGCTCCCTTCATGCGTCTCCCTCGTGCTGCTGACAGCCGCTCCGCGAGCTGCAAGAACAGCAGCGTGAGCGTGACGATGCCGCCGACGATGACGTAGACGCCGACCAGGTGCCCGGCGGTGGACACCGGGAAGAAGTCGCCGTAGCCGACCGTCGCGGCGGTGACCAGGAAGTACCACCAGTAGTTGGACGGCCGGGTGATCTCGTTGCTCGCCGGCTCGGCGGCGACCATCGCCGCCCAGCTGGTGACGAAGACGGCCAGGGCGATCGCGAGCGGGAGCCGCCAGCCGGTCAGCCGCACGCGCAGGAAGCGCGACAGCCGGTAGGCGAAGATCGGCACGGCCCGAACCTACCGCCGGCAGGCGCAGGCAGGTGCCGAGAGCGACCGCTGGAGGACGTCCTGCGGCACGGGCTCGGAGCGCGCCCGCGCCAGGCCGTGCAGGACGAGGTCGACCGAGCGGCCGTCCACCTCGACCCGGTCGGCGACCGAGCGGGCGGCCTCCGCGACGTCGCGCACCGAGCGGGCGCCGCCCTCGCACAGGGCGCGGGCGAGCAGGCCCTTGGTCCACTTGTTGTCGTGGCTGACGACGGTGCGGACGCCGCCCGTCTCGCGCAGCACCCGCACCTGCACGGCGTGCGGCGCGCGGGCGAGCGCGGCGTACGGCCCGGACCGGAGGTCGACGACCAGCCGGTGGGCGGCGAGCTCGGGCTCGAGCACCGGGCGCCAGGCCGCCGCCAGCGACCCGACCCCGGGCAGCGACGTGCCGCCGGAGAGCCGGTAGGCCGGCACGGGGTCGGCCGGCGCCAGCAGCCCGAACAGGGCGCTCGCGACCCGCAGCGACCCGGTCGCCCGGCGGCGTCCGGACGGCGACAGCGTGGCGTGGTCGAGCGCCTCGTAGACGACGCCGGTGTAGCGGCGCAGCGCCGGCATCGTCCGCGAGGTGGTGAGGACGGCGTCCTTGGCCGCCTCCTGCGCCGAGCAGCCGAGCGCGGTGCGCAGGCCGTCGAGGTCGTCGACCGCCGCCGCCTGCAGGGCGGCGACCAGCCCGGCGCGCACCGGCGTGAGGGCCGGGTGCGACAGCCGGGCGAGGTCCAGCGGTGCGCCGCGGCCACCGGTGGCCTTGCCCTCGGACGGCGGCAGCAGGACGAGCACCGGAGCAGGCTAACCAGCGCGCCCGGCCCGACCGTCCAGCCCGGACCGTTGCGCGGGCAACGCCGTGGCGCGCGCCGATAGGCTCGGGGACCCGTCTTCGAGAGGACCTCCCGTGCTCCGCATGTCCACCCTGTTCCTGCGCACGCTGCGTGAGGACCCGGCGGACGCGGAGGTGCCGAGCCACCGCCTGCTCGTGCGGGCCGGCTACGTCCGGCGGGTCGCCCCCGGCGTCTACTCGTGGCTGCCGCTGGGCGTGCGCATGCTGCAGCGCGTCAGCCGCATCGTCCGCGAGGAGATGGACGCGATGGGCGGGCAGGAGGTGCTGTTCCCCGCACTGCTGCCCAGGGAGCCCTACGAGACCAGCGCGCGCTGGACCGAGTACGGCGACCTGCTGTTCCGCCTCAAGGACCGCCGCGGCAACGACTACCTGCTCGGCCCCACCCACGAGGAGCTGTTCACCCTCATGGTCAAGGGCGAGTACAGCTCGTACAAGGACCTGCCGGTGGTCCTGTACCAGGTGCAGACGAAGTACCGCGACGAGGCACGTCCCCGCGCGGGCATCCTGCGCGGCCGCGAGTTCGTCATGAAGGACAGCTACTCCTTCGACGTCGACGACGCCGGCCTGCAGCGCTCCTACGACCTGCACCGGGAGGCCTACGTCCGCATCTTCGAGCGGCTGGGCATGCAGTACCGCATCGTCTCGGCGGTCAGCGGCGCCATGGGCGGCAGCGCGTCGGAGGAGTTCCTCGCACCGGCGCCCACCGGCGAGGACACCTTCGTGTCGTGCACCTCCTGCGACTACGCCGCGAACACCGAGGCCGTCGAGCTGCGCGCCGCCGAGCCCGCCGACCCCTCGGCGCAGCCCCCGCTCGAGGTGCTCGACACCCCCGGCACCCCGACGATCGACACGCTCGTGACGGCGCTCGCCGACCTGGGGCACCCCGTCCCCGCGAGCGGGACGCTGAAGAACGTCGTGCTGCTGCTCCGCTACCCCGATGGGCGGACCGAGCCGCTGGTCGTCGGCGTACCCGGCGACCGCGAGGTCGACGTGAAGCGGCTCGAGGCGAACCTCAGCCCGGCCGAGGTGCTGCCCTTCGACGGCTTCGACGCCCACCCCCAGCTCGTGAAGGGCTACATCGGCCCGCAGGGGCTCGCGGGGCTGCGCTACGTCGTCGACCCGCTCGTCGTGCGCGGCAGCGCGTGGGCGACCGGGGCCAACGAGCCCGGCAAGCACGCCGTGAACGTGGTGAGCGGCCGCGACTTCGAGCCGGCCGACGTCGTGCCCGCGGCCGAGGTGCGGGCCGGCGACCCCTGCGGACGCTGCGGCTCGCCGCTCGAGATCGGCCGCGGCATCGAGATCGGCCACATCTTCCAGCTCGGCCGCAAGTACGCCGACGCCTTCGGGCTCGACGTGCTGGGCGCCGAGGGCAAGCCCGTCCGCGTCACCATGGGCTCCTACGGCATCGGCGTCTCGCGGGCGATCGCCGCGATCGCCGAGCAGTCGCACGACGAGAAGGGCCTGGCCTGGCCCCGCTCGGTGTCGCCCGTGGACGTGCACCTCGTCGGCATCGGCAAGGCCGACCAGGGCGCCGTCGCCGAGCGCCTCGCCGGCGAGCTCGAGCAGCGCGGCCTGTCGGTGCTGCTCGACGACCGCAGGAAGGTGTCGCCGGGCGTCGCGTTCAAGGACGCCGAGCTGCTCGGCGTGCCGACCTCGGTCGTCGTCGGCAAGGGGCTCGCCGACGGGCAGGTCGAGGTCAAGGACCGCCGCAGCGGTGAGGTCCGCACCGTCGCGCTCGACGAGGTGGTCGAGCTCGTGCTCGCCGAGGTCCGCGGGTAGGTGCTCGTCCGCCTGCTCGCCTGCCTGCTGCTGGCACTGGTCGCCGCCGACGTCTTCGCCACCGTCCTGCTGCCGTCGGCGCGCGGCGCGCTCAGCCGGCTCTGGGTGAAGCTCCTCTGGGGCGCGGCGGCGGCCGTCCCCGGCCGGCTCGGCGCCGCCGCGCGCAAGGCCGCCGGGCCGCTCAGCGTCGTCGCGACGATCGCCGGCTGGGTCCTGCTCATGTGGCTGGCCTTCGCGCTGCTGTACCTGCCGGACGTCGGTGAGCTCGGCTACTCCTCCGACGTCCGCTTCCAGGGCAGCGACCTCGTGGCGGCGCTGTACCTCAGCGGCACGGTGCTCACGACGCTCGGCCTCGGTGACGTCGCGGCGCAGACCGACGGCCTGCGGCTGCTCGTCGTGCTCGAGTCGGCGTGCGGCCTGGCGCTGTTCACCGCGGCCCTCGGCTACCTGCCGCAGATCTACTCGATCGTCAGCGAGCTGCGCATCTGCGTCGAGGCGGTGGCCGACCTGCAGGTCACCAGCGCCGAGCGGGCGGTCGAGATGCTGGACGAGAACGCCGTCATGACGCTGGAGGCGGTCCGGCGCGACGTCATCGCCGCGCGCCAGCACCTGCTCCGCTTCCCGGTCCTGCACTGGTTCCACCCGCCGTCCGGGCAGTCGGTGATGGTGCTCGTCGAGGGCGCCGCGCTGCTGTGGCTCGCCGCCCGGCTCGGCTTCGACGCCGAGCGGCACCCGGCGGTGCAGCGGCACGCGGTGTCGCTCGAGCTGGCCCTGCGCCGGCTCGTCGAGGACGCCCAGCGCCAGGTCGGCGGCGAGGCGGACGGCGAGGGCCGCGAGCTCGCCGGGCAGCAGGTGGCCCGCGTGCGGGAGGCGGTCCGCGCGCTCGACCAAGACCGCGTCGCCGCTGAGGAGCCGCCGCAGGAGGCCCTCGACGACCTCGCGCGGGTGCACGCGGTGCTCGTCTGCTACGCCGACGCGCACGGCTACCGGCGACCGACGGTCCTCTGAGCGGACCGGACGAGTGGCGGGCGGGACGCCGGCGGTCGCAGCGCTGCAGCGCGCGGGCGTGGCGCACGAGCTGCACGCCTACGAGCTGCCCGCCGGCGAGCACGGCGCCTCCTACGGCGAGGCGGTGGCGGCGGCGCTCGGCGTCGAGCCCGAGCGGCTGCTGAAGACCCTGCTGGCCGAGGTCGACGGGCGGCTCGTGTGCGGCGTCGTGCCGGTCGGCGGCTCGCTGGACCTCAAGGCGCTCGCGGCGGCGGTGGGCGGCAAGCGAGCCGTCATGGCCGACCCCGCGACGGCCGAGCGCTCGAGCGGCTACGTCGTCGGCGGCATCAGCCCGCTCGGCCAGCGGACCCGCTTGCCCACGGTCGTCGACGAGACCGTCGAGCTGTTCGAGACGGTGCTCGTCAGCGGCGGCCGGCGCGGCCTGTCGGTCGAGCTGCGGCCGGACGACCTGGTGCGCCTGACCCGGGCCGTCGTGGCCGACATCGCCCGTTGACGTGGACGTCGCCCGTTGACGCAGGAGGAGGTCCGATGACGCAGGGATGTCTCCGAGAACGCAGGAGCGGGGGAGCCGCGTGACCGAGCCCGTCGAGGCGGTGCTGTTCGACTGGGGCGGCACGCTGTCGGTGCACGCCGACGTCGACCTGCTCGAGATGTGGCGTGCGGCCGCGCGGGTGCTCGCGCCGGACGACCCCGAGCCGGTGGCGGCGGCCCTGCTCGAGGCCGAGCTCGCCTGGTGGCGGTCGTGCGTGGCCGCCGGCGACCGCAGCGGCACGACCGAGCAGCTCGTCCGGTCGGTCGCGGCCGACACCGCGCTCGACGTCGCCGGGGCGCTGCGCGCCTACCACGACGCGTGGGAGCCGACCGTCGCGCACGACCCGGCCGCCGTCCCCGTGCTGACCGCCCTGCGCGGGCGCGGGCTGCGCACCGGGCTGCTGTCGAACACCCACTGGCCGCGGGCGCTGCACGAGCGGTGGCTGCGCGAGGCGGGGCTGCTCGACCTGCTCGACGCGCGCGTGTACACGAGCGACCTCGGCCACGTGAAGCCCCACCCGGAGGCGTTCCGCGCGCTGCTCGGCGCCGTGGGCGTCGACCCCGCGCGGGCCGTCTTCGTCGGCGACCGGCTGCGCGACGACGTCTCGGGCGCTCAGGCGCTCGGCATGCGGACGGTCCACCTGACGGGACGGCCGGTCGAGGGGTGGGACGTCGTCCCGGACGCCGAGCTGGTCACCCTCGACGGGCTCGTCGAGCTCGTCGACCGCTGGCGCTGAGCGGCGGTCAGGCCGTCCCGGGCAGCGCGACCGTCGCGGGGCTCGTCCCGCTGCGCAGCCGCCACGTCGTCGCGCGCACCGCCGTCTCCTGCAGACCGGCCAACCCGAGCCGGCGCAGGGCGGGGTCGTCGGTGCCGGCGACGAGGTCGCGCCACCGCACCGCCATGCCC
>CAXTFU010000118.1:0-12549 GCA_964243385.1 uncultured bacterium | reverse complement strand
CCGGCGGGCTTGATGTCGGCGTAGGGGGAGGCCCGGAAGCCGGTGGCGTAGACGTGCACCGCTCCTCCGACGCCGGAGTGCCCCGCCCCGCCGCCGACCAGCGGCGGGCTGGTCATGACCGGCCGGCTCGACCGGCTCGCCGCCGCGCCCTGCACGGCCGCCTCGGTGACCAGCGCCGGTGTGGACATCAACGCCCACACCGCGTCCAGCCCGCCCTCGAGCCAGGCGGAGTGCAGCGACGGCAGCTCCCAGCAGCCGACGGCCTGCATGGAGACGCCGCGCGGACCGGTGCGCCGGATGAGTCCCTGCACCACGAGCAGCCAGGAGTGGAAGACGGTGGTGGCGTAGCCGACCTGGGCGTCCTCGAAGAAGGTGGCGTCCAGGGGGCCGGTCGCGTCGTCGAGCGTCACGAAGATGACCCGGCGGCCCGACCGGATCGGCGGCGTCTGCGTCGCCACCTTCACGCCGGCGACCAGGACCTCCTGCCGGCTCCGGCAGCCGAGCAGGTCGCGCGCCCGGGTGGTGCCGAGCTCGTCGAGGAACGGCCCGTAGGCGTCCATGACGTGCGAGCTGACGTCGAGGCCGAGCACGTCGAGCTCGGCCCGCACCCGCTCGGCCCGGCTCATCTCGGGCAGGCCGCTCGAGACGGTCTGCTCGGGCGCGTCGCCGAGGTCGAGCGCGAGCTGCACGTCGACCGGCTCCGGCGCCGCAGGGGCCTGCGACTGGCGGGACTGCCGGGCACGGACGTCGTCCAGCGACCGGACCGCACCCGACGGCTGACCGGACGGCTGACCGGACGGCAGCGCCGTGCTCGCCGGCGCCCCGGCCCCGGACGTGCGACCCGCGCCGGCCCGCCGACGGGGCCCGGCCTTGCGGGCCGCCGCGGCGGTGGACCGGCTCCACCGGTCGAGCTCGGCGACCTGGAGCAGCAGGTCGCGGCGCGTGACCTGCCCGCGCCGGCGCACCGGCAGGGTCGAGCCGAGGCCGTAGACGGAGTCGAAGGCGCCCGCCACGACGAGCCGCTCGACCACCGGGCGCGACACCGACGCCCGGTGCCAGAAGTCCGACAGCGAGGCGTACGGACGACCGGCCACGATGCGGGCGGTCTCGGCCTCGGAGATGCCCTTCACCTCGGCCAGGCCGATGCGGATGCCGTAGCCGCGCCCGTCGGGCAGCCGCGGGTCGGACGGGGCGCTGCGCGGACCGCTCACGCCGCCGAGCACGCCCCGACCGTCGTCGTCGGCCGCCCAGCCCACGACGTCCTCGGGCAGGTCGGCGGACGGGTCGGCGGACGGGTCGGCGGGCGGGTCGAGGTGCAGCAGGTCGGCGACCCGGACCGGAGCCGCCGCCGGGCTGCCGACCTGGTCGAGCACCGCGGGCGGGGGCTCGTCGAGCACGCCGACCCGCTCGACCCGGTAGGAGGCGTCGGACAGGTTGACGTCCAGCGACAGGATGGCGATCCCGAACTGCCGGGCGTCGTCGAGGATCAGCCGCTTCGGGTACATGCCGGGGTCGTGCGTCAGCACCCCGGCGAGGAACGCCGCGGGGTGGTGCGCCTTGAGCCAGGCCGACTGGTAGGTCGGCAGTGCGAACGCCGCCGCGTGGGCCTTGCAGAACCCGAACGACCCGAACGCCTTGAGCACCTCCCACACCCGGTCGACGACGCCGGGCTCGTAGCCGGCCGCCAGTGCGATCGGGACGAACCAGGCCTGCACCTCCGGCTGCTCCTCGGGGTCGCCGAGCGCCCGCCGCACCTCGTCGGCCTCGGCGAGCGTGCAGCCGGTCATCCGGCTGACGATGAGCAGCACCTGCTCGTGGAAGACGACGACGCCGTGCGTCTGCTCCAGCGCCGGGACGAGGTCGGGGTGCAGGTAGTCGGCGGTCTTCCAGCCCTGCCGCGCCTCGAGGAACGGCCGCACCATGTCGCTCTTCACCGGTCCGGGACGGAACAGCGAGATGTCGACGATGAGGTCCTCGAAGGTCTCGGGCGCGAACTTGCCGACCAGCTCGCGCTGGCCGGGCGACTCGATCTGGAAGCAGCCGAGCGTCTTGGTCGACTGCACGAGGGCGAAGGTGGCGGGGTCGTCGCGCGGCGCCGCGTCGACGTCGATGCGCACGCCGTCGACCCGGCCGACCTCGGCGATGGCGTGCTGCATGGCGGACTGCATGCGGATGCCGAGCACGTCGAGCTTGAGCAGCCCGAGCTCCTCGACGTCGTCCTTGTCGAACTGGCTCATGGGGAAGCCGAGCCAGCTCGACTCGACCGGGGTGCGGTCGAGCAGCGTCGTGTCGGACAGCAGCACACCGCACGGGTGCAGGGCGACGTGGCGCGGCAGCCCGTCGAGGCGCTCGACGAGGCGCAGCAGCAGGTCGATGCGCCCGGCGTTCTCGCCCTTGGCCAGCCCGCTCGCCCGCAGCTCGGGCAGGTCGCGCATCGCCGCCCGCACCTGGCTGGCCCGGATGTGCGGGAACGCCTTGGCCAGCGCGTCGACCTCACCGGGCGGCAGGCCGAGCGCCGCACCGACGTCGCGGATGCCATGGCGGGCCCGGTAGGTGTCCATCATCGAGACGCAGGTGCACCGCTCGCCGCCGTACTTGGCGAGGATCTGCTCGTAGACCTCCATGCGCCGGGCCGACTCGACGTCGACGTCGATGTCGGGCAGCTGGTGGCGCAGCGGGGACAGGAAGCGCTCCATGAGCAGCCCGTAGCGGATGGGGTCGACGTCGCTGATGCCCAGCAGGTAGGTGACGAGCGAGCCCGCCCCGCTCCCCCGGGCCGCGACCCGCACGCCCATCCCCTTGATGAGGTCGACGACGTCGGACACGGTCAGGAAGTACGACGGGTAGCCCAGGCCCTGGATGACGCCCAGCTCGTCCTCGAGCCGGGACAGGGTGCGGCTGTCACGCAGCATCCCGCGCCGCCCGAAGCCGGCCTCGCAGCGCTCGCGCAGCACGGCCTGCGGCTCGCCGCCCCCGGCCTCCAGCTCGGGGAAGTGGACCTCGCCGATGCCGAGGTCGGCGCGGGGGTCGACCGCGCACCGGTCGGCCTCGTGCCGGGTGCGGCCCAGCAGGCTGCGCCCCTCGTCGTGCAGCCCGGCGGCCCGGGCGACCTGGGCGGCGACCTCGGCCATCTGCTTGCCGGGCAGCAGGGCCGCCTCGGCGTTGCGGCGGTCGACGTGGCGCAGGTCGAGCGCGACCAGCCGCCGGGCGGCGTCGAGGACGTCGGCGGTCGGGGCGTCGGCGCGGTCGGCGTAGCGCACGACGTTGGTCAGCACGGCGCTGGCGCGCTGCTCGGTGGCGAACCCGAGCATCCGGGCGGCGCGCCCGACGTCGCCCGGCCCGCGGTGGCAGACGACCTCGACGACCACGCCGTCGCGGCCGAGGACGTCGCGCCAGCGGGACAGGTGGGCCCGGGCGAGGTCGTCGCGCCGGGCGGTCACGGCCCGGCCGAGCTCGGAGCCGGGGCCGAGCAGGACGGCGAGCGACCCTGCCTGCGCGGCGCCGCCGGCGTGCTCGGCGACGAGGTCGAGCGTGCTCACCGGCGCTCCCCGCTCGCCGGCCAGGTGGGTCGCGGACACCAGCCGGCACAGCGCCGCCCAGCCGCGTCCGTCGCGGGCGAGCAGCACGACGCGGGGCAGCCCCTTGTCCCAGGACGCACCGCCGCCCGGCGTCCCGTCGCGGGACGGGGCCCCGGCCTCCCGGTCGGGGTGCCGGTCGAGGAAGGCGCCACCGTGGGCGGGGGTGCTGCGCGACGGGCGGACCCGCCCGGCAGGGTCGCGCGCCTCCCGCCGACCGGCGGCCGAGGGGTCGAGCTCGACGGGCGCGACCGCGAGGTCGACCCCGAACACCGGCCGCACCCCCGCGGCGGCGCAGGCCTTGGCGAACTTCACGACGCCGTACGCGCCGTCGCGGTCGGTCAGCGCGAGCGTGTCCATCCCGTGCTCGGCAGCGCGCTCGACGAGCACCCGCGGGTGCGAGGCGCCGTGCCGCAGCGAGTAGCCGGAGGCCACGTGGAGGTGGACGAAGGGGTCGGACCCCGTCGTCCGGGGCCCTGGCGAGGACGGCACGGCTCAGCCCGACGCCAGGAGCAGCTGCGAGCCGGGCCCGCCGAGCGAGCCCTCGACCATCGCGAGGAACGCCTCGACGTCACGCACCAGGTCGTCGGCCTCGCGCGGCGTGACCGCCGACGGCAGCCCGGCCTCGGCTGCCGCCCGCTTGGGCGCGCCGGCGGCGAAGAAGGCCGCCCACTCGGCGAGCTCGGGCGCGACGGCGGCGAGCAGCACCCAGGCGCTGGTGGGTCGGGTCCGCCGAGGCGCGGACGGGGTCGAGCCGCTGACCGGACGGGCGCGGCAGGCCAGCACGGCAGCGGCCACCCGCAGCGCGGCCAGGTGGGCGGTGGCGTAGCGCTCCCCGGCCGTCGCGGCGCCGCACGCCTCGACGAGCCCGCGCCGGGCGAGCGCGAGCAGCGTCGACGCCGGCAGGCGCGAGGTCGACCCGGCAGGGACGGCAGTGCGCGCCGGCGTCTCGCCCGTCGCCGGAGCAGGAGCCGACGGAGCAGGCACGGCCGGAGGACGCGAAGCGGCAGGAGCAGCAGGCACGGCCGGAGGACGCGAAGCGGCAGGAGCAGCAGACACGGCCGGAGGACGCAGGGCGGGAGCGGGAGCCGTCCTGGGAGTGGTCGTGGTGGTCATCCGCCGCTCCTCAGTCCAGGACGCGGGCGAGTGCCCAGCGACCGGTCGACCAGGAGAAGCACAGGTCGTAGACCCCTGTGCCGGCCGCACGACCGGCACCGGCCTCGACGCGGAACCAGTCCTGCTCGCCGTCGTCGATGCCGGCGGGGCCGACGGAGGCGTCGACGTCGGGCGCCGGCTCGCCCCAGGCACGCTGCGCCCACTTGGGCGACGGGGGCAGCGGCGCGCGCTCGAGCGGCGCCACCGACAGGCCGTCGGCGGCGTCACCGGCGCTCAGGGACTGCACGGCAGCGCTGCGCCACCACCCTCCGGACTCGGTCCACCGGGCGAGGACCTCGCGCACGACGTACAGCCGGCCGCGCCACAGGAACTGCGCGGGCACGTCGTCGTGCCGCTGGACCTCCACGGCATCGGTGTGCAGACGGGACACGGGGGCCTCCTCCCGACGAGCGAGCGGGCAGCGGGTGCTGACCGCGGGTGCCGGGGGAAGACGGCGACGGCGGCGCCGGCCCGGGCGGGCGCTTCCCCACGCCCACCCGGACCGACGGACCCGCCCGATGACGTGAGAGGGTCGAGACTCAGACGTCATCGGACGGGGGTCCGCCTGACGGGTCCGCGAGGCCCCGTCGTGATGTTCGAACGCTTGTTCGAACTCAGACAGTAGACCCTGCCACCGACAGGACCGTCAACCGTCGACCTGGGGTCGATGGTCGACGGTCAGCAGGGGCGACGGTCAGCAGGGGCGACGGTCAGCAGGAGCGACGGTCAGCAGGGCCGACGGTCAGCAGGGCCGACGGTCGCGGCCAGTGACCTCCGCCGTGCAGGTGACGGGTCCGGCCGCGCACAAGGCCCCGGCAGGAACCGCGTCCGACGGCGCTCAGGTCCCGAGCGCCCGCCCGGTCTGCGCCCCCGTCCCGCGGGCACACCGACCTCCGGCACACCCCCCGACCCGAGGAGCCCCGCGTGACAGGACCCAGCACCTCCACCCTCGCCGGCACGGTCGCCGTCGTGACCGGCGCCAGCTCCGGCATCGGCGAGGCGACCGCGCTGGCCCTCGCCGCCTCCGGCGCGCAGGTCGCCGTCGTCGCGCGCCGCCGCGACCGGCTCGAGGACCTCGCCGGGCGCATCGAGGCCGCCGGGGGCACCGCCCTGGTCCTGGAGGCGGACGTCACCCAGCAGCAGCAGGCGCAGGACGTCGTCGAGCAGGCCGTCGCCCGGCTCGGCCGCCTGGACGTGCTCGTCAACAACGCCGGCGTGATGCTGCTCGGCCCGGCCGAGCAGGCCCCCGTCGAGGAGTGGCAGCGGATGGTCGAGCTGAACGTCCTCGGCCTGCTCTACTGCGCCCACGCCGCGCTCCCCCACCTGCTCGCGGCGGCCGAGGACGGCCCGCGGCGGGTCGCCGACATGGTGAACATCAGCTCGGTGGCCGGCCGGGTCGCCCGCGCCGGCAGCGGCGTCTACAACGCGACGAAGTTCGGCGTCGGGGCGTTCAGCGAGTCACTGCGCCAGGAGGTCACCCAGCGCCACGTCCGCGTGTCGCTCGTCGAGCCGGGCGCGGTCGAGACCGAGCTGGCCGGCCACAACCGGCCCGAGGTGCAGGAGAGCATCAAGGGCCGGTTCGAGGGCGTCGAGCGCCTGCAGTCCGAGGACATCGCCGACGCGATCGCCTACGTCGTCACGCGCCCCCGGCACGTGGCGATCAACGAGGTCCTCGTCCGGCCGACGCAGCAGCAGGGCTGACGGCCGGCGCGGCTCACGACGGCTGCCACAGCTGGAAGCGCAGCCCCGACGGGTCGGTGCACTCGGCCAGCAGCCCGTACGGCCTGACCGCGGGCTCGTCGCCGGTGCCGCCGCCGTCCCGCACCGCGGCGAGCGCCCGGGCGACGTCCGGCACCGAGAAGCAGAGCTGCACGCCGGGCTCGTCCGCGCCGCCCCACAGCCCGACGTGGGGCGTCGCGCCGTCGACCGACCAGCCGTCCTCGACCGTGCCCGGGGAGAACGTCCAGCCGAGCACCGCGCCGTAGAACGCCCGCGCCCGCTGCGAGCCGGGCACCGCGAGGGTCACGTACGCGACGTCGCCCGCGGACCCGGCCGGCGCGGCGGGAGCTGCAGGGGCGGGCGGCGTCTGCAGCATCCACCGGTGCCCGGCGGGGTCGCGCACCACGGCCGTCCGGCCGTAGGGCGCGTCGTCCGCGGGCCGCTCGAGCGACGCCCCGGCGTCGACGGCCCGCGCGACGACGGCGTCGACGTCCGGCACCGCCAGGTGCAGCGTGGTGCTGACGCCGCCGCGCGCCAGCGGTCCGAGCAGGCCCAGCTCCGGGAACTCGTCGGCGAGCATGAGCACCGCCGCCCCGATCCGCACCTCCGCGTGGCCGATGCGGCCGTCCGGCCGGACGTACGGGTCGCCCTGCGGGACGGCGCCGAACGCCGCGACGTAGAAGGCGACGGCGGCCCGCGCGTCGGCGACCGCGAGGTAGGGCGACAGCGCGGGAGCCGGACCGGCGCTGGTCTCGGGGGCGCTGGTCTCAGGCGCGCTGGTCTCGAGGGTGCTGGTCTCGAGGGTGCTGGTCCCGGCGGTCGTGGTCATGGCGCCTCCAGGGCGGACGACGGGGTCGGACGGTGACGGGCGGTCGGGCAGCAGCAGCGCGCGCTCGAGGCGGGCGCGCAGGGCGGCGGTGAAGGCCGGGGCCGGCTCGGTGCCGGGCAGCGGGCGGTCGACGGAGAGCGCCAGGACGTCGAGCGGGTCGGTCATGACCGGCCTCCGTCGCACTCGTAGGCCCGGCGGAAGGCGCGGCGGGCCCGGCTGAGCAGCGCCTCGGTGGCGTGCAGGGTCCGGCCGAGGTGGGCCGCGACCTCGGGCACGGGCAGCCCGTCGACGTGCCGCAGGACGAGGGCCGCGCGGTGGTGCGGCCCGAGCCCGGCGAGCACCTCCCGGGCGCGCAGCGCGTCGAGCTCGGCGTCCCACGGGTCGTGCGGCTCGACGACCACCTCGTCCGCCACCCGCTCGTCCCGGGCCCGCCGGCGCCAGTGGTCGACCAGCTTGTGGCGGGCCGTGCCGATGAGCCACGGCATGCCGACGTCGCCGCCGTCGACGACGGCGGCCAGGAAGACCTCGCTGGTCAGGTCCTCGGCGACGGCGCGGTCGCCGCAGCGGGACAGCAGGTACCCGTGCACCTGCGGCAGCGCGGTGTCGTAGAGCGCGAGCAGCGCCGTCCCCGGCTGGGGCTCCCGCGCGCGGCTGTCCACGTCCCTACGTCGTTCCGGGAGGCGGTCCTCCGACGGGGTCGCGGTCCTCGATCTCCCAGGCGTGGTCGAGCACGTGCCAGGCGAAGCGCCGCACCGCGTGGCCGAGCGGCCAGCTCGCACCGGGCGCGCCGGCCCGCACCGCCGCGGAGAAGGCTGCGCGCTGCTCGGGCCAGGGCGTCCGCGGGGGGACGGCGGCGCCGAGCTTGCGGCCGTAGGAGCGCTCCGCGTCCTGCACGTGGCGGGCGATGTCGTCGCGGTCCCGGCCACCGCCGCGCGGGCCCTTGCGCAGCTCGGGCGAGGCCGTGGCGACGACGCGGTCGAAGGCGGTCCAGCAGGCCTCGAGCAGCAGCGCGAGGCGCTCGGCGTCGACGGGCCGGTCGTCCCACGGGCCGCGGGCGTCCGGCGCCCCGAAGTCGGTGGTCGTGCTGCCGGGGACGGCGCCGACGACGTGCAGCTCGCCGACGTCGAACGGCGCCACCTCCTGCACCACAGCCGCGTAGCGGCCGGCGTGGGCGAGCAGCGCGTCGAGCGCCGCCTCGTCGCCCTTGCCGCGGCGGGCCCAGCCGGGCCAGTCGAGGGCACAGGCGAACGTCCAGGTGCGCCCCCGCTCGAGGTAGACGTCGGTCACGCGCCCACCCTGCACCGGCGCTCCGCGTCCGTCACCACCGGTGGGGCAGGATGGCCGCGTGCCCCGGACCGCCACCGCCGACCGCGTCTCGCGCGAGGAGCTCGTCGCCTTCCTGCGCCCCCGCTCGCACGCGCTGCTGCTCACGCACCGCCGGGACGGTGGGCCGCAGCTGTCGCCGGTGGCGGCGGGCGTCGACGCCGAGGGAAGGGTGCTCGTGTCGACCTACCCGCAGCGCGCCAAGACGCGCAACGCGCGCGCCGACCCGCGGGTGAGCCTGTGCTTCCTGTCCGACGACTGGGACGGCCCGTGGGTGCAGGTCGACGGCGCCGCCGAGGTCCTCGAGCTGCCCGATGCGCTGGACGCGTTCGTCGAGTACTACCGGAGCATCGCCGGCGAGCACCCTGACTGGGACGACTACCGCGCGGCGATGGCCCGGCAGGGCAAGGTGCTGCTGCGCGTGACGATCACGTCGTGGGGACCCGTCGCGACGGGCGGCTTCCCGCCCGACCTCGCGCCGCCCGCCTGAGCGCACCCCGCCTGAGCGCACCCCGCCTGAGCGCACGCCGCCTGAGCGCACCCCACCTGAGCGCACCCCGCCTGAGCGCACGCCGCCGGTGCGCACCGGGCGCTCAGGTCGCGACGCGCAGCCGGGGCGCCCGCTCGCGGACGGCGAGCGCGACGACCTGCGCGGGCTCGAGCGCGCGTCCCTCGTCGACCGCGTCGTCGAAGCCCTCCGGCCCGAGGACCGCCCGGGCCGCCGCGGCCGCAGCGTCGCGCCGCGCCTCGTCGGGCTTGTAGTAGCCGTAGACGCTGGCCCCGACGGTCTCGCGCAGCGCCTGGGCCGCACCGAGCAGGACGGCCACCTGGCTGCAGTCACCCGACGCCGACTCGACGACCGCGAGCGCGTCGACGAAGTAGGCGAGGTTGGCCTGGTCGCCGGTCTCGTCCGACAGCAGGATCCCCTCCTCCAACTGCGTGCGCGCCCGCTCGGCGTCACCGAGCGCGAGCGCAGCCTGCGCGGCGGTGAACAGGCCGATGTAGATGGCCAGCCGGTCGCCGCGCGCCCGCGCCGCCGCCAGCGCGGTGTCGACGAGGGCGAGCGCCTCGCTCGGGCTGCCCCGCAGCAGCCGGATCGTGCCGAGCCACACGTGCGCCAGCGTCCACAGCCAGGCGTCGTCGTGCTGGGCGATCTCGGCCAGCCGGACGGCCTCGGCGAAGCAGCGCTCCGCGACGTCGAGGTCCTCGCGGGCCAGCGTGACCAGGCCCTGCCCGGCGACGCCGTGCGCCTGCCCGGCGAGGTCGCCCTCGGCGCGCGACAGGCGCAGCGCCTCGTCCCACCCCGGCCCGCTGGCGTCGAGGTCGCCCTGCGCGAAGGTCATCGCGGCGTGCGTCAGCAGCGTGCCGATCCGGGCGGACGCCGGCATCGGCATCGCGAGGGCGCGCTCGGCGTAGCGCCGGCCCACGAGCAGATGGCCGCGCAGCCACCAGTCGAGCCACAGCGCCCAGCACAGGCGCCCGGTCAGCTCGCCGTCGCCGAGGGCGAGGCCGGCCTCGAGGGCCGCCTCCAGGTTGCCCTCCTCGCGGGCGGTGACCACGAGGGCCTGCACCGCCTCGGCGCGGCGGTAGGCCGGGACCTGGCCCTCGGCGAGCGCGAGGAAGCAGCGGGCGTGCCGCAGCCGCGCCTGCCGGGCCTCGTCCTGGTCGCCGGCGGCGAGCCGGGCGCGGGCGTACTGCAGGACCGGCTCGAGCTGGTCGTAGCGCGTGCCGTCGGCCGAGACGCGCACGAGCGAGTGCTCGACGAGCTGCTCGAGCGGCTCGAGGACGTCGCCCCCGGCCACCGCCTCCGCCGCCTCGAGGGTGAAGCCGCCCGTGAAGACGCCGAGCAGCCGGAACAGCCGCTGCTGCCCGGGCGCCAGCAGGTCGTAGCTCCAGTCCAGGGTGGCCTGCATCGTGCGCTGGCGGGGCGGCAGGTCGCGCGCCCCGGCGATGGCCATCGCCGTGTCGAGCCGCGCGAGCAGGGCGTCCGGCTGCAGCAGCCGCACCTTCGCCGCGGCCAGCTCGAGGGCCAGCGGGATGCCGGCCAGCCGGCTGCAGAGCCTCGCGACGTCGGCGGCGTTGCGGTCGTCGACGGTGAAGCTCGGCGTGACCGCCTGCGCCCGCTCGGCGAACAGCGCGCCGGCGGCGGACGCGAGCACGGCTCCGGCGCCGCCGGACCGGTCGGGCAGCCCGAGCGGGCGGACGGGGTGCTCGCGCTCGCCCCGCAGCCGCAGCGCCGCCCGGCTCGTGGCGAGGACGGTCACCCCGGGGCAGGCCTCGAGCAGCTCGCCGAGCGCCGGTGCGGCGTCCAGCAGGTGCTCGACGTTGTCGACGACCAGCAGCGCGCGGGCGGGCGCGAGCGCCGACGCGACGACCGTCGCGGTGTCGAGCCCCTCGACGCCGGACAGCCCGACGGCCCGGCCGACGGCGGGCACGACGAGCCGCGGGTCGGTGAGCGCGGCCAGCGGCACCCAGGCCACGCCGTCCGGGAAGGCGTCGGCGGCCCGCCCGGCCACCGCCAGGGCGAGCCGGCTCTTGCCCACGCCGCCGACCCCGGTGAGGGTCAGCAGGCGCGTCCGCGGCGACCGGACGAGGTCGACGAGCTGGCCGACCTCGTCGTCGCGCCCGACCAGCGGCGTGGGCGGGACGGGCAGCGGCTCGGCGCGCAGGCTCGACGGCCGGGCGGCAGGTGCCGGCTCACCCGAGGCGGAGGTCCGCCGCGGCACCGTGGCGAGCAGCGCGGCGCGCTGCTCGTCGTCGAGGCCGAGCGCTGCGGCCAGCGACCGGACGGTGTGCGGGTACGGACGGGTGCGCGTCCCCCGCTCGAGCGCGCTGACCGCGTGCGGGGTGACGCCGGCCCGCTCGGCGAGCTCCTCCTGGGTGTACCCGCTGCGCTCGCGCAGCGTCCGGAGCGCGTCGGCGAAGCAGGTCGGCGCCGGGAGGTCTGCGGCCACGAGCGCACCCTAGGTTCGGGCTCCCGGGCTCGCAGGCGTTCCGCCAGATGGCCCAGCGGCGCAGGACCCAGCGGCGCAGGGCCCGCCAGCGCTGGGCCCGCCGACGCCGGGCCCGCCGGGGCTGGGCTCTGTCAGCGCAGGGCCCAGCGGACCCGCACCGTCACCCGCACGTCGGTGGAGCCCGCCTCGATCGGCACGGCCGCGCGCGCGGCGGTCGCGAAGTCCCGCAGGGACGGGTCGTCCGAGGCCTGCCGCACGTCCTCGTCGATCGACACGACGGCCCCGAGCTGCCGCCCGGACAGCCGGGCGTACTGCTCGGCCTTGGCCCGGGCCGACACGTAGGCCTCGTCGCGGGCGGACGCCCGCAGCGCCTCGTCGTCCTCGAGCGCGAACGACACCCCCGACAGCCGAGCCGCGTTCCCGCCGGCGGCCACGGCTGCGGTGATCGTCGCGCCGGCGGTCCTCAGGTCGCGGACGGACACGCGCAGGTCCTGACGGACCACGTAGCCGGTGATGACCCGGCCCGTGCGGTCGTGCTGCGGGAAGATCTGCAGCGTGGCGGTCTGCGTGTCGCGCTTCGCGACGCGGCGGGCGCCGAGCGCGGCGATGACCTTGGTGGCCGAGGCGCTCGCCGACGACACCGCAGCGTCGACGGAGGCGGCGCGGGCCTCGACCCCGACCGTGAAGCGCAGCACGTCGGGCGTGCCGCTGACCGTGCCCTCCCCCGCGACGTCGACGCCGGTCCCGGGCTCGGTCGCGGTGGGGGTGGGCTCGGCGGCGGCAGGGTCGCCGCCGGAGCTGGCTGCCCCGACGGCGGTCGCACCGGCGAGGACGAGGGCGGCGGCCAGCCCGGCCGCGACGGGGCGTGACCGGGCGGGGGACGCGGACGGGACGGGCACGGCAACCTCCGGCGGGACGGTGCGGACCCCGGTGGGACGCCGCCGCCCGCGGGCCGGTTCCGCCGCCGGACGACGGACGGCGGCGCCGGGTGGCC
>CAXTFU010000117.1:7730-12591 GCA_964243385.1 uncultured bacterium | reverse complement strand
GATGGAGCTCACGGCGAACGCCGCGGAGCGCGCCTTCCTGGAGCAGCGCCTGGCCGAGGTCAGCCGCGCCGCCGGCGACGCCGGGCCCGCGCCCGGCTGAGGACGGCGGGCTCGGCGGTCACCGCTCCGCAGCCTCGCCCGGGGCTCCCGCGTCGCGCCCCTGGCTCGGGTTCTCCCTGCGTTCCCGGTCGTCGCCCGAGCGCTCGAAGTTGCCGTGCTGGTACGTCTCGCGGTGGCGCAGGCCCAGGCCCACCGCCGGCTGGTCTCGCCGTTCGCCGCGATCCGCGTCCGGAAGCGCACCCGCGACCGCCGCCGCCTCGCCACCGCAGGCGCAGCGCTGTCTGCCGTGGCCGTCGTCGCAGCAGCGGTGCTCGCGCCGTCCCTCGCGGGCGGCGGCCCGGAGCGGCTCCCGTCGTACGCGGGACCCGCCGACGGGACCGTCACGACCACGATCAACGTGCGGTTCCGCTCGACCGGGGCCGGCGACCAGGCAGCCGTCGCCGGATGCGTCCGAAAGCCCGTCCTGGTGAAACTGAGCTCACCTCCTGTCTACGCCAAGCGGATCACCGCGACGCTCGAACAGACGCGGGCGACCGTGGACTGCCTGAGCGGCCTTCCGAACGTGGCGACGGTCGAGACGGACACCACGCGTCCCGAACCGACGGCCGCCGCTGCCCCGGACGGCAGGGCCCTTGCCGACCGGCGGCCCGCTGCAGTGGTCCTGCTGGACAGGATCGCCCGGGCTGCCCCGGCAGGGTCGGTCGTTGACGTGGCCGCGCGCCTGCCGGACCTTGGCCTGGAGGTCGTCGTCTACCGCTCCCGCGGCGCCGGGGACTGCGCCACAGCGACAGGACCGCTGGACACCCAGGCGCTGTGCCGCCCGTCGCTTCGGCGGGCGGTCGATGACAAGGGCGTCGTGCTCGGCGCCGTCGGCCCGACCGTGCAGAAGGACGGCCCGGCGGACCCGGGAGGCAAGGTCGTGGCGTCGGCCTTCGCGTGGGGGCCGCGCCCGAGGCGGCGGTCCGCGTGCGGATCGTGCCCGGCGGCGGCGACGCGGTCGAGGTGCCGACGTCGACGCGGGCCGAGTGCCCGGCTTGTCTTCGGTCGCCACGGCCGTCGACCTCGGAGGGACCGGGTCGCCAGCAGTCATCGAAGGACTCAGCGTTGCCGGCGAGGTCGTCGCGACCGCGGACTGGTGAGTCGGCCGTCAGGGCGGCGGTACCTACTCACCCACGCTGCCCGGTGTGGTGCGACGCCAGCTACTAGCTGTAACCCGTGGACCGATGCGAGCTGGTGGCGTGCTGTCATCCGGGGATGCTGACGCCGACCGTGGACGCGGCCGGTGTTGCCGGCCGTGTGCTGCGCCTGCCACGTCCGACCACGCCGTTGGTCGGTGTGCTCGAGGTGTGCGGGTGGGTGCTGCTGCACCGGGCGGCGCCCTTCGACCCGGCGGCGCAGCTGCGGCTCACCCCCGAGTGGGGCCTGGCGCCGCCGTCGGTGCTGGCGGAACGCGCAGCGATGCTGCCGGTCGCGCCGGCTGCGGCGGTTGCGCGGCGGCGCGCGGAGGTGATCCGCCGGTTGCGGGCCCTGGCGCGGAGCTGTCCGCCACCGACGGTGCTGGACGAGGCGGTGCGGCTTGCACGGGACGCGCCGTGGCTGACCGACGCCGGTCTGCGGGAAGCGCTGCTGCTTGCCGGGCTGTCGCACGGTGAGGCGGGCGCCGCGGTGCTGCGCGCACTCGCCGGCCTGTGGGAGGTGGAGGTGGCCGGGTCGGCGGTGTGGCCGGACGCGGCCAGCGAGCAGCGCCTGACGGCGCTGGCCGCGCGGGTGCGGCGGGCGGGGGTGCTGGCGGCGTCGGAGCCGCCCGCGGGGGAGACGCTGTGGTTGCGGGAGCGTGCTCGGGTGCTGTGGTCCGGCGGTCACCTGGTGGCGGCGGGTGATGTGCGGTCGGGGTTCGGTCGGGCGGTGCGTCGTCAGCTGGCGGCGGTCGGGCCGTTGTCGCCGGCGGTGCTCGGGGAGGGCGCGCGTCGGGACGGGCCGCAGGTCGTGTGCGCGAGCGGACCGGTGGTGCTGGCGTGGGCGGCTGCGCAGCCGGACCTGCAGGTGCGGGACGGGCTGGTCGCGCCGGCGGGAGGAGTGGCGGGGTGGCTGCTGGCCTCGGACGTGCCGGTCCTGGCGCTTGTGCCGGACGCCGGCGGTGAGCTGGCGCGGCGGGAGGTGCTGGCGGCGCTGGTCGGCCATGGGATGACCGGGCCGTCAGCGGAGGTGTGGCTGTCGCACTGCCCTTGGCTGCGGTCGGCGGGTCGTCGCGGACGGTACCGCCGTGCCGCTTGACCGGCCGCAGGCGGACGATGCGGCGCGAGGGGCGGCCCGTCGCCTGGGGCGGCGCTGGCGTTGGGCGGGTGCGGTCCGTCGAACGCCTCGGTGTGCGCCGCGTCGAGCCCGGCGGCCTGCAGCCGCTCGTCGAGCTCGTGGGTGTCGTCCGCCGCCGCCGGGCCCGTCGACCCGTGCAGCAGCACCAGGAAGGCGCTCAGGAGCGCCGTCACCGCGCGCGGCTACGTCCGCCACCCGCTCGCGCAGCATCCGCGACGGAACAGCTGCGGCTGCTGGGCGGGGCATTCGGCACGACGGGTCCGCCGCCGGCTGCGGTCAGGCCCGTGGTGGCGGCGGGCCGGCTTACGGCTCGTCCTCGGGCTCCGGTGGTCCGGGGCACCACGAGGGGCACCCGGCGGGCAGATCGAGGCCGTGGCGCCCGACGCCGCCGACGGACAGCTGCCGGAGGGCCCGGGCGAGCTGGCCGTTTATGTCCATGGCGCCGTCGCCCCAGGTGACGGTCGCCGTGCGCAGGTCCACGGATGCCGGTGCGCCGTCGGGCCCGCGGAAGTGCGACCACGCGTGCAGCCAGTCCCGCACTGCCTGCGCGAACCACGGCGCGACCGGCCACGCCAGTTCGCCCAGCCACGGGACGTACGCGTCCAAGACCGCCGCGCCGGGGTCGATTCGTTCGGTGCCGACGACCGCTTCCGCCCGCCCGAGGTCAACGACCGCGCCGAGGACGTGCAGGCGGCTGAGGACCTCCACGAGCCCGTACCAGCTCGACGAGGCGTTCGGGAAGTCGGTGTCGTCGCACATGTCGGGCAGCGTCCCTGCCGTGCCGGACGCGTCGTCCGGTCCTGTTCCGCCCCCGTCCGCGAGGGACCGGACCGAGGCCCTACGCTCGGCCGGGTGACAGCACCGGCGCGCGGGTGAGCGAGGTCCTGCGCGAGCTGGCCCTGAGCAGCCCGGCAGGCCGGCGCAACGGCGACTTCGCGGTGCTCATGTACCTGGCCGCGCTGGCGGCCCACGGGTCGGACGCCGACGCGGACACGGCCTGGAAGCAGGTCGGCCCGGTCACCGGCCAGGAGGTCCGGCACTCGCGGATCGCCCGGGAGGTGTTCGGCGACGGCCGGGAGACGATGGAGCAGCTCGTCGGGCAGTGCCTGCTCCGGCTGCGGGGCGCCCGGGCCAAGACGGGACCGGGCTACGACCCGCCGCTCGTGGCAGCGGTCGACAGCAAGGGCCGGCGGCCCCCCCGAGGCGGGCGCGGGCAGGACCGGGTACCACGGCTAAGTCCCGCTGCGGGTCCTCGGCGCGCCCGCTCCCAGGCCGCCCAAACGACCGCTTGACGACCCGAAGGCCTCCGGGAAAGTCAAAACGACTACCACGCGGGTTGACGGACGCGACGAGTCCGAGACAGTCACAGCGGCTACCGGGAAGGGAAGAAGATATGACAGGGCCGCGGAAGAACGGCCCACCGGCCCGCGAGCACGGTCCCTCGCTCCGCTCGGGACCGGAGAACGGCGATGAAGGAAGCCGCGCGCACGCGCGCGGCGCGGCGGGCACGCCTACGGACCGCGCCAGGGACCGCGGACTGCCCGGCCACCCCGTGTTCAAGCCCCGCTCAGGGGCCGTCGAAGGCAGCGGCGCATGGAACGACGCGCTCGCCTCGACGCTCACCAACGCCGCGCTGTCCGACGCCGGCATCGAGGCGAACACCCCCGAGCGCGCCCGGGCCTACCAGCCCTGGCGCCAGGCGGTCCTGCGGCTGCTCCCCGCCGGCGGGCAGGGGTGGCAGCCCGTCGCGCGGGCGCTCACCGCCCACCAGCTCGAAGAGGGCGCGGGACGCACCAGCGGCTCGGGGACGCGAACGCGCCGCCGGGTTGATCTGCAGGGCCCCGGCGCGCTCGCCCCCCCCCCGCGTCGAACTACGCACGACATCGCCGAGCTGCCGTTGCTCCAGTACGACGCCCAACGCCTCGCCCCGGCCCCGACCCCGCAGCTCGGGCTGGGCAGCCGCTCCTTCGCGGGCACTCTGAACCTGACCGCCCGCCGCCCGCCAGTACCCGGGAGCGCGTGAAAGACTAGCGGTCGACCGTCTCGGTTCACCGTTTGGCTCCCCTCACTGGCGACAGGACCGCGATCAGCGCGTCGAGCAGGCCGGGACGGCCGGAGCTAGCTGCAACGAGGCAGTTGAGCCACTCCCGCATGCCGTCCTCGGAACGACGCAACTGCGACTGCCCGTCCGGGCCGGCGATGCCCGAAGGCGTTGCCGCGCCGCAGCGGTCGACCCGTTCCGCCGGCCACCCGCTGCCCGCGGCACTCATGCCGCAGGACGCCTGTCGCGCCGAAGGCCTTCCCTGACGGTGCCGGCTGTGCTGAGCACGAGCGCCCGCGCTGGCCTCGTGAAGCTTCGCGCGACGGGACGTGCGGCCAGGCGCAGCGCCGCCGCCCGCGTCACCGGAGCTGGAGACAGAACTTCGCCCGCCACCTGCCGCCGCTGCCGCTGCCGCTGAACACGTACGTGAACGGCAGGCCCTTGAGC
>CAXTFU010000117.1:0-7720 GCA_964243385.1 uncultured bacterium | reverse complement strand
GAGGCGCACCGGTGACGAGGCGGTCCGGACCGAGCAGCCTGGAGTACTTGAACGTGAAGTCGTCGTTCGCCAGGGTGACGACCCTCGTCCGGCTGCCGATGAGGTCGTCATCGTTCTCGAACAGGTCGAAATCCAGTCGACGAAGGCGTCGAACCACCCCTTGACGTACGAGGCGAGGAAGTGCGCGAGCGGCGGGGGGATGGGGACGCCCAGCCATGCCCCGCCCTTGATGATGCCCGCCGCGATCAGCTCCTCGGTCACGCAATCCTGGATGTACTTCTCCGCGAGCGCCAGGACCTCGTTGTAGGTCCCGTCGTCCTTCTCGATCGCGTCGATCTTGAACGAGACGTTCCTCGGGTACCGCGGGCTGGTCTTGTTCAGGTCGACGGTGGCGAGGACGACGTCCGGGAACTTGACGAGCTTCCCCTCGTCCCGGCTGCCGAACTTCTTGAGGACGGCGTCCACGTCGCCGTCCTCGCTGATGGTCGTGACGGCGAAGTGGACGGTGTCCGTGTCGTTGGTGAGCCAGCCGCCGTCGTTCGAGTCCTCGACCGTCACCTCCTGCAGGAGCAGGTCCACGTGGGACACGCCAGGAGTGCCGGGGGGCCGGACGGGCGCGATGGCCTGCCCCTGCTCCGCCGCTTGGGCGTCGGCGGCCTGTGCGTCGATGGCGCTGGGCACCAGAGAGAACCGGCCCGTGCTGAGCGAGTCCAGCTCGGATCGCGGCGATGAGTTCGCAAGCGGCAGGGTGCGGGACGTGCGCGGGTTGAGCGGCGTGGAGATGTCCAGCTTCACGAGGGGCCCGAGAAGGGCGGCGCGCTGCGAGAGGTCGAGGAGCGACTGGCGCCGGAAGTACCCCTCGACGCCCCTGCGCACCTCACGGGGCAGTCCTGCGTTGAAGGCCGCGAAGCGCGCCTCCGCCCCGGGGCGCTCGAACTGCCCCACGACATGCCGCTCGCCGGCGAGCAGGAACTCCTGGAAGGTTCGATGTCCCTGGGCAAGGCCTGCTGCTGAAACGGGCAGGTCCTCTGAGATCGTGGTCATGCGGCACTCCTCGGTCGGTCGGGTGGGGGTCTCGCGGGAGGCGCCCCGTGCGGGCGCTCCTCGCACGCTGGTACCGCCCCGGCCGTGTCGAAGGTTGCGCGCAACATCCGCCGTCCCCCGCAGGTAGTACGCGCCCTTCCCGGCCGAACCCGCTCCACGGAGCAGACGAGCCGAGGCGCGAAGCGGCTCGCAGCGCACCGCCCGACGGCTGCTTCCCGCGGCGCACGCAAGACCTGACGCAACATCCTGGGCCGCCCGCAGGTAAACGATGCGTGAGTGCTCCCGCGGCAGCCAGCGCCCTGCGCGCTCAGCCTTGCCCGGCGCCGGAACGCGGGGGCGAGAGCGTGCCCCTAGAAGAACGGGACGTCGCGCTGCTCTTCCAGGCCAACTACGCCAAGCTCTGCCGGGGCATGAGCAAGATCCTCTGGGGCGACCGGGAAGCGGCCGAAGAGGCCGTCATGGACGCCTTCGTGACGCTGTACCAGCGACGGGAAACGGTCCACGGACCGACGGCCGAGGCCTACCTGTGGCGCATCGCCATCAACGGCGCCAGGACGAAGGGCACCCGGAGCGCGCGCGAAGGCGTGCTCGTCGACCGGCAGGCGGTGGTGATGCTGGGCTACCTGCAGCAGCTGCGCGCCGGACGGGCAGCGCGCGACCGGGAGCGGCAGGTGTCGGCGCAGGTGCAGCGCTCGCTGCTGCCGTCCTTGCCGACATCCCCGGGATCAGCTGCGCCGCCCGCTGTCAGGTAGGGGCTGAGCACGCGCAGGCCGGCGGCGGCTGGTACGACGTGTTCCCGTTGCCGGACGGCGCGGTCGGGATCGCGGTCGGCGACGTGATGGGCCACGACCTGGCGGCGGCGACCGCGATGGGGCGGCTGCGCAGCGTCCTGCGGTCCTACGCCTGCGAGGGGCACAGCCCTTCGGTCGTGCTGGACCGGCTCGACTGGCTCGTCCAGGACTTCAGATGGCGCAGCTCGCGACCGCTACCTTCGGCCGGCTGGTCATCGACAGCGACGCCGCAGGAGCCGGCTCCGGCAGCGGGATGCTGCTGTTCAGCAACGCTGGACACCCACCGCCGCTGCTGCGCCTGCCCGACGGACCCGCGCTCGTCCTGCGCCGCGGCGCGGCGCCGCTGATCGGCGCGCTGCCGCCGTGCACGCCCGGCCGGTGGGGGCGCCGTCGTGCTGCCCGCCGGCTCGCTGCTGGTCTGTACGCCGATGGGCTGATCGAGCGGCGCGACCGCGACCTCGACGCCGGCATCGGCGCGCTCGCCGCCGCCCTGGACGACCTGCCCCGCACGCCACGCCCGAGCAGGTCTGCGGGCACCTGCTCGCCGCCATGGCCCAGCCCGGGCAGGACGACGACGTCGCCGTCCTCGCGCTCCGGCTGGTCCTGCCGGATACCAACCAGCAGGTCGGTTGGCACAAGGTCCGGCCTGGTGCGGAGGTCGGTCGGGCGCTTCCGCCTGACCGGTAGCGGGCGTTGCCTGCGCGGCGTCGACCGGCTCGAGGACTGCCGACCTTCTCGCGTGGGTGCGCCGGCCGGTGCTGCCGCGGCGGTGCCGGGCGGCCGCAGGAGAATGCCGCTGGGTCGGGCGGCGCGCATTCCGACCGCTTCGGCCTGCGTGCGTGCCCGTTCCAGCGTCGGCCCCGTCGATCTCTGGCAGGCTAGGGTCCTGAACTCGTGTGTCGATGAGGGGGACCATGACGGCGTCCCGGGACGAGTCGCTCGAGAGTGCGTACCGGGGGCCGGAGCGACGCCGGGGCCGGGGGTCGGCGATGTCGGTGCGCCGGCTGACGGCGCTGACGGACGCCGCTGCGGCGATGGTGCACGCGCAGACGCTGGAGCAGGTTGCGATGATCGCTGCGCGGGCCGGGGTGGAGGCTGTCGGTGCGGGCGGCGGCACGGTGGCGGTGCTCGACGAGGCCAGTGGCCGGCTGGTGCTGAGCAGCACCGACTCCTACAGCGACGCGCTGCGCGGCGGGTACCCGGAGCTTGCGTTGGAGGCGGCGCTGCCGCTCAGTCACACGGCGCGGACCGGGGAGCGGCTGCTGCTGCCGCACCGGGCCGCTGCGCTGGCGCGCTTCCCGGCCGTCGCGGCGCATCACGCGCTGTCCGACAGCTCGGGTGAGCCGTTGGAGGCGGCGGTTGTGCTGCCGCTGCGGACCGAGGGGGTGTTGCTGGGGTCGCTGGCGGTGACCTGGTCGGTCGAGCGGTCCTTCGCGCGGGACGACCTGGAGCTGCTGGACGCGCTGGCCCGGTTGGTGGCCGAGGCGGTCCACCGGGTCCGGGGTGCCGCCGAGCGGGACCGGGTGCTGGAGCGCGTGGCTCTGCTGGCACGGGCGGGAGAGGTGCTGGTGCCCGGGCGGGACCCGCGCGCCGTCGTGCAGGCGCTGGTGTCGCTGGTGGTCCCGGCGATGGGGGAGCGCGCGGTCGCGCGGCTGCACGACGCACGCTTGGATGTCGACTCCGACGGGACCGAGGAAGCGCTGTCGTCGGCGACGGCGCTGCCTCAGCGGCGCTCGGCGGAGGTGGTGTCGCGGTGCGTGGTGGCCTTTGAGGTGGCGGGGCGCCGGCTCGGGGCATTGACGGTGCAGCGGTATGGCCTGCCGTACTCCGTCGAGGAGGTCGACCTGCTCGCCGAGCTGGCTGGCCGGGCGGCGCGGGTGCTGGACATCGCGCTGGCGCTGGTGGAGCAGCGGGAGACGTCGGTGGCGTTGCAGCAGGCGCTGTTGACTGAGCCGCCGGAGCCGAACCACTTGCACCTGGTGGTGCGCTACCTGCCTGCGTCGCACGCGGCGGTCGGCGGGGACTGGTACGACGCGGTCCTGACGCCGGACGGAGCGACGGTGCTGGTGATCGGTGACGTGGCCGGCCATGACGCGCAGGCGGCGGCGTCGATGGGCCAGCTGCGCGGGCTGCTGCGGGCGCTGGCCTACACCGGAGGGCAGAGCCCGGCCGTTGTGCTGTCTTCGGTGGAGCATGCGGCGGTCGGGTTGTCCGTCAGTGCGCTGGCGACGGTGCTGGTCGGTCGGCTGGAGCGGTCCCCGGACCGGCCGGGCGGGCGGCGGGTGCTGCGGTGGAGCAACGCCGGGCACCCGCCGGCGGTGCTGCTGCACGCCGACGGGACGGCGCAGCTGCTGGAGGGCGAGCCGGAGGTGATGCTCGGCGTGCAGGCGGGCCTGCCCCGCACCGACCAGGTGCAGGAGTTGACGGACGGCGACACGCTGCTGCTCTACACCGACGGCCTCATCGAGCGGCGGGGCGCTGGGCTCGACGACGGCCTGGACGAGCTGCTGCGGGTGGTGCGCGAGCTCGCTGGGGAGCACCCGGATGTGCTGTGCGACACGCTGCTCAGGCGGATGCTGCCGGGCGGTGCGGAGGACGACGTCGCGCCGCTCGTGGTGCGGCTGCACCCCGAGGACCGGCACCGTCCGGCCAGCGCCGGGCCGAACGTCGAGCCCCGCGCCTGACGCGGACCTTGTCAGGACGTGCGGTCTCGTACCGCGGACAAGCACGTGCGAGGGGAGGGTGTGTGAGCGCTGGCCGTCGAGACCAGCACCGCGCGCCGTCGGGCGACCACTCGTGCTGGCGCCGGACCTGTCCACGGTGGGCGCGGCTCGTGACTTCGTCCGCAGCGCTGCCACGCGCTGGGATTCGATGCCGAGGCGTGCGACACGGCGGTGCTGCTGGCTTGTGAGACCGTCACCAATGCGTTCAACCACGGCCGCAGCGACGCGCGGGTGATGGGCGTCGGCCTGCCTGGCGTCCTCCGGGTGGAGGTCGCGGACGACAACTCCCGGCACCCGGAGCTGCGCGCGCAAGACCCGGACGCCCTGGACGGTCGCCTGTCGATCGTGGCGCTGCTGGCGGCCCGGTCGGGTAGGGGACGACCCGTGCCGGGCGAGTTGGGTCAGGGCGGCGCAGTCCCGGTCGGCCCGCGCCGCTAGGAGCGCGGGCGGACCCCGCCGGCGCGCACGATGGCGTCGTTGATGCTTTCCTCCCGAGGCGGCTTCCGGGCCTGTTCTACGGCCCGGGACATGAGCTGCGCTACGGCCTTGCGGAAGTGCTCGGCCGGGTAGCTGCCGGTGACCCTGTCCATGAGGGGCCATCGGCAGGTTTACCGCGCGACGTAAGGGCTCGGGCTCGCTAAGACGATCCGCATGGCCGCAACGACCGAGGCCCGCCGCGTCGCAACGTGCTCGCGGTCCGTCGACGGGCTGCGCCCGCCGCCTTTCCGAGCCGGTCAGACAGCAAGGCCATCAGCACGGGACCGGCATGGCCTGCGTGCAACAGCCTGCAAGCTCGCCCGCTGGTCACCGTCGGACAGGACGGCGGGCTGCTGACCGAACGGCCCGCCGGCTTGACGCAACGGGTGCCCGCGCACACCCAGCACCAGCACCGGCTCAGGCACCCCGGACAGGTTGAGACGGCGTGCTCCGCTGCCTGCGTCATCCGCCCGCCCCCACGTCGATGCGCCGCTCGTCGGCGGCGCCGACGTTGGACGCGCCACCTGGACGCGTGCAGCGGTGAGGCTGGTGCAGACGCCTCACGGGCGTCTCGGCCCGAGGGACCTGGGGCCGCGGGCGTCCGCGACGACAGCAGCGCACCGACCTTGTCCGGGACTTACGGCTCCGTCGGCTCCTCGCCCCGAGCGCGCGGCGGCACCCGCGGATCCCTGCGCCCGTGCCGCCCGGTCGACGTGCCGCCGGACGTGCCGCCGGGTGCTGTCCGCCTACCCGTCCATCCCGACGACGCCTACCTGCCGATCACGTCCCGGGCGAGCGCACCCCCGGGTCGACGTCCGCCGTGTCCCCTGTGCCCGCAGGACCAGACCCGACAGCGCGCTGAGCAGCGACCCATCGCCGCCCCTCGACACGGGGCGCCCCGGGCGGCCAGCCGCGCGAATAGCCTCCCGTGCCGCACGGCCGCGAGCAGCGGGCGGTACTCCCGCAGCCAAGCGGCGACGTCCCCAGGCACCCCGGAGAAGACCCGTCGTCGGGCACCCGCCGATCGTCCGTGCTGGCGTCCGGCACAACAGCGCTGCACCGACCGCCGTCCGGTCCGCTCGGCCGATCACCGTAGGGGCATGGCCTGCCAACAATGGCCGCGGAGGCGTGCGTTGGCCTGCGCGATCAAGAGCCGTCCGTACGAGGCCCGCGCCCGGCTCAGCGCTCGTCCGCGGCCCCCGATCCGGCATATCGGCGGTCTTTGGGGCGACGCGCAGCCGACGGCGACCGGTGACCACCAACAGACGCAACCACGCGTCCGTCACGCCGGCTTGTCGCTGCGGCCACGACGCGAAGGAGCACCTGTTCGACGCGAACCGGCGGACGGCTGGGTCACCCCCTGCAGTGCCTGCCGCTGCCAGGACTACCAGCTGCTGACGGGCATTGGCTCAAGCCGCCGCCGACGCTCAGGACGGCGGGCCCGCCACCGGCAGGTCCTCGTCTGCGGGCGACGGCCGCGAGCGGGTCCGCGGCGGGACGGGGCACGGCCAGCGGCGGGGCCCGCGAGGACGCCGAGATGGCGCACATCGGCGCCGGCCATGACGGCACCCGGTCGCCCCCGGCCTCGATGCCCGGGTGGTCCAGGCCGCCGGAGCTGATCCAGCTGGTTCCGAGGGGGCGAGATCGTCAGGGGCGGCGCTTCGGGACCAACCGGTGAGTCCAGGTCAGCGACTCAAGCCGGAACCTCGACGACGGGCCGAGCCGGCCGTCCGGCCCCCGCACTTGGAATGCTCGCTCTGTCACCGACCTCGACCGAAACGGCATGGCCGGCCCGTCCGTGCGGGCGGCAGGGCCGGCCGCCCGTCTCCCGGGCGACCGGCCGGTCGCGTGCCCCGCGGTCCACCCGCTGACCGCCGAGGTCTGCCGGTGGCCGGAGCACGCCCGCGCGGACGGGACAGCTGCTACGCCGGGTCGCTAGTGCCTGTGCTCGTCGCGAAGGTCGATGACCGCGTCGCGCCGTGGTCTGGGAGGCCATGGGAAGCCTGCTTCGAGCAGTAGGTGCCAGCGCGCGCGGGCACGCTGGTGGTCTGACTCAGCACGCTCAAGGATGTGCATCTCGGGACTGTCCGGCCGGTAGTCGACGGTTCGAGCCGACTCGAGAGCGGCATGCAGCACGCCTTCGGCGCGCTCCAGCTCGGCGCGTTCCGCGCAGTCGGGGAAGAGCCGCTGCTCGCCTTCTGGGTGCGCCGCATCGGCTCCCCTGGCTGCTCCTAGGCGCTTTCTTGACCACATGTCGGCTCCATGTCGCCGGTCCGTCGTAGGGCTAGCGGTTGGCATTGCGTGTACCCGTGACGGGTCCCGCTTCAGCCGCGTACATTCGACGCCACTCATGCCGCTCACTGCTTCGTTGCGCGAGCCTCGTCCACACCATGAGCGTGAAGGGACCTCTCGCTTCCGCCAACTCGTCGGCTGTCTGGCGCGCTCAGTGCTGGTGCTGGTCGCGCCAGGTGTTCAGGGCGGCGGCGCTCATGGGTCGGGCGAGCAGGTAGCCCTGGGCGACGTCGCAGCCGAGGCTGGTGAGGGCGTGCATGGTCGGTTCGTCTTCGACGCCTTCGGCGACGACGGACAGCCCGAGGTTGTGGCCGAGCTCGACGGCGGAGCGCACGAGGAGGTGGTCCTTGGCGTCGCCGGTCATGTCGGTGACGAACGAGCGGTCGACCTTGA
>CAXTFU010000116.1:0-12635 GCA_964243385.1 uncultured bacterium | reverse complement strand
CATTCACCCGGGCAGCGCACTCCGAGGAGGAGACGGCCGGGACCTGGAGGAACTGTTCGCGTCGGCCAAGCGCCTCGGGTTCAACCTCCTGCGCTGCCACATCAAGCGTCCCGACCCGATTTACTTCGAGATCGCGGACCGGCTCGGGATGATGGTGTGGGCCGAGCTGCCGAGCTGGCAGCGCTTCACCCCCCGGTCCGCCGCGGCCGCAGAGGACCTGCTCGAGCAGATGATCGAGACGGACGGCCACCACCCCTCCATCGTCGCGTGGACCGTCGTCAACGAGTCCTGGGGCGTCGACGTGCGCGACGCCGGCCAGCGGGCGTGGATGCGACGGACCCAGCAGCGCGCCAAGGAGCTCGCGCCGGAGACGCTGGTCGTCGACAACTCGGCATGCGAGTCGAACTTCCACGTCCGTACCGACATCGAGGACTTCCACGTCTACCGGGGCATTCCGGAACGGCGCGGGAGCTGGGACGCGTGGGTCGAAGATTTCGCCCGGCGAGCGGACTGGACGTTCAGCCCTTACGGCGACGCGGAGCGCACCGGCGAGGAGCCGCTGGTCGTTTCGGAGTTCGGCAACTGGGGGCTCCCGGACATGACCGCCGCCATGGGCGCCGACGGCGCGGACCCCTGGTGGGCCGAAGCCGGCCTCGAGTGGGCCTTCGGGGCCGCGCACGCCACCGGCGTCGTCGCCAGGTTCCACCGGCTCGGCTTCTCGGACGTCTTCGGCTCCTGGCTCGACTTCGTCGAGGCGACCCAGCGCCAGCAGCTCCTGGCCACCCGCTACCAGATCGGGTCCCTGCGCCGCCGTCCGGAGATCGCCGGCTACGTCCTTACCCAGCTCAGCGACGTGCAGTGGGAGGCCAACGGCCTGTTCGACATGGATCGCCGGCCGCGTTCGTTCGCCGAGGACCTCGCCCTGATCAATCAACCGGCCTGCGTCGTGCTCCGTCCGGCCGCGTACTCCGGGACCGCAGGCGGTGAAATCGAGCTCACCGCGGACGTCGTCGCCCCGCCCGGCAGCGGCGGTCCGAACCAGCACTGGACGCTCCGGCTGTCGGTTGACGGCGGCCCGACCATCGACCTGCAGCTAGAGGCCGGAAGGCGGGCCGCGCTGACGGCGGCCGTGGTCCTGCCGGATCGCGTCGGGATGGCCGCCGTCACGGCCGACCTGCTCATCGACGGGTCCCTGCACGCGCGCGACACAGCGGACATCGCGGTCCTGTCCGCCGTCGCGCCGCGCCGCCGGCCTGTGCGCGCCACCGATCCGGCGCTTACCGCATGGCTGCCCCGCCTCGGCGTCGCGATCACCGACAGGGTCGGGGGCGACGACCTGCTGGTCACGCGCCGCTTCGACGAGGATGCTCAAGCGCACGCGCGGGGCGGCGGACGCGTCCTGGTCATCGCGGAGGACACGGATGCCCTGGGAGGGGCGTTCGCCGCGCCGCTGCTCGCTCGGCTGTCACCGCGCGAAGGCGACGGAGACTGGGTTCCGCGCTTCGACTGGATCCGCCGCTCCGGGCCGCTGGCCGCTCTTCCGGGCGGCCCGCTGCTCGACCTGGCGTACGAGCGCGTCATAGGCCACCTCGTCATCGACTTCCTGCCTGCGCCGCTGCGCCCGGCGCACCTGCACTCCGCGGTGTTCGCGGGGTGGCTACAGCACCGGGCGAGCACCACCATCACGGTGCCGTGGAGCTCGGGTGCCGTCACGATCACGACGTTCCGGCTGCGCGACGCCGGGGCGGAAGACGCGGTTGCCGTCGCGCTCACTCGTGCGCTGCTTGATCTGGCGGAGGGCTGACGCCCTGCTTCGTCCCTGTCCGGCCGGTCGCTAGTCTGCGTGGGCGCCGTCCGGACGAGGGGGATGAGATGGCCGTGAGCATGCGGGACGTCGCAGCACGCGCTGGCGTTTCGCCCCGGACCGTCTCCAATGTCGTCAGCGGCTATGTGCACGTCAGCGCCGACACGAGGCAGCGCGTGCAGTCGGCTATCGACGAGCTCAAGTACCGCCCGAATGTCAGCGCCCAATCGCTGCGGCTGGGACGCACCGGCATCATCGGTCTGGCCGTGCCGGAGATCGCCGCGCCGTACTTCGCCGAGCTCGCGGACCTCGTCCAACGCGTCGCCGCCGAGCACGGCGTGACTCTGCTCATCGAGCAGACCGGCGCAAGCCGCGAGCGGGAGCTGCTCGTGCTCGACGGGTACCACTCCAACGTCATCGACGGCCTCATACTGAGCCCGATGGCCATCACGGCCGCGGACCTGCAGAACCATGCGCTCGAAATCCCGACGGTCCTGCTCGGCGAGCGCATCGACGCCGGCGGCGGCCTGCTCCACGTCGCCATCGACAACGTTGCTGCGGCGCGCGCGGCCACCGCGCATCTCGTCCAGGCCGGCAGGCGACGCATCGCCGCCGTCGGCGCCGATATCACCGCAGGAGGCCTCGGGCCTGCGCTGCGGCGCCTGCACGGCTACCGGCAGGCTTTGGCGGAGGCCGGGATCGCCGGCGTCCCGGAGCTCGAGCTGCCGACCGGCGGCGGCAGCGGGTGGGCCCACGGCCCCGGATACGAGGCAGTCGACCGGCTGCTCGGCCGAGGGGTGCCCGTCGACGGGATGTTCTGCTTCAACGACGTGCTCGCGCTGAGCGCGTTGAAGGCGATCCGGGCCCGCGGCCTGCGGGTGCCCGAAGACATCGCCGTCGTCGGCTGGGACGACATCACGGAGGCCGCGTACTACGCGCCGTCGCTGACGACCGTCCGTCCGGACAAGACCGCCATCGCCCGCACGGCTGTCGAACGACTGCTCGGCCTGGTCGCCGGTGCGAAGGGCGACGGCGAACAGGTGACCTGCGGCTTCGAGCTCGTCGTGAGGGAGAGCTCCGTCGCGGGCCCCGCTTGATCCGATAGGTGCCTGAGCGGCGCGGCAGCAGGCGGAACGCCTAGGCTCGGGTGCGGCGGCTCGGACGACTCCAGCGGGCGGTCCGTTCCCCAGGACCTGTGCGGGCGCCGGACCGGGGTTGCGTGCCGACCTGCGCCGACCGCACGGCACGAACTTTCCCTTGTGCGTCCTGGATACTGCCCGCGGGCGGTGCCCGGCTCGCGGGCCGCTGCGTCTCGCTTTCCGTCGCCCGGCTTCAGAGGCGACCTCGAGTGAACCGCGAGCCGATGGGCGCCTGCGGCGCAGGTCAGCCGTGTCGCGAACGCGCCGGGGCCGTCGTCGCGGTGCTCGCCGCTGCGTGGCACTCGGCGCTGGGCTCAGGCTGCCGATTTACAGGCGCAGTGGGGCCGCCGGCGACCCAGCTCAGGAGGACGTCGAGCGCTTCGGCGGTAGCGGAGCCCGGCTCTGCTGTGTAGGTGAGCAGCGTTCTGTCGCGCCGCGCCGGCACGGTGAGCATGTGGTATCCGAGCTCCAGCGCCCCGACGACTGGGTGGACGATGCGGGCGACGCCCGTTCGCTTCTCCCGTACGTCGCCTTCCGCCCACAGCCGACGGAACGGTTCGCTGCGTATGGCCAGCTCGCCGACGAGCGACGTCAGGTCGGCGTCGGCTGGCCAGCGCCCGGTGGAGAGTCGGAGCTGCGCGACCGTCTCGGCGGCCATCTCCTCCCAGTTGGAGAACCGTGCACTTGATTCCGGGTGCAGGAACAGCTGCCGGGCGGCGTTCCGTGGCCTGGGCATCCGGCTGACCCCGAAGACGGCCTCCGCCGCGGCGTTCGAGGCCACGATGTCGAGACGCGGGTCGAGCAGGAGCGCGGGCGTATTCGTCATCGTGTCCAGCAGACGTCGTAGCGGCTCGTCCGGGACCGCGGCTGGCGGCCTGGCCGTTGCCGGCCTGACGGCGTCGCCTCGGGACGGCCGGGCAAGGTTGCGCAGGTGCTCGGCCTCGACGTCGGTGAGGGCGAGCGCCCGAGCGACCGCGTCGAGCACCTGGTCGGAGACGTTGGCGGTGCGGCCCTGTTCCAGTCGTATGTAGTAGTCCGGGCTGACCCCCGCGATAAGAGCAACCTCCTCGCGCCGCAGACCCGCGACGCGGCGTCGCGTGGCTCCCGGGGGCAGGCCCACCTGTGCGGGCCGGATCCGCTCACGCCGGATGCGCAGGAACTCGCCGATGGTCGTTTCCACCTCCTCGACGCTACCGGCCGTTGCCAGGCGCCGGGGGGTCCTGCTGGACCCAGGTGAGGCCGGTCCTAGCCCGCGGGCTGCAGGTCGATGAGCATTAGTCGCAGCCCCGGTCTGGGGTGGCGAAACGGAGGAGGGCATGGCCATGCGTGCAGTAGTAGTCAAGCGGTTCGGCGGGTCCGAAGCGCTGGAGGTCGTAGACGTTCCCGTTCCGCAGGCAGGTCCGGGCGAGGTGCTGGTCAAGGTTGCCGGTGCCTCGGTGAACTTCGCCGATGTCATCGTGCGCATGGGCCTCAACGTCCAGTACGGCGCGACAGCCCAGCGAGGTCAGTACGGGCTCGGAGCGGACATGGCCGGGACGGTCGCTGCCTTGGGCGACGGCGTCACGACGTTCTCGGTCGGCGACGCCGTCGTCGGCACACAGGAGCGTCTCGACGTGGCCCTGGGCCCGCAGGCGGAGTACGTCGTGCTCGAAGCGTGGGCGCTCGCCGCCGCGCCCGCTGGGCGGGATCTTGTGCACGCGGCGACGCTCGGCCTGAACGCGACAACGGCCGACCAGGCCCTGGACGCGTTGCGGCTCGAGCCCGGCCAGTGGCTTCTCGTCTCGGGAGCCGCCGGCGGAGTGGGGCTGTTCGCCGTCGAGCTCGCCCGCCTGCGGGGGCTGCGCGTGGTCGCACAGGCACGACCGGCCGACGAGCAATTGGTGCGCCAGGCGGGCGCCGACGTCTTCGTCTCGCGCGACGAAGACCTCGTGCCGACCGTCCGCCGACTGGTGCCAGGCGGCGTCGACGGTGCTATCGACGCCGCCAATCTAGCTGCGGGAACCGCGGACGCGGTGCGTCACGGCGGCGCGTTCGTGTCCCTGCTCAACACCGCCCCGCAGGCCCGTCGGCAGGTACGGATGACCAATCTCGCCTGGTACAGCGACGGCGAGCGGCTCGCGAAGCTCGCGGCGTACGCCGGCGCAGGTCTGATCAGCCTTCGGGTCGCCCGGACCTACCGGCTCGAGGAGGTGACCGCCGCACACGAGGCGCTGGCCGCCGGCGGGCTCCGCGGCCGTATCGTGCTGGTCCCGTGACGAACACGGCACCCCCGCGTCCGTCAAGCGACCGCCCGTGCGGTTCTGCGGGACGATCGCGCCGTCGTCACCGGCGGTAGGGACGAGCTGCCCCGGTCGCCGCATCGCCGGCACGCCTTGCGTGTTCATTGTCGGCCGGGTCAGCCGAGGGTCAGGGACAGCTCGGCTGGTTCGCGGGACTCAGCAGGAAGGCGTCCTTCGTCGCCACAGGTTGACGGAGGGCGCCGTCACCTCATTCGAGCATGATCCGGCCCGGTCCCGACTTCCAGGCCCGGTCGATCGCGTCGTCGGCGGTGTGCAGCGCGCTTCATTGCGTGCCGGAATGCTGACGGCAACGCCGAGGCCGGCCGAGGTCCGCACCGGGCTCGTGGACATGAACGGGGACCGCGACGGCAAGGCTCGGTCGCCTGGCGCGGTCAGAGCGTCTGAGGGGTCGGTGACCTGCTCGAGCAGGACTACCGACTCGTCGCCGCCCACGCGTGTTAGGGAGTCGCCGGCGGCGTGACCGTAGTGGTGGTGTGCGTGAATCCGTTGAGATCGAGGAGCAGCACCACGACTGCCTTAACGGTGCGCTCGGCGGCTGCCAGGGCGAGCTCGAGCCGGTACAACAGAAGCCGCCGGTTCGGCAGGGGTCGCGCGCGCCCCACGCACGCGCCAACGGGTAGGCAGGCCGCCCGCCGTACCGGCTATCAGCGACTCAACCGGCCGTCCGGCGTGGCCGATAGGAAATCATGACGACTCTGCGCGTGTGGGCTTGGCTCATGCTGGCGGCGGGTCTGTCGGGGGCAGTGCTGCTCGTGCTGGACTCGGGTCCTGTGTCAGCGTTGCCGTTGTTCGTGCAGGCCCTGGTCTATCTCGGTGTGGCTGCCGTGGGAGCAGCGATGTCGGTCGCCGGAGCCGTGTTCGCGGCGCCTGCCCGCAGGCGGATCTGGGTCGCGGTGGCGGCCGGGCAGTGCCTGTACCTGTGCGGCGACGTCCTGTGGGTGGTGTTCGAGTACGTCCTGCACATCGCGCCGTACCCCTCGCTGGCCGATGCCAGCTACCTGGGGAAGTACGCGGCCTGCTGCGTCGGCCTGGCCTGGCTGGTCAGGGGCCGCCGTGAAGGCCGGGACCGGGCGGCGTTCCTGGACGCGGCGATCATCTCGACCGGGTTCGCCGTGCTGGCGGCGCTGTTCGTCGTCATACCCGCCGCGCAGGCCGGCGGCGAGACGCTGCTCAGCCAGCTCGTCGCCGGCGCGTACCCGGTCGGTGACGTGCTTCTGCTCGCGATGCTCATCAGGCTGTTCGCGACGCGGGCGACGTGGAGCGTCGCGCTCGCCGCGCTGACGGCAGCGTCGGTCCTCCTGCTCGCGACCGACGTCCATTACACGCTGCTTGTGGTGGGCGGTCGGGAACTCCCGCACTGGCACGACCTCGCCTACCTGCTCAGCTACCTGCTGCTGGGCTTCTGCGCCCTGCACCCGTCCAGCCGGGTGATGAGCGAGCCAGTCCCCGACCGCGACACGGCCGTGACCCTGTGGCGCGTCGCAGCGCTGGGCATGTCGTCCGCGATGTGTCCGGTGCTGCTGCTCGTCTCGGTCGCCACGGGCGCGGCCCTCAACGACTACGTCCTCGGCATCGGCGCCATACTGGGATCCGTCCTGGTGCTGATGCGCCTGCACAACCTGCTGCGACGCGCCGAGCAGCAGGCCGTGCAGCTCTCCGCCCTGGCCCGCACCGACGGCCTGACCGGGATCGCCAACCGGCGCACGTGGGACCACGAGCTCTCGCGAGCCTGCCAGCAGGCGCGGGAAACCGGCACGCCCCTGACGGTCGCGCTCATGGACCTGGACCACTTCAAGTCCTACAACGACACGCACGGGCATCAGATGGGGGACCTCGTCCTGAAGGAGACCGCCGCGGCCTGGACGCAAGTGCTCGACGGCCGCGGAGTTCTGGCGCGCTACGGCGGCGAGGAGTTCACGGTCCTCGTCCCCGGCCCGACCTCGGCAGCCATGGAGCTGCTCGAGCGCATGCGCGGCGCCGTCTCCGGAGGCCAGACGTGCTCGATCGGCTTCAGCGCCTGGGCACCAGAGGAGGAACCGCACCGCGCCGTCGCGCGCGCCGACGAGGCGCTGTACCGCGCCAAGCGCCAGGGCAGGAATCGCATCGCCTCGCACGACGGTCGCGACATCCGCCAACTCCCCGACCAGCCGCCACAGCCCTTGGACCTCCGCCCGGTCCCCTAGCGCTCGCGGGTCAGGGCACCCTGACCGCCGACTCGGGCAGAAGTCCGCGCTGGAGCAAGGGCACCGGGACAGGCTGACCTACGACCTTTGGAGTGGTCGACGACCGGACGGCCGGGCTCGACTGCGGACCTCGGTCGAGCGACCCGAAACCGCGTCGTGTCGGGATGGGTGGGGTCGCGTGCGGCAGCGGCAGCCTCCCGCCTGGAAGCACGCCGGGATTGCCTCGGGAAGGACGACGACGCGAGCACTCCGGACGCGGACGTAGGCCCGTTCATGATCGGCGCGTTGCTTCGCCCCTCCTGTCGAGACCTCCGGGACCTCTCATGGACGCGTGTGACGTGTCCGGTCGTGCCGCGCCCGATTCGGCTTGGCAAGCGTTCAGCCGGGGCGGGCGCCTCAGGCCCCGCCGTCAGGAGCCGGGGACAGTAACCGGCGCCGACCGCGGAATGCGCATGGCGTTGTCGCGCGCACGGGCCAGCGCGCCCGCTTCACTCCGAAGCAATGGGTACTCGAACCGGTGTCCGGCGAGCCTCGGTCCTGCACAGAGCCACATAGGGCGCGGGCTGCGCTGCAAGCCGGCGTCGCACCTGAACGAGCTGGCCGCGGCCGCCGGCTTCCCTTCTCGGCCGGGATCGGGTTGGCTGGCCCCATGACGCAGGACAGCGGTGCAGCAAACGGCGCAGGCGGGTCGGTCGGGCAATCAGCGCCGTCGGAGGTGGATTTCGTCGTCGTCGGCGCGGGTGCCGCGGGGTGCGTGCTCGCGGCCCGGCTGAGCGAGGACCCGAGCTGCACCGTCCTGCTGCTCGAGGCGGGCCCGCGTAATGAGCAACCGGAGATCGGTGTCCCCGGGGCCGCGCCCGGTCTTTGGGCCGGGGCGTCCACCTTCCAAGACGAGACAGTGCCCCAGCCGGCTCTCAACGACCGCCAGGTCCCCATGATCACGGGCACGGGCCTGGGCGGCGGCAGCGCCGTCAACGCCATGTGGTGGTTCCATGGGCAGCCGTCGGACTACGACGGGTGGGCGGAAAACGGCGCTCCTGGCTGGGGGTGGGCCGATGTCCAGCCCTACCTGCGCCGGATCGAGGACCACGAGCTCGGGTCGGGTCCTTTCCACGGGGCCGACGGCCCGATGGCTGTGTCCTCGCCGCGCGACGTGCACCCGCTGTCCCTCGCTCTGCTGGAGGCCGGCGCCAGCCAGGGGTGGCCGCTCAGCGACGACCTCAACGGGCCCGAGCGCGTCGGTATCGGGCTGCCGTTCAGCAATATACGCTCGGGTGCGCGCCACAGCGTTGTCGACGGTTACCTGCGGCCCGCGGCGGAACGGCCGAACCTCATCATCGTCACTGGTGCGGCAGTCCAGCGCGTGGTCGTCGAGGACGGCCGGGCGGTGGGCGTCCTGTGCGCGGAAGGGGGTCCAGCGGGAGGACGCCTGCTGCGAGCGCGCCGCTCGGTACTCCTGGCCGCCGGGGCGCTGCGGACCCCGCAGCTGCTCATGCTGTCCGGCATCGGCCCGGCCGAGCACCTGCGTTCGCTGGGGATCCCCGTTGTGGTCGACCTGCCCGGGGTCGGGCGGAACCTGCACGACCACCCGACGATCCCGATCCTCGTGCCGCTCAAGGACACTGACGACGGGTCGGCTACGGTCGGACAGGACCCGTCGCGGGCCTACGGTCTGTTGCGGCGGGGGCCGCTGGCGTCCCTGGGCCAGTCGGTGGCCGCCCTGACCGTGGGCCTTCCGGACGTTTCCGCCGCGGGCGTGCCCGACGTGCACCTGTGCACGCTGCTGCTTGACCGGGGCAACCCGATGATGCCGCCGGACGGGCCGGCCCTTCTGTGCCTAGCGGCGCTCGTCGCCCCGCAGAGCCGCGGCCAGGTCCGGCTGGCGTCGGCGGATCCGCTGGACCCGCCTCGCATCGACCCGGCTTATCTCCACGACCCCGCCGACCGGGTCCGGCTCCGCCAGGCCGTACGGATGGCGCTGCGGCAGCTCTCCGCCCCGGCCCTCCGCTCCTTCACCGGCGATCTTCCCCTGCCGCCGGACGCCCCCGACGACGAGCTCGACGCCCTGCTCGATGCCGGTCTCGGCAGCTACTACCACCCCGTGGGCACCGCACGGATGGGGAACACCGACGCGTGCGTCGTCGGCCCCGACCTCGTGGTGCACGGCGTTGGCGGTCTGCGCGTCGTGGACTCGTCAGTCATGCCAACCATAACGAGGGGGAACACCCAGGCGACCGTCATCGCCGTTGCCGAGCGAGCCGCGGACCTGGTGCGGCAGGAGAACGGGGCGCGCGGAGACTGACCTGGGACCGGTCCCGCGCTGCGGCGATCGATATCTTGTGGCGTCGGCTGCCCGTGGCGCGTCCCGTCGCAGGTCGGCAAGGCGAACAACCGCTTGGTGTCGCGCGCGAGTGCCGCGGCAGCCGTTCCGCCGGGCCCGGACGCACCGGAGCTGCGGCGGCCCGGCACTCGGCACTTGGTGCTCGGGATCACGTGTTCGGCTGGCTGCCGATACCGAAGGCCGCTCGAGCATCGGTGGCGAGCCGAGGCCGGGCGGCAGGGGGCGCGTCACGTGCCGGCCTCGAAGGCCAAGGCCATGCCGCTCGTCGGCAAGGACCCGACTGGCAGGCAGTCGTTGCAGCGCCTCGCCCGGATGCGCCCCGGCTTGATGACGGACGGCGGCGTCAGCGGCCCGTCGGCGCGTCATGGGAGGTCCGCCCTACATCGGCACGCATCTCGCGACACATCCGCCACACAGCGGGGGGCTGACAGCACTCCGCACGATCGCGGAGCCTGCCGGGCCGGGCACCGCTTACAAGCGCAGCGGGCAGCCGTTTCTGAGGAAAGGCCACGGCCAAAGCGGTCTGAGCTTGGTGCGGCGGCCCGTGCGACAGCAACGGGACCGCGGAGGACGGGACCGGCAGCCAGGGCGGCCGCCCTGGCCGTCCCGCGCAAGCCCTGAGCGGGGTTCAGCCGCCCCTCGCTCCCGGGAGCGCCTGCTCCCCCGCCCGGGCGGCCTGTGTCGTCCCGGGGACCGTCGAGGGCTCAAGAGCGCTGGAGAGCAGGCGGTGCAGGGTCCTCAACTCGCTCCCGGAGAGGTGCCCGAGCGTCTCCCGGAACACTGCGTCCATGAGCGCGCTGCCCTCGTCGAGGACCCGGCGGCCCTCGTCGGTGAGCCGGTGACGAACGGCACGACCCGCGGCGTCGAGGCGCTCGAGCTGACCGCGGTCGACCATGCGCGCAGCGAGGGCGCCCATCGACTGGTCGGTTTGGAACGTGAGCAGCGCCAGGTCGTGCAGGGAGGCACTCGGGCGTCCGTTCAGGTGCCGCAGGACATCCCACTGAGCGAGCGAGGCCCCGATGCCGGCGAGAGCGCCGTTGGCCGCGCGATGGTGCCGCCACTGCAACCGCTTGACCGCTAGACCGACCTCCTGGAGCGACACCATGGCGTCGACACTAGTGCACAACAACTGGCTTAGCTAAGGCGGCTTTGGGAGTCCCGGCGGGTGATGACGTGGATGGCGGATACGGCTTCACTTGTCGACGCGAGCGCGCAGGGCAGCGTCCCGTTGCGGCGTAGGGCAGCGACACCGTGCCCGGTCGACCTCCGACCGCGACCCCCCCCCGGGGCTCGGTGCTCGACGACTTCGATGCCGTGGCAGTCCCGTAGGCGCCGGCCGTCGCCGTCCGACAGGCGGTCTCGCGCCGCCGCGCTCGTCGCCCGGCGAAGTATGCGGGTCCAGCAGCCCCGCGGAAGTCTCCGCTACCGGCGCCCCGAGGACGGGAGCTTCGCGGGCGGCGCCCGCCCGGTCCGCCCGTGAGCGTGGCCGGCGTCGGGACGGGCGGTCGAATGGGCCCGGTAGTTGTACTCATGGCCCGTAGGCGCCGACACGGCAACATGGACGCATGGCATATCTCCTCCCCCGCCGACGGACAACTCGGACATGGCTTCTGGCGACCGGGTTGGCGGCGGGCACGGCCCTGACATGGCTCGCTTGGCTCGGGTGGGACCACGACCGTCAGTTGGACCCTTCCACGGGCGCGAGCAGCGGTCCGTACGAGGCCTGGCAGGTCCTGGGGTGCGCGGCCACGCTCGCCGCCCTCGCGCTGGGCGCCGGGCTGTTCCGGCGTCCCGGCGTTGCGGTTGCCGTCATCCCCATGGTCTTCGCTGCCGCCTGGTCCCGGGACGCAGCGGCGACGGACCAAAGCGGACTGTGGCCGGTCGGTACCGCGCTGGTGCTGGCCGGGACCCTTGCCGGGGTTGCCGCCGTCGCCTACCTGGCCAACGCCAGGTCCCGCGCAGCGGGCGCGCACGGCGCCGGGTAGCGCTTCGCCTGCCGGAAGCGTGAGCCGTGCCGGTTCGCGGCGACGCCCGGCCCGGCGCGGCCAGTGCGCGCCGGCCGGGAACGCTGGGCGCTTAGCAGCGGAGCTGGCTCAGACGCCTGCGGTGCGCCGCTTCTCGTAGCCCGGGGCCGTCTCGCCAGCCCCGGCGAGGGCGGGGGGCGCGGCCTGCTCCCGTACGCCGAAGCGGCCGTAGACGCGCGCCAGCAGGGGCGGCGCGTACCAGTTCGCGTCGCCCATGAGGCGCATAGCCGCCGGGACCAGCAGGCCCCGGACGAGGGTCGCGTCGATCGCCACGGCGATCACCAGCCCGACTCCGATCATCTGGATGAACACGACCCCGCTCGTCGCGAAGGCCCCGACGACCACCATGAACAGGACCGCCGCGCTGCTGATGAGGCCCCCGGTCCGCGACAGGCCCAGCTCCACGGCGACGGCGTTGTCGTGGGTACGGTCCCATTCCTCGCGGATGCGGGACAGCAGGAAGACCTCGTAGTCCATGGAGAGGCCGAAGGCGAGGGCCAGGATCAGGATGGGCTGGGTCGACTCGATCGGGCCGACGGTGTCGATGCCGAGGATCCCGGTGAGGTGGCCGTCCTGGAAGATCCAGACCAGTGCCCCGAACATGGCCGACAGCGAGAGGACGTTTACCAGGACGGCCTTGACGGGCAGGACGACCGAGCCGAAGGCCAGGAACAGCAGGACGAGCATGGCCGCGACGACGAGGACGCCGGCTACCGGCAGCCGGTCGGCGAGGCTGGCCTGCAGGTCGGAGAAGGTGGCCGTGGGACCGCCGACGAGCACCTGCGCGCCGGGCGGAGCGGGGAGGGCGCGCACCGCGTCGACGGTGTCACGGGCGGTCCGGGAC
>CAXTFU010000115.1:723-12643 GCA_964243385.1 uncultured bacterium | reverse complement strand
CCCGTCAGCAGCGCCGTGACGAGCGCGCCGCGCCGTGCGAGCCGGGCACCGGCGTGCAGCGCGTCCGCCCCGTTGTCGCCGCCGCCGACGAGCAGCACGACCCGGGCGCCGTAGACCCGGCCGAGCTGCTCGGCGCAGGCGACGGCGAGCGCGTTCGCGGCCCGCTGCAGCAGGGCGCCGGGCGGCAGCGTGGCGCGCAGCCGGTCCTCGGCCGCCCGCACCTGCGCGACGGTGTGCGCTCGGATCACGCAAGCACCGTCACGCCTCCGCCACGACGACGGCCGTGGCGATGCCGCCGTCGTGCGACAGCGACAGGTGCCAGGTGGAGATGCCCTGCGACGCGGCCTCCTCGGCCACCCCGCCGTGCAGCACGAGCCGCGGCCGGCCGCCGGGGTCGCTCACCACCTCGGCGTCCTGCCAGCGCAGGCCGCCCGGGGCGCCGAGCGCCTTGGCGACGGCCTCCTTGGCCGCGAACCGCGCCGCGAGGGACTCGACGCGCGTCGCCGTGCGCTCGGCGTCGGTGAACAGCCGTCCCGCGAGCGACGGGGTGCGCACGAGGGCCCGTTCCAGCCGGTCGACCTGCACGACGTCGACGCCGACCCCGACGATGGTCACGCGCTACTCGACGGTGACGGACTTGGCCAGGTTGCGGGGCTGGTCGACGTCCAGGCCGCGGGCGCGGGCGACCTCGGCCGAGAAGACCTGCAGCGGCACGAGCGTCAGCAGCGGCGTGAGCAGCGACTTGGTGTCGGGCAGCAGCACGAGGTCGTCGGCGTAGGCGCGCACGCTCGCGTCGCCGTCGGTGGCCAGCACGATCGTGCGGGCGCCGCGGGCCCGCACCTCCTGCACGTTGTTGATGAGCTTGGCCTGCAGGGCGTGCCGCGGCGCGATGACGATGACCGGGGTGCCCTGCTCGACGAGGGCGATCGGCCCGTGCTTGATCTCGCCGGCGGGGAACCCCTCGGCCGAGACGTAGGCGAGCTCCTTGAGCTTCAGCGCCCCCTCGAGGGCCATCGGGTAGCCGACGTGCCGGCCCAGGAACAGCACCCGCGGCTCGTCCTTCAGCTCGTGCGCGAGCGCGCGCACACCGTCCATGCGGGTGAGCAGCTCGGCGACGAGGTCGGGCACCTCCTGCAGGTCGCGCAGGTGGGCGCGCACCTCGTCGGCGTCGCGGGTGCCGCGGACCTGCGCGAGGTACAGCCCGACGAGGTACATGGCGGTGATCTGGGTCATCACGGCCTTGGTCGAGGCGACCGCGACCTCCGGGCCGCCGCGGGTGTAGAGCGCGGCGTCGGACTCGCGGCTGATCGTCGAGCCCACGGTGTTCGTCACGGCGAGCACCCACGCCCGCTGCGAGCGCGCGTGCCGGACCGCCTCGAGCGTGTCGGCCGTCTCGCCCGACTGGCTGACCGCGATGACGAGGGTGTTGCGGCCGAGCACGGGGTCGCGGTAGCGGAACTCGCTGGCCATCTCGACCTGCACGGGCAGCCGGCACCAGCGCTCGATGGCGTACTTGCCGACCAGGCCCGAGTGGTAGGCCGAGCCGCACGCGACGATGAAGACCTGCTCGATGCCGCGGACGTCCTCGTCGCTCATCGACAGCTCGTCGAGGTGCAACAGCCCGTCGGCGGCCAGGCGCCCGCCGAGGGTGTCGCGGACGGCGCCGGGCTGCTCGTCGATCTCCTTGAGCATGAAGAACTCGTAGCCGCCCTTCTCGGCGGCGTCGGTGTCCCAGTCGACGTGGTAGTGCTCGCCGTCGACGACCGTCCCGTCGAGGTCGGTGACGACGACGCCGCTGCGGCGCACCTCGACGACCTGGTCCTGCTCGACGGCGCGCGCCTCGCGGGTGTGCGCGATGAAGGCGGTGACGTCCGAGCCGACGAAGTTCTCGCCGTCCCCGAGCCCGATGACGAGCGGCAGGTTGCGGCGGGCGGCGACGACCAGCTCGGGCTCGTCGCGGTGCGCGGCGACGAGCACGAACGAGCCCTCGAGGTCGCGGCAGACGCTGCGCAGGCTGGCGGCGAGGTCGCCCGCGGTCGGGCCGGACGCCCAGCGCTCCTCGAGCAGGTGCGCCACGACCTCGGTGTCGGTGTCGGAGCGGCGCTCGTGCCCCCGCTGCTCCAGGCCGGCGACGAGCTCCTCGAAGTTCTCGATGGTGCCGTTGTGCACGACCGCGACCGTTCCGGCGCAGTCGACGTGCGGGTGGGCGTTGGCGTCGGTGGGCGGCCCGTGGGTGGCCCAGCGGGTGTGGCCGATGCCGAGCGTGCCGGTCAGCTCGTGGTCGCCGAGCAGCTCCTCGAGGTTCGCGAGCTTGCCCGCCTTGCGCTCGACCCGCAGCCCGTCCGCGCCGAGCACGGCGACCCCGGCGCTGTCGTAGCCGCGGTACTCCAGGCGCCGGAGGCCGTCGAGGACGACGTCGAGCGCCTGCTGCTGTCCGACGTAGCCCACGATGCCGCACATGCGGGCCAGGCTAGCCGCGGGCGGGCCTCGCGGTCGGACGCCGCGCGCTCGGACGTGGCAGCGCCGCCGGTCAGAACCGCTCGGCCTGCAGCAGCGCCGGGACCTCGGACAGCGAGGCCACCGTCAGCCGGCGGTCGTGCAGCAGCGGCGACTCGGCGCGCTCCAGCACCCAGGTCGTCCGGTACGGGACGTGCACCGCCCACCCGCCGAGCTCGAGCACCGGCCGGACGTCCGACACCTCGCTGTTGCCCACCATGAGGAAGCGCTCGGCCGGCACGTCGAGGAAGCGCAGCAGCTCGGCGTAGGTGTCCGGCGACTTGTCCGGCACGATCTCGACGTGGCTGAAGCAGCCCGCGAGCCCGGACGCGTCGAGCTTGCGGCGCTGGTCGACGAGGTCGCCCTTGGTCACGAGCACGACCCGGTGCGTGCGGCCGAGGGCGAGCACCGCGTCCTCGGCACCCGGCAGGACCTCGACCGGTCCGGTGAGCAGCGCCCGGCCGAGCTCGAGGAACGGCGCGACCGGCGCGCGGGCGGCGGCGAGCTCGTGCGCCGTCTGCAGCACGTTGAGCGTCCAGGACTTGACCCCGAAGCCGTAGGTCGCGAGGTTCGTCCGCTCGGTGCGCGCGAGCGTCGCCGCCACCTGCTCGGCGTCGGCGAAGGGCGCCAGCAGGCGGGCCACCTCGACCTCGGCGTCGTCGAAGGCGTCCTGGCAGCGCCACAGCGTGTCGTCGCCGTCGACGCCGACGACCTCGACGCCCGCTCCGAAGCTCACGACGACGCTCCGACCGCCGCGCGGGCGCGCAGGGCGCGGGCGAGGTCGTCGCGCGCCTCGGCGACGTAGCGGCGCAGTCCCGCGGGGTGCGGCTCGCCCTCGAGCGGCGCAGTGCGGTCCAGGACGCCCGGCTCGACGAGCGTCGTCGGGAACAGCCGCTGCGCGAGGGTGCCGGCGACCTGCGGCGTGCGGGCGTCCCACAGCGCCGGCAGCTCGGTGGCGTACCGCTCGACGTAGGGGCGCAGGACGTCGTCCTGACCGGGGCGCCAGAAGCCGGCGGCGACGGCGGCGGTCTCGGAGTTCGACAGCGCGGGGTCGGTGGCGGCCGCCCAGGCCCGCTGCTTGGCCTCGGCCGTCGGCATCGCGGCGCGCGCCGTGAGGGCGTGCAGCCGCCCGGCGGCCGTGTCGTCGCGGGCGAGCTCGGCGTCGACCGCCGCGTCGTCGACCGCCCCGAGCGCCGCCAGGCACTCGACGAGGTGCCAGCGCAGCTCGTGGTCGACGGCGAGCCCAGGCGGCACGTCGTCCTCCCCCGTCAGCAGCGCGGCGACGGCCGCCGTGTGCGAGCGGCTCTGCGCTGCGCTGGCGAACGCCCGCACGCGCGTCAGCTGCAGGTCGCTGCCTGCGGGCGCCGCCCACGCTGCCGCCCGGCTCGCCTCGGCCAGCGCGTCCAGCAGCGGCGCCGGGTCGCCGGCGTAGAGCGTCGCCGCGGTGCCCGCCTGCGCGAGCAGGGTGGCGACGACCGCGGGGTCGTCCTCGCCGTCGACGCCGGCGAGCACCGCCGTCACGAAGGAGCCGGCCGGCAGCTCGGCGTCGCGGCAGGCGTCCCACAGCGCAGCCCAGCACAGCGCCCGGGCGAGCGGGTCGGCCAGCAGGCGCAGGTCGGCCAGCACGGTGGCGAGCGACCGGTCGTCGAAGCGCACCTTGGCGAAGGTGAGGTCGCCGTCGTTGAGCAGCAGCAGGTCCGGCTGCTCGTCCGGCGTCAGCGCGAGGTCGGCCTCGCCGCCGGACAGCTCGACGTCGAGGCTGCCGCGCCGCTCGAGCCCGGTCGCGGTGCGGTCGAACAGCCCGACCCCGATGCGGTGCGGCCGCAGGACGTCGGCCTCCTGCCGCACCTGCACGCCGTCGCCGGTGACCGCGGTGCGCAGGGTGCTGACGCCGGAGGTCTGCAGCCACGACCGGCTCCACGCCTGCAGGTCGCGGCCGCTGGCCCGCTCGAGCTCGGCGAGCAGGTCGGCGAAGGTCGTGTTCGCGAACGCGTGCCGGTCGAGGTAGGCCCGCACGCCGGTGAAGAAGGCGTCCTCGCCGACGGTGGCCATGAGCTGGCGCAGCACCGACGCGCCCTTGGCGTAGGAGATGCCGTCGAAGTTCAGCAGCGCGCTGCGGTTGTCGGGCACGTCGCCCTGCACCGGGTGCGTGCTCGGCAGCTGGTCGGCCCGGTAGCCCCACGCCTTGCGGGTGGCGCTGAAGTCGACCCAGGTGTCCTCGAAGCGGGTCGCCCGGTCGACCGTCAGGAAGCCCATGAGCTCGGCGAACGACTCGTTCAGCCACAGGTCGTCCCACCAGCGCATGGTGACCAGGTCGCCGAACCACATGTGCGACATCTCGTGGGCGACGACCATCGCCCGCTGGCGGCGCTTGTCGTCGGTCGTCCGGCTGCGGAACACGAACATCTCGGCGAAGGTGACCGCGCCGGGGTTCTCCATCGCGCCGGCGTTGAACTCCGGCACGAACAGCTGGTCGTAGGTGTCGCCGAACGGGTAGCGCCGGCCGAAGCGCTCCTGCTGGAAGTCCAGGCACTGCGCGGTGATCTCGAGCAGCTCGGCGGCGTCGGCGTCGAGGTGCTCGGCCAGCGAGCGGCGGCAGTGCAGGCCGAGGTCCAGGCCGTCGTGCCGGCCGTGCACGGTGTGCCAGGGGCCGGCCGCCACGGTGAACAGGTAGGTGCTCATGCGCTCGGTCGGCGCGAACTCCCACACGCCCTGCGAGCCCAGGCACCGGGCGTTGCCGACGACCGTCCAGCCCCGCGGCGCGTCGACCGACAGCCGGAACGTCGCCTTGAGGTCGGGCTGGTCGAAGCAGGCGAACATCCGCTGCGCGTCGTCCAGGAAGCTCTGCGCGTACAGGTACACCGCCCCGTCGGCGGGGTCGACGAACCGGTGCAGCCCCTCGCCGGTGCGGCTGTAGGTGCAGCGCGCGCTCACGGTGAGGACGTTGTCGGCCTGCAGGTCGTCGATCACGAGGCGGTTGCCCACGAGCGGCCCGACCGGACGCCCGTTCAGCTCGGCGCTGAGCAGCTGGCCGTCGAGCTCGACGAACGACGTCGCGCCGGGCTCGCGGCAGCCGAAGGAGACGACGCTGACGCTGCCGAAGCGCTCCGGCCCGCCGGTGACGTCGAGCGCCACGTCGTAGCTGGAGACGTCGAGCAGGGCGGCGCGGGCGCGGGCCTCGTCACGGGTCAGGTTCTTCACCCCGAGCAACCTAGTTGCGCCGGCTGGGCGCCCGCTGCACCCTGCCGCACCTCGGGCCGTCGCGCGCCGGTCAGCCGGGGGCGGCCCAGGACGGCGGGCGCCGCTCGGCGAACGCCCGGAGCCCCTCGCGGCCCTCGTCCGAGCCGAACCGCTCGCGCGACAGCGCGGCCATCTCGGCCAGCGCCTCGTGCAGCGGCAGCCCGGGCACCCGGCGCACGACGTCCTTGGTGAGCGCGAGCGCCTGCGGACCGCCGAGCAGCAGCATCCCGGTGTACCGGTCGACCGCGGCGTCGAGCGCGTCGTCCGGCACGGCGACGTTCACCAGCCCCACCTCGACGGCGCGGGCCGCGTCGAACGCCTCGCCGGTGAGCAGGAGCTCGAGGCCGGCGCGCGGCGTCATCCGCGGCAGGACGGTCGTGCTGATCATGGCGGGCACGACGCCGAGCCGGACCTCCGGGAAGGCGAAGCTCGCCGAGGCCGCGGCCACGACGACGTCGCACGCGCCGACGAGCCCGAGCCCGCCGGCCCGCGCCGAGCCCTGGACGCGGGCGACGACCGGCTTCGGCGAGTCCCAGAGCGCGGTGAGCACCTCGGCGACCGGCGGCTCGGACGGCAGCCGCCCGGCGGCGTCGCGGCTGCGCTGCTCGCGCAGGTCGAGCCCGCTGCAGAACACCGGCCCGGTCGCGGCGAGCACCACGACGCGGACGGCGGCGTCGCCCTGCACCTGCTGCAGCGCCTGCAGCAGCTCGCTCGTCAGCTGCACCGACAGGGCGTTGCGGTTGCGCGGCGAGTCGAGCTCGACGCGCGCCACGCCGCCCTCGACGGTGAGGTGGACGAGGGCCTCGCTCACGGGCTCGTCCTGCTCGTGGTCCTGCGCACCGGGTCCTCCGATCCGTGCCGCCGGCGCGACCGCGCCGCCGCACATGGTGCACGGTCTCCTGCGGTCGAACAGCACCGTGGCAGCCTGGCCCGGTGACCGACCTGCCCCGCATCACTGCCGCCGAGCCCGCCGACGCCGGCGAGCTGCTGGTCCTGCAGCGCGCGGCGTACCTCAGCGAGGCGCAGCGCTACGGCGACCCGCACCTGCCGCCGCTGACCGAGACGCTCGACGAGCTGCGAGCTGCGAGCTGCCGTCGCCGATGGCCGGGTGCTCAAGGCGGTCGACGGCACGCGCATCGTCGGGGCGGTCCGGGTGCGGGAGGACGGGCCCGTGCTGCGCGTCGGGCGCCTGTCGGTGGCGCCCGACCAGCAGGGCCGGGGCGTCGGGACGGCGCTGCTCGCCGCGGCCGAGGCGCTCGCCGGCCCCGGGGCGCACACCGTCTCGCTGTTCACCGGCGAGGCGAGCGTCGAGAACGTCCGCCTGTACGAGCGGTGCGGCTACGCCGTCGTCCGGCACGAGGCGCTGCCGCCCGGTCCCGGCATCCTGCACCTGGACAAGGCGCTGGCCCGCCCGGTCAGCGGCTGACGACCTGCGCCAGCCGCCCGGCGACCTCGCCGGCGCGCTCGGCGGTCTCGGCCTCGACCATCACGCGCACGAGCGCCTCGGTGCCGGACGGCCGCAGCAGCACCCGCCCGCTGCCGCCGAGCACGCCCTGCTCGTGCGCCACCGCGTCGAGCACGTCGGCGTCGACGGCTCGCGAGCGCTCGGCGCGGACGTTCAGGAGCACCTGCGGCAGCCGGGTCATGACGGCGGCCAGCTCGGCGAGCGGCTGCCCCGTCTCGGCGAGCCGGCCCAGCACGGACAACCCGGTGAGCAGCCCGTCCCCGGTCGTGGCGTGGTCGAGCTGCACCGTGTGGCCCGACTGCTCGCCGCCGAGCACGTGCCCGCCGGCCCGCATCGCCTCCAGCACGTAGCGGTCCCCGACCGCCGTCTGCACGACCCGGATCCCGCGCTCGTCCATCGCCCGGACGAAGCCGAGGTTGCTCATCACCGTGGCGACGACCGTGCCGGTCGGCAGCGCCCCGCGCTCGTGCCGGCCGACGGCCAGCAGCGCGAGCAGCTGGTCGCCGTCCACCACCGCGCCGGACGCGTCGACGGCCAGGCACCGGTCGGCGTCGCCGTCGTGCGCGAGGCCGAGGTCGGCGCCGTGCTCGACGACCGCGGCCTGCAGCAGGCCCAGGTGCGTCGCCCCGGAGCCGTCGTTGATGCGGGCGCCGTCGCCGTCGGCCGCGATGGCGACGACCTCGGCGCCGGCGCGCCGGTAGACCTCGGGCGCCAGGGCCGACGCGGCGCCCTGCGCGCAGTCGACGACGACCTTCAGCCCGCGCGCCGGTGCGGGCAGCGCCGCGAGCAGGTCGTCGACGTAGGCGCCGGTCCCCTCCGGTGCGGCCGCGATGCGACCCAGTGCGAGCCCGGTGGGGCGCTCGGCGGTACTGCCGAGGCCGCGCTCGAGGGCCACCTCGACGTCGTCCGGCAGCTTCCAGCCACCCGGGCCGAACAGCTTCAGGCCGTTGTCCGGCATGGCGTTGTGCGAGGCGCTCACGACCAGGCCGAGGTCGGCGCCGCCCCGCGCGCAGGCGTGCGCGACGACAGGGGTCGGCACGACGCCCAGCAGCTCGACGTCGACCCCGGTGCTGGCGAACCCCGCGGCCGCCGCGGCCTCCAGCATCGGGCCGGACGGCCGGGTGTCGCGGCCGATCACCGCCCGCGGCCTCCCGGCGCCGCCGCGCAGCGCCAGCAGCTCGTGCGCGGCGCTGCGGGCGACGGCCAGCGCGAGCTCGGGGGTCAGGACGTCGCCGTTGGCGAGGCCGCGGACGCCGTCCGTGCCGAACAGCCGGGCCCTGCTCATGACGACCTGCTCATGACGACCGGCTCATGCAGACCTGCTCATGCGGGACCTCTCGACATGCCGCGAGGCGGCCCCGGTGACCGGGACCGCCTCGGCGGGGACGACTAGCGCTTCGAGTACTGGGGCGCCTTGCGGGCCTTCTTGAGGCCGTACTTCTTGCGCTCCTTGATCCGCGCGTCGCGGGTGAGGAACCCCTCCTTCTTCAGGGCGGGCCGGTCGTCCGGCTCGACCTCGATGAGGGCCCGGGCGATGGCCAGGCGCAGCGCGCCAGCCTGGCCGCTGATGCCGCCGCCGTGCAGACGGGCGATGACGTCGTACTGCTCGGCCTTCTCGAGCGTGACGAACGGCTCGTTGATGGCCTGCTGGTGCACCTTGTTCGGGAAGTACTGCTCGAGGGTGCGGCCGTTCAGCGTGTACTGGCCGGTGCCCGGCACGAGGCGCACGCGGACGATGGCCTCCTTGCGGCGGCCGACGGTCTGGATGAGATCGGTACCGGCAGCAGCGCCGGCGGTCAGGACGGTCACTGGGAGACCTGCTTCAGCTCGAACGGCACAGGGGCCTGCGCCTGGTGGGGGTGCGTGGGACCGGCGTAGACCTTCAGCTTGCTCAGCATCTGCCGGCCGAGGGTGTTGTGCGGGAGCATGCCCTTGATCGCCTTCTCGACGATGCGCTCGGGACGGGTCGCCAGCACGTCGGCGTACGAGGTCCGCTTCAGCCCGCCCGGGAAGCCGGAGTGGCTGTAGACCGTCGACTGCTCGGCCTTCTTGCCCGTCATCGCGACCTTGCCGGCGTTGACGATGACGACGAAGTCGCCGGTGTCCAGGTGCGGCGCGTAGTACGGCTTGTGCTTGCCGCGCAGCAGCGTCGCCGCCTGGCTGGCCAGGCGGCCGAGCACGATGTCCTCGGCGTCGATGACGTGCCAGGCGCGGGAGATGTCGCCGGGCTTCGGGGTGAACGTGCGCACTGGACCGCCAGACTCTGTGAAGGCTTGGTGTGACTCGGGTGAGACTCCGGGACTGCTCGCGCAGGGCGCACGTCGACACGACGCGCCGCGCAACAGCCCACCACGATAGCGGATCCCCCGTCCGGGCCCCTGCACTGCCGACGGCCCTCCGCCGCACCGCTCAGCGGCGGCGCTGGAAGACGTCCTTGGGGATGTAGCCGGTGACCACCTGCGTGCGGTCCACGACCTCCGCGTTGTGGTAGTTCACGGCGATCGAGGCGAAGGAGTAGGCCTTGGGCGCCGTGAGGCCCTGGGTGGTGACCAGGAAGTCCACGGTCTTCTCCACCGCCATGCGCATCGCGCGGTCGAGGTCCCAGTGGATGCCCATCATGATCCAGTGCGTGTCGTTCTCGGCCCACGGCAGCTCGGTCTCGGTGTGCTTGATGAGCCTGATGCGGAAGTCGCCGACGCACGAGTGCTCGACGGCCGTCCCGCTGACCTCGCCGTCGCCCTGGGCGCTGTGCGGATCCCCCATGAAGACCTGGCCACCGGGCTGGAACACCGGCAGGTACAGCGTCGAGCCCGCGCAGAGGTCGCGGACGTCCAGATTCCCGCCGAAGGTCCACGGCGGCGTCGAGTTCTGCACCCCGCTGGCCGGCGGCGCAGCGTCCTCGGTGTTGCCGATGAAGACCCCGCTCTGCGGGGCGACCGCGACGATGCCCGGGAACGGCCGGGCCGGGATCGTGAGGCCGTCGGCGAAGAAGACGACGTCGTCGCCCCTGTGCCGCCCGACCCGGTACATGTGCGTCCGGACGTCCGGCCACACCCCCGCCGGCATGCCCGGCGGGATCTGCGCGGGGATGTCCAGGCCCGCGTCGCCCTCGCGCCAGCCCGGGTAGAACTCCGCCATCACGCCGCTGTTCGCGGCGGTGTTGTTGAAGCCGAACGGCGTCCGGGTCCGGACGTCCAGGACGTCGATGGCGAGGGTGTCGCCCGGCTCGGCCCGCTCGACGTAGATCGGTCCGGTCAGCACGTGGCCGCCGTACTGCCGGCCGGTGGCCTGGCGCTCGGCCCGGCTCTCCCAGAACCCGACGGCGTCGGGCAGGACCGCCTCCGGCCCGGCGCCGAAGGCCGCGAAGTACTCGTGCGGGTGCACCGCCTGGGTCGCGCCCTGGTGCGACAGCAGGTCGACGCGGACGATCCGCCCGGACCGGATGACGACGGCCGGGTCCCAGTCGATCGGGAAGCCGCCCCAGTGCAGGTTGTCGGGCGTCGCCTCGAGGTGGACGTCCCAGCGGTTGCGAGGCCCGCGGGCGGGCGCGCCGGTCCGTTCCTGGGCCTGCGCCGCGGCGGGCAGGCTCGCCGCGAGCGGGACCGCGAGCCCTGCCGCCAGCAGGCTGCGCCGGCTGACCGAGCTCCAGTGGTGGGACGTCATGTCGTGGGCTCCTTCACCTGGCCGGCGCACGAGGACCGGGCTCGACGAGGGAGCGGGCTGCTCGACGTCGGCCGCGGCCGTGGCGACGGGTGCCCACCGTTCCGGCGTCCCGTTTCCGCAGCGTGACGGTCCTCGCAACAGCGGGTCACCGCCGGGTGCGCCCTGCGACGGCCCGCTCAGGCCCCGAGCGCCGGACCGGCCTGCAGCGGGCGGGCCAGCTCGACCTCGTCGGTGCACCGGTCGAGCGGGTACGGCTCGCGGTGCCCCGTCGCGGCGAAGCCCAGCCGCTCGTACGCCCGGCGCGCCGCGGCGTTCGTCTCGTGCACCAGCAGGCGCAGCTGCACCGCGCCCTGCGCGCGGGCCCAGTCCGCGACCTGCCCGACCATCGCGTCCAGCAGTCCGCGGCCCCGGCACGACGGCGTCACGTAGACCGCGGCCAGCACCGCGTCGTCACCGTCGCGGAAGCCGACGCAGGTGGCGACCGGCAGGTCGCGCTGCCAGGCCAGCAGCTGGAAGGAGTCGCCGCCCTCGGCGCCGCGGGCCGCTCGGGCCTGCCAGCCCTCGTCGGGCTCGGCGACCGCGTCCGCGTACCGCTCGCAGAAGGCGACCGGGCTGTCCTGCAGCGCCTCGAGCCGCAGCGACCGCAGCGCCGGCCAGTCCTGCGGCCGGACGCGGACGACCTCGACGTCCTCCACCGCCTCAGCGCGCACGCGCGACCCTCCCCTCGTCCCACACCGGCTGCGGCGCCTCGTACACCCTTCCGTCCGAGCCGAAGACCACGAAGCGGTCGAAGCCGCGGGCGAACCAGCGGTCGTGCGTGACCGCGACGACCGTGCCGTCGAAGGCCTGCAGCCCCTCCTCGAGCGCCTCGGCGCTGTCGAGGTCGAGGTTGTCGGTCGGCTCGTCGAGCAGCAGCATCGTGCAGCCCGACAGCTCGAGCAGCAGCACCTGCACGCGCGCCTGCTGGCCGCCGGACAGCGTCTCGAAGCCCTGGTCGGCCTGCCCGTGCAGCTCGTAGCGCCGCAGCGCCCCGATGGCCTGCGCGCGGTCCAGCCC
>CAXTFU010000115.1:0-713 GCA_964243385.1 uncultured bacterium | reverse complement strand
GTGCAGCACCTCGACGAGGCTCCGCCCGTGCAGGTCAGGCTGCTCGTGCGTCTGCGCGAACCAGCCCGGCTCCACCCGGGCGCCGAGCCGCCAGTCGCCGGTGTGCGCCACCGGCTGGCCGGCCAGCAGCCGCAGGAAGTGCGACTTGCCGCTGCCGTTCGAGCCGAGCACCGCCACCCGCTCGCCGTAGAAGACCTCGAGGTCGAACGGCTGCATGAGGCCGGTCAGCTCGAGCCCTGCGCAGGTGAGCGCGCGCACGCCCGTCCGGCCGCCCTTGAGCTGCATGACCACCTTCTGGTCGACGACCTGCTCGGGCGGCGGCCCGGCGGCCAGGAACTTGTCGTAGCGGGTCTGCATGGCCGAGTACCGGCTGGCCATGTCGGGACTGATCTTGGCCTGCTCGCGCAGGGTGATGACCAGCTTGCGCAGCCGCTCCTTCTCCTCGTCCCAGCGCTTGTGCAGCTCCTCGAGCCGCTCGCGCCGGGCACGCCGGGCGTCGGCGTAGGTGTCGAACCCGCCGCCGTGCACCCAGGCGCCGTGCGCCTCGATCGTCACGACGCGGGTGGCCGAGCGGGCCAGCAGCTCGCGGTCGTGGCTGACGAACAGCACCGTCTTGGACGAGTCGGCGAGCGCTGCCTCGAGCCAGCGCTTGCCGGGCACGTCGAGGTAGTTGTCCGGCTCGTCGAGCAGCAGCACCTCGTCCGGGCCGCGCA
>CAXTFU010000114.1:0-12864 GCA_964243385.1 uncultured bacterium | reverse complement strand
CAGAGCTCCAGCCGGACACAGAGCTCCAGCCGGACACAGAGCTCCAGCCGGACACCGGGCTCCTGGGGAGCACCGCCGACCCGGCGCGTCCCGACGAGCGGCCCGGGGACGAGCCCGAGCCGCGTCCGGTCCGCCAGCTCCGGCTGGACCCCGTGCCCGAGCCGGGCAGCCCGTCCGGGCCGCGCCCCGGCGACGGCCGCGACGTCCCGCTCGCGCTGGACGACGTGTGGCCGCGCGCCGTGGCGGCCCTCGGCGACGGCACGCTGTCACCGCAGCACCGGGCGTGGATCGCGCTGACGCGTCCGCTCGGCCTGGTGGAGGACACCGCGCTGCTCGCCGCCCCCAACGAGTTCGCCAAGGACGTGCTCGACAGCCGGCTGCGCCCGGTCATCGCGCAGGCGCTGTCCACCGCCTACGGACGCGACATCCGCGTCGCCGTCACAGTGCAGCCACCGTCCGCCGCAGCCGCGACTTCAGCCTCCGCGTCCGGCGACGGCAGCGGCGAGGGGCGCGGGGGCCGGTCCGGCTACGACGACGGCGCCTACGGAGCGGACGCGCCCTTCGGGGACGGCGGGCAGGACGGTCGTCCCTTCGCCCGCGGCGCCGACGGCTACGGCGCCGGCTTCGGCGCGGCCCGCGACGAGCCCGACCGCTACGCCGACGGCGCTGACGCGCGTCGCTCCTCCGCCGGCGGGCCGCCCGGCGGCGGCCCCGACGGCGGCCAGTCCGACGGGTTCGGCCCCGACCGGTACGACGCCCGGCGCTACGACCCCGACCGGTACGCCTCGCCCGACCGGTACGACGGCGACCGGTACGACGGCGGCGACCGCTCCGACGGCGACCGCTCCGGGGCCGACCGGTACGACCCGCGGCGCGACGACCCGCGCCCGGGCGACCCCGGGCGCGGCCTGGACGACGTCCGTCGCCTGCCGGGTGGCAGCGGCCCGCGAGGACCGGTCGAGCCGGCGCGCCTGAACCCGAAGTACGCCTTCGAGACGTTCGTCATCGGCGCGTCCAACCGCTTCGCGCACGCCGCGGCGGTCGCGGTGGCCGAGGCGCCGGCCAAGGCGTACAACCCGCTGTTCGTCTACGGCGAGAGCGGCCTCGGCAAGACGCACCTGCTGCACGCCATCGGGCACTACGCGCAGCACCTGTTCGCGGGCGCCCGGGTGCGCTACGTGAGCTCCGAGGAGTTCACGAACGACTTCATCAACTCGATCCGCGACGGCAAGGCCGAGACGTTCCGCCGGCGCTACCGCGACGTCGACATCCTGCTCGTCGACGACATCCAGTTCCTCGAGCACAAGGAGGGGACGCAGGAGGAGTTCTTCCACACCTTCAACACCCTCCACAACGCCAGCAAGCAGATCGTCATCAGCTCCGACCGGCCCCCCAAGCAGCTGTCCACCCTGGAGGACCGGCTGCGCACCCGCTTCGAGTGGGGCCTCATCACCGACGTGCAGCCGCCCGACCTCGAGACCCGCATCGCCATCCTGCGCAAGAAGGCCGCGCAGGACCGCCTCGCGGCGCCGCCGGACGTGCTCGAGTTCATCGCGTCCAAGATCTCGCGCAACATCCGCGAGCTCGAGGGCGCGCTCATCCGGGTCACAGCCTTCGCCTCGCTGAACCGCCAGTCGGTCGACCTGTCGCTGGCCGAGGTCGTCCTCAAGGACCTCATCCCCGCCGACGGCGGCCCTGAGATCACCGGCGCGACGATCATGGCAGCGACGGCCGAGTACTTCGGGCTGACCATGGAGGACCTGTGCGGGTCGTCGCGGTCGCGGATGCTCGTCACGGCCCGGCAGATCGCCATGTACCTGTGCCGCGAGCTCACCGACCTGTCGCTGCCCAAGATCGGCCAGATGTTCGGCGGCCGCGACCACACCACGGTCATCCACGCCGACCGCAAGATCCGGGCGCAGATGCCGGAGCGCCGCGCCACCTACAACCAGGTCGCCGAGCTCACCAACCGCATCAAGACCCGCTCCCGCCAGCCGTGACGGTGGACCAGGCGAGTACGCACAGTGTGGGGACAAGCGTGTGGACAACTGGGGACAACGCCCCGGCGCCCCGTGGACGACACCGCACGGCCGCCCGTCCGTCCCCAGCCGTCCACGGACGCACGGGGTCGCGTCCACAACGGGCGCACACGCCGCCACGCCGCACGACCTGCACCGACGAGCGCGGTCCACAGGGATGCACGTCCCTGACACCACGACAGGGAGCACTCCCTCAGGACCTCCACCCCGTGCTCTGGGGGAGGCGTTCCTGTGGAGGACGGGCGTCTGGCAGGGTCTGGACCCGCAGGACCACCACCGCACGCACTGCTCCGCCCCCTGCAAGACCGACCGCGAGACCTCCTGCGAGACCCATCGGGACGGCGCACCGACCTCCGGCCGCTGCACCCGTCCTCGGCACCGACGTCCGATCCCTGAAGTCCCCGTCTCGAGAGGCACGCCACGCATGGAGCTGAGGGTCGAGCGCGACGCGCTCGCGGACGCCGTCGTCTGGACCGCGCGCTCCCTGCCGGCCCGCCCGCCGATGCAGGTGCTGCTCGGGCTGCTGCTCGAGGTCGGCGACCGGGGGATGGAGGTGTCGGGCTTCGACTACGAGGTCAGCTCGCGGGTGCGCCTGGACGCCACCGCCGCCGAACCGGGACGCGTCCTCGTGCCGGGGCGGCTGCTGTCCGACATCGTCCGCTCGCTGCCCGCCCAGCCGGTCGACCTGCGCGTCGAGGGCACCCGCGTCGTGCTCACCTGCGGGCCGGCGCGCTTCACGCTGCCGACGCTGCCGGTCGAGGACTACCCGGCGCTGCCCGCGATGCCGGAGACGGCCGGCACGCTCGGCTCGGACGTCTTCGCCTCCGCCGTCGCGCAGGTCGCGCTCGCCGCCGGTCGTGACGACACGCTCCCCGTGCTGACGGGCGTGCGGTTCGAGATCGAGGGGGAGCAGCTCACGCTCGCCGCGACCGACCGCTACCGGCTCGCCGTCCGCACGCTGCCCTGGCGTCCCGCGTCGCCGGACCTGTCGACGACCGCCCTGGTGCCGGCGCGCACCCTCGCCGAGACGGCCCGCGCGCTGACGTCCGGCCCCGAGGTGGTGCTCGCGCTGCAGACGGCGGGCTCGGCCGGCGTGTCCGAGGGGATGATCGGCTTCGAGGGCGCGGGCCGCCGCACGACGTCCCGGCTGCTCGAGGGCGAGTTCCCGAAGTACCGCTCGCTGCTGCCGTCCGAGAGCACGGCGCTCGCCGAGGTCGCGACCGGGCCGTTCGTCGACGCGGTGAAGCGCGTGTCGCTCGTCGCGGCCCGCAACGCCCCCGTCCGGCTGGGCTTCTCGGCCGACGGCGTGGTGCTGGAGGCCGGCGGCGCCGACGACGCGCAGGCCAGCGAGCAGCTCGAGTGCGGCTGGGAGGGCCCGGCCAGCAGCGAGCCGTTCTCGATCGCCTTCAACCCGCAGTACCTGCTGGACGGGCTCGGCGCCGTCGACAGCGACACGACGACCCTGTCGTTCACCGGACCGACCCGTCCCGCCGTGCTCACCGGCAAGCGGGACGAGGGCGCGTCGCCCGCCGCCGCGGACTACCGGTACCTGCTCATGCCGGTCCGCCTGTCAGGCTGATGCCGGGGCAGGACCTCCACCCGTTCGACGTCGAAGGAGAGACATGGCAACGCTGGGCATGATCGGGCTGGGTCGCATGGGCGGCAACATGGCGGAGCGGTTGCGCCGTGGTGGCCACACCGTCGTGGGCTACGACCGGTCGGAGGACAGCGGCCGGCAGGTCGGCACGCTCGAGGAGCTCGTCGGGGCCCTCGAGGCACCCCGCGTGGTGTGGGTCATGGTCCCGGCCGGACCGCCGACCTACGACACGATCGACCAGCTCGCCGGGCTGCTCGAGCCGGGCGACGTCATCGTCGACGGCGGCAACTCGCGCTACACCGACGACCAGCGGCACGCCGCCGAGCTCGAGCCCCAGGGCATCGGCTTCGTCGACTGCGGCGTGTCCGGCGGCGTCTGGGGCCTCACCGAGGGCTACGCGCTCATGTGCGGCGGCGACGACGCCGACGTCGCGAAGGTCCAGACCTTCTTCGACGTGCTGAAGCCCGAGGGCGACTCCGGGTTCGTGCACGCCGGCAAGGTCGGTGCCGGCCACTTCGCCAAGATGGTCCACAACGGCATCGAGTACGGCCTCATGCAGGCCTACGCCGAGGGCTGGGAGCTCATGATGGCGACCGACGTCATCACCGATGTCCCGGCCGTCGTGGCGAGCTGGCAGAAGGGGACCGTCATCCGGTCCTGGCTGCTCGACCTCATGGTGAACGCGCTGAACGAGGACGATGACCTGTCCGGGCTGCGCGGCTTCGCGCAGGACTCGGGCGAGGGACGCTGGACCGTCGAGGCGGCCGTCGACCACGCCGTCCCGCTGCCGGTCATCACCGCCGCGCTGTTCGCCCGCTTCTCCTCGCGCCAGGACGACTCCCCCGCGATGAAGATGATCGCCGCGCTGCGCAACCAGTTCGGCGGGCACGCCGTCACCGCCGCGGCCGGCTCGGTCGAGCGCGGCGCGGACAGCCCCGGCGCCGACGCGGGCGCGCCGAGCAGCGCCGAGGGCGACCCGGGCGCCGGCGCGGTCACCGGTGGGCCCGGCACGCCCGCCGGCACCTGACCTCCCCCCACCTCCGACCACGACGCGTCCGGTCGACCGTGCACGTCAGCCACCTGTCGCTCGTGGACTACCGGTCCTGGTCCGAGCTCGACCTCGAGCTCGGACCAGGCTCGACCGCGCTGGTGGGTGCGAACGGCCAGGGCAAGACCAACGTCGTCGAGGCGATCGGCTACGTGGCCACGCTGGCCTCGCACCGGGTGGCCGCTGACGCCCCGCTCGTGCGCGCGGGCGCCGAGCGCGCCGTCGTGCGGGCGACGGTCGAGCGCGACGGCCGCAGCACGCTGGTCGAGCTCGAGGTGAACCCGGGCCGGGCGAACCGCGCGCGCATCAACCGTGCACCGGTCCCGCGGGCGCGCGAGGTCCTGGGCGTGCTGCGCACGGTGCTGTTCGCCCCGGAGGACCTGTCGCTCGTGCGCGGCGACCCGTCCGAGCGCCGCCGCTTCCTGGACGACCTGCTGGTGGCGAGCGCCCCCCGCTACGCGGGCGTGCGCGCCGACTACGACCGCGTGCTGAAGCAGCGCAACGCCCTGCTCAAGACGGCGTTCCTCGCCCGGCGCTCCGGTGGCGGCGACATGCGCACCCTGGACGTGTGGGACACCCACCTCGCGCGCAGCGGCGCCGACCTGCTGGGCGCCCGCCTGGCCCTCGTCGAGGCCCTGCGGCCGAGGGTCGCGACGGCCTACCGCGCGGTCGCGGTCGGCGGCAGCGGCGCGCGCGGCTCGACCGCGCTCACCTACCGCTCGTCGCTGGGCGAGGCGCTGCCGACCGACGACGGGGTGCCGACGCGCGACCGCGAGGCGCTGGCGGCCGCGCTGCTCGCCGAGCTGGCGCGGGTGCGCTCGCAGGAGGTCGAGCGCGGGGTGTCCCTCGTCGGCCCGCACCGCGACGACCTCGTGCTGGAGCTGGCCGGCCTGCCGGTGAAGGGGTACGCCTCGCACGGCGAGTCGTGGTCGTACGCGCTCGCCCTGCGGCTCGCGTCCTACGAGCTGCTGCGGGCGGACGGGGGCGAGCCGGTGCTGGTGCTCGACGACGTGTTCGCCGAGCTCGACGAGGGCCGGCGCGACCGGCTCGCCGAGCTCGTGGGCGGCGCCGAGCAGGTGCTGGTGACGGCCGCCGTGGCGGCTGACGTGCCGGCGGCGCTGGCCGGCGTTCGCTGGGACGTCGCCGAGGGCGAGGTCACCCGTGTCGACTGACGACGACGCCCCGCTCCCTGGGCAGGCCCCGCGCCCAGGGCAGGCGCAGCGTCCTGGGCAGGCGCCGCTTCCTGCGCACCCTGCCGGTGACGGCTCACCTGGGACCGACGCTGCAGGCGCCGTTCCACGTGGAACAGGAGCCGAGTCGACCGGTGAGGCGCCGCTGCGCGGTCCGGACCTCGTCCGCGCCGCGCTCGCCTCGGCCCGCGCCGCGGCCCGGGCCAAGGGCACCTACCCGGGGGCGTCGCGCGGTCGCCCCGCGCTGCGCGCCGGGCAGCGGTCGGGGTCCGGTCCAGACGCCCGCGACCCCGTGCGGTTCGGCGACATGATCGGGCGACTGGTGGCCGAGCGCGGCTGGGAGGACACCACCGCGGCGGCCAACGTGCTCGCCAACTGGGACCGCCTGGTCGGGCCGGAGATCGCCGACCACTGCCGCCCCGCCTCGCTGCAGGACGGCGAGCTGGTGCTGATCGCGGAGTCGTCCGCCTGGGCGACGCAGCTGCGCCTGCTGACCCGGACGATGACCGCCCGGCTGGCCGAGCGGGCCGGCACGGGCGTCGTGACGGGCATCGTGGTGCGCGGGCCGGCCCAGGCCGACTGGCGCAAGGGCCCGCGCCGCGTCAAGGGCCGGGGGCCGCGCGACACGTACGGCTGAGGCCGGCGGACCGGGGGGTGCCCGACGGCCCGGGGGAGCAGCGGGTCCCTGGCGCCCGGCGGGCCGGGTCCGTGGGTCCCCACGCCGCGGGGGGCACGGCGCGCCAGGAGGCGCCTGAGGCGCGTTCTCGGGGGTCGTGGCCGAACACGAGGTAGTCTGAGCGGTGAACGCACCCCGGTCGGGGCACGGAGCGCCCCGCCGGGACGCCCGCCGGCCTGGACTGCCTCGAGCCCGCTCCGGCGGCAGCCCCGCCCCGTGGCGGACTGGCCCGGCGCGGCAGGACCTGCGCCGCGATGCGGCGCGGGAGAGCGGAGCCGCTGCATGACCGAGCCGACCGTCCCGTCCTCGCCCGTCCCGCCGGGCTCCGGTGACCCGGCCGCTCCCCCCGCCGCTCCCGCCGCCAGCACCCCGGGCACCGACGGCGGCGGCAACGGCAACGGGGGCGGCAACGGCTACGGCGCGTCGTCGATCACCGTGCTCGAGGGCCTCGAGGCGGTCCGCAAGCGCCCGGGCATGTACATCGGCTCCACCGGCGAGCGCGGGCTGCACCACCTGGTCTACGAGGTGGTCGACAACGCGGTGGACGAGGCGCTGGCCGGCTGGTGCGACACCATCGTCGTGACGCTGCTCGCCGACGGTGGGGTCCGCGTGCAGGACAACGGCCGCGGCATCCCGGTCGACATGCACCCCGTCGAGAAGCGCCCTGCCCTCGAGGTCGTCCTGACGACGCTGCACGCCGGCGGCAAGTTCGACGGCGAGTCCTACGCCGTGTCAGGCGGTCTGCACGGCGTCGGCGCAGCCGTCGTCAACGCGCTGTCGACCCGCATGGAGGTCGAGATCCGCCGCGACGGCCGGGTGTGGACGCAGAGCTACTTCCGCTCGGTCCCCGAGCCGCTGCTCGCCGGCGCGTCGACCGACGAGACGGGCAGCACGGTCGCGTTCTGGGCCGACCCGGAGATCTTCGCCGAGACCACCACCTACTCGCGCGAGACGCTGCACCGCCGGCTGCAGGAGATGGCGTTCCTCAACAAGGGCCTGGCCATCACCCTGCGCGACGAGCGGGTCGAGCTCAACGGCGGCGAGGTGCTCGAGGAGCGCTTCCACTACCCCGGCGGCCTGGAGGACTACGTCCGGCACCTCAATTCGACGCGGGCGCCGGTGCACCCGACGGTCATCGGCTTCTCGGACGAGACCTCGACGGGCATGCGCATGTCGGTCGAGGTGGCGATGCAGTGGAACGACTCGTACTCCGAGTCGGTGTACACCTTCGCCAACACGATCAACACCGCGGAGGGCGGCACCCACGAGGAGGGCTTCCGGACCGCGCTCACCACGACGTTCAACGACTGGGCGCGCAGCAAGGGCCACCTCAAGGAGAAGGACACCAACCTCGAGGGCTCCGACATCCGCGAGGGCCTGACGGCGATCATCAGCCTCAAGCTGGCCGACCCGCAGTTCGAGGGGCAGACCAAGACCAAGCTCGGCAACTCCGAGGCGAAGACCTTCGTGCAGAAGGCCACGCGCGAGTGGCTCAAGGACTGGTTCGACCGCAACCCCACCGACGGCAAGCTCATCGTGCTCAAGGCCACGCAGGCCGCGCGCGCCCGGCTGGCCGCCCGCCAGGCGCGCGAGCTCACGCGCCGCAAGGGCCTGCTCGAGTCGTCCTCGCTGCCGGGCAAGCTCGCCGACTGCCAGTCGACCGACCCCCGCGAGTCCGAGATCTACGTCGTCGAGGGCGACAGCGCCGGCGGCAGCGCAAAGGGCGGCCGCGACTCGAAGTTCCAGGCGATCCTGCCCATCCGCGGGAAGATCCTCAACGTCGAGAAGGCGCGCATCGACCGGGTCCTCAACAACAACGAGGTCCAGGCGATGATCACCGCCCTCGGCTGCGGGATCCACGAGGAGTTCGACATCAGCAAGCTGCGCTACCACAAGGTGGTGCTCATGGCCGACGCGGACGTCGACGGCCAGCACATCCGCACGCTGCTGCTGACGCTGCTGTTCCGCTTCATGCGCCCGCTCGTCGAGCAGGGCTTCGTCTACCTCGCGCAGCCGCCGCTCTACAAGATCAAGTGGGGCCGCGACGACCAGCAGTACGCCTACTCCGACCGCGAGCGCGACGGGCTCATCCGCGCCGGCCAGGAGGCGGGCCGCAAGCTGCCCAAGGACGCGGTGCAGCGCTTCAAGGGCCTCGGCGAGATGAACGCCGGCGAGCTGTGGTCGACCACCATGGACCCGGCCGAGCGCGTGCTGCTGCAGGTCACCCTCGACGACGCCGCCACCGCCGACGAGCTGTTCTCCACGCTCATGGGCGAGGACGTCGAGGCGCGCCGCTCGTTCATCCAGCGCAACGCCCGCGACGTCCGCTTCCTCGACATCTAGCCCGGACGAGCCGCCGTCCCGTGCTGGCACGGCGGCTCGTCGGCCCGTCTGTGCACCACCTCTGGTTCCACGTGGAACCGCCTGAGAAGGGACCTCCGTGACCGACGTCCTCCCGCCCCCTCCGCCGCCCGGCGACCGGGTCGAGCCCGTGGGCATCGAAGTCGAGATGCAGCGCTCGTACCTCGACTACGCGATGTCGGTGATCGTCGGCCGCGCGCTCCCCGAGGTGCGGGACGGGCTCAAGCCCGTGCACCGCCGCGTCCTGTACGCGATGTACGACGGCGGCTACCGGCCCGACCGCGGGTACTTCAAGTGCGCCCGCGTCGTCGGCGACGTGATGGGCAACTACCACCCGCACGGCGACTCGGCGATCTACGACACCCTCGTGCGCCTGGCGCAGCCCTGGTCGCTGCGCTACCCGCTGGTCGACGGCAACGGCAACTTCGGCTCGCCGGGCAACGACCCGGCGGCCGCCATGCGCTACACCGAGTGCCGGCTCGCCCCGCTGGCCATGGAGATGCTGCGCGAGATCGACCAGGAGACCGTCGACTTCAGCCCGAACTACGACGGGCGCTCGCAGGAGCCGACGATCCTGCCGAGCCGCATCCCGAACCTGCTGGTGAACGGCTCGTCCGGCATCGCGGTCGGCATGGCGACGAACATCCCGCCGCACAACCTGCGGGAGGTGGCGTCCGGCGTGCAGTGGGCGCTCGCCCACCCCGAGGCCGGCGCCGAGGAGCTGCTCGACGCGCTGCTGGCGCGGGTGCAGGGCCCGGACTTCCCGACCGGCGGGCTCATCGTCGGCCGCAGCGGCATCGAGGAGGCCTACCGCACCGGACGCGGCTCGGTGCGGATGCGTGCGGTCGTCGAGGTCGACGAGGACGCCAAGGGCCGCACGATCCTGGTCGTCAGCGAGCTGCCGTACCAGGTGAATCCGGACAACCTGGCCGAGTCGATCGCCGACCTCGTGCGCGACGGCAAGGTCGGCGGCATCGCCGACGTCCGCGACGAGGGCTCGCAGCGCCTCGGCCAGCGCCTCGTCATCGTGCTCAAGCGCGACGCCGTCGCCAAGGTCGTCCTGAACAACCTCTACAAGCACACCCAGCTGCAGTACACGTTCGGCTGCAACATGCTGGCGATCGTCGACGGGGTGCCCCGCACGCTGCGGCTGGACGAGTTCGTCCGCTACTACGTCGCCCACCAGGTCGACGTCATCGTGCGGCGCACCCGCTTCCAGCTGCGCCGCGCCGAGGAGCGCGCGCACATCCTGCGGGCGCTCGCCAAGGCGCTCGACCGCATGGACGACGTCATCGCGCTCATCCGCGCGTCGGCGAGCGCCGAGGCCGCGCGCAGCGAGCTCATGGCGCTGCTCGACATCGACGAGGTCCAGGCGATCGCCATCCTCGACATGCAGCTGCGCCGGCTGGCCGCTCTCGAGCGCCAGCGCATCATGGACGAGCTGGCCGAGCGCGAGCGCGAGATCGCCGACCTGCAGGCGATCCTGGCCGACCCGGCCCGCCAGCGCGCCATCATCGGCGAGGAGCTCGGCGAGATCGTCGAGCGCTACGGCGACGAGCGCCGCACCCGTGTCGTCCCGCACGAGGGCGACATGAGCGCCGAGGACCTCATCGCGCAGGAGGACGTCGTCGTCACGGTGACCCGCGGCGGCTACGCCAAGCGGACCCGGACCGACCTGTACCGCTCGCAGCGGCGCGGCGGCCGCGGCGTGCAGGGCGCCTCGCTGAAGCAGGACGACATCGTCGAGCGGTTCTTCGTCACGACGACGCACCACTGGCTGCTGTTCTTCACCGACAAGGGCCGCGTGTACCGGGCCAAGGCGCACGAGCTGCCCGAGGCCAACCGCAACGGCCGCGGCCAGCACGTCGCGAACATCCTGGCCTTCCAGCCCGACGAGCGGATCGCGCAGGTCATCGCCCTGCGCGACTACGCTGCCGCGCCGTACCTGGTGCTCGCCACCCGCAAGGGCCTGGTGAAGAAGACGGCGCTGACCGAGTACGACAACGGCCGCTCCAGCGGGCTCATCGGCATCAACCTGCGCGAGGACGACGAGCTCATCGCCGCAGCGCTCATCAGCGACCAGGACGACCTGCTGCTGGTCAGCCGGGCGGCGCAGTCGATCCGGTTCCTCGCCTCCGACGACGCGCTGCGCCCGATGGGCCGCGCCACGTCCGGCGTCATCGGCATGCGCCTGGCCGGCGACGACGAGCTGCTGGCCATGCAGGTGGCGCCGGCGGGCGGCGACGAGGAGACGACGGCGCTGCTCGTCGTCTCGGACGGCGGGTTCGGCAAGCGGACGGCGCTGCGGGAGTACCGGACGCAGGGCCGCGGTGGCCTCGGCGTGCTCACGGCGAAGATGCCGGAGGGCCGGGGGCAGCTGGTGGGCGCGCTCATCGTCCGGGACGCCGACGAGATCTTCGCGATCACGAGCACCGGCGTCGTCATCCGCATGTCGGTGCAGCCGCTGCGCTACCTGTCGCGCCCGACCGGCGGCGTGAAGCTCGTGGCGCTGTCGACCGGTGCGACGGTCGTGGCCGTGGCCCACAACGGCGAGGCCGCCGCCGAGGCCGAGCTGCCCGACGGGGTGCTCGCCGACGCCGGCGCGACGTCCGACGACGGGTCCCAGGTCGATCTCGAGGTACCCGCGGACGCCCCGGACGCCGTTGCGCCTGGCATGCTCGCGGAGGGCGCCGATCCGGAGCCCGAGGCGGCCACCTCTGAGCCGGAGGGCGAGGACGGGTCCGCCGCACCGGACGACGACGAGGAGGGCCCGGCGTGACCACGCCCCAGGGACCCGACGCACGTGCGGCAGCGGGCCGTGGCGCAGCGCTGCCGCCGACCTCGGTACGGCCGCAGGCCGCCGCAGCGGGAGCGCCGACGACGGTGCTGGCCGGTGCGGGAGCGGGTGCCCGCCGCCCCCCACCGCGGCCGAGCGCACCGCGGCCGACCCCGCCCCGGACGGACGACAGCACGCGCACGCCCGCGCGCGCCCGCAAGGCCCGCCTCGCGCTCAAGCGCATCGACCCCTGGTCGGTGTTCGTGTTCGCGCTCATCGCGTCGCTGCTGCTCGGCATCGCGCTCGTGGCGGCCGTCGCCGGCCTGTACGCGGTCCTGGACGGCCTGGGCGTCCAGGCGTCGGTGAACGAGCTGTACGACGAGGTGACCAGCGGTGACGGGACCGCGATCATCACGTCGTCGCGGGTCGTCGGCGGCGCTGCGGTCGTCGCGGCCGCGAACGTGGTCCTGCTCACGCTGCTGGCCACGCTCGGCTCGCTGCTCTACAACCTGTGCGCGTCGTTCACCGGCGGTATCGAGGTCACCCTCGGCGAGCGCGAGGGCTGAGCGCGAGGCTGATCGCGGCGCCGGGCGCGCGGAGCAGTGGTGCTAGGCTCGCCGACCGTGCCCACGGGCACGTCCGGGCCTGTAGCTCAGGCGGTTAGAGCGCATCCCTGATAAGGATGAGGCCGGAGGTTCAAGTCCTCCCAGGCCCACCCCGGAGCCAGCAGTCGACCACCCGAGGAGCGCCCGTGCGTCGATCCGCCGTCCTGGCCGCCCTGCTCGGCGCCGCTGTGGTGGCCCTGCGCAAGCAGGCACGTGCCGGCCGGGCCGACCGCGACGTGTGGACGGCGGCCACCACGCCGCCCGACCTGCGCTGACGCCGTCCCGGACCCGGGACGCACGCACGACAGCACACCGCACGACCGCACCCACCGCAGCACCCACGGGGCCTTAGCTCAGCTGGTAGAGCATCGCGTTTGCAACGCGAGGGTCGCCGGTTCGAACCCGGCAGGCTCCACCTCGACGAGGGGCCCGGCGACACGTCGCCGGGCCCCTCGTCGTGCACGTGCGTGCCCGGCCGGTCGAAGACCGGTCCGTGCCGGACGGGTCGGGACCCGGCGGTCAGCTCACTGCGGCGGGACCACCGCGCTCGGCCGGTCGACGACGGCCTGCAC
>CAXTFU010000113.1:3732-12916 GCA_964243385.1 uncultured bacterium | reverse complement strand
TGTAGGCGTTGCGGCCCTGGTCGAGCACGTAGCCGCGGTCGCAGATCTGCAGGCACCGGCGGGCGTTCTGCTCCACCATGACGACCGAGACGCCGGCCCGGTTGATCTGCCGGACCCGGATGAACACCTCGTCCTGCAGGGCGGGGGACAGGCCCGCCGACGGCTCGTCGAGGAAGATGACCGACGGCTCCATCATGAGCGCCCGGCCCATGGCGACCATCTGCCGCTCGCCGCCCGACAGCGAGCCGGCGCGCTGCTTGCGCCGGTCGGCCAGCGCCGGGAACAGCCCCGCGACGAAGTCGAAGCGCTCGGCGAACCGCTTGGGCGCCTGGTAGGAGCCCATCTCGAGGTTCTCCTCGATGGTCAGGCTCGGGAAGACGTTCTCGGTCTGCGGCACGAACCCGACGCCCTTGCGCACCAGCGAGTGCGCCTTCAGCCCGGTGATGTCCTCACCGCGCAGGACGACCGTGCCGGAGCGGATCGTCACCAGGCCGAACATCGCCTTGAGCAGCGTCGACTTGCCGGCACCGTTCGGGCCGATGATGCCGACCAGCTCGCCGTCGCCGACGTACAGGTCGCAGCCGTTGAGGATGTTGACGCCCGGCACGTAGCCGGCCACGACCTCGTCGCAGCGCAGCAGCGCGCCCTCGGCGGCGGCGAGGTGGGCGCTGCGGTCGGCCACCTCCTGGCCGCGGGTGGTCGGTGCGGAGACGACCTGCTCGACGACGTCGGGGTCGTCGGCGTCGGCGCCCGAGCCGGTGACCCTGCGGCTGCTCATGACGAACCCTCCTGGCGCAGCTCGGCCTCGCCGGCCTCGATCTGCGCCCGCTCCTCGGCCTCGGTGAGCGGCGCGTCGTGGTGGCCGCCGAGGTAGGCGTCGATGACGGCCTCGTTGGCCATGATGTCGTGCGGCGGTCCCTCGGCGATCACGCGGCCCTGGGCCATGACGATGACCCAGTCGCTGATGTCGCGCACCATGTCCATGTCGTGCTCGACGAACAGCACCGTCATCCCGTCCTCGCGCAGGGCCTTCACGTGGCCGAGCAGCGACTGGGTGAGGGCCGGGTTCACACCGGCCATCGGCTCGTCGAGCATGACCATCTCGGGGCCGACCATGAGCGCGCGCGCCATCTCGAGCAGCTTGCGCTGGCCGCCGGACATGGTGCCGGCGAAGTCGTCACGCTTCTTGTCGAGCTTGAAGCGCGCCAGCAGCTCCTCGGCCCGCTCGGTGTTGGCCTTCTCCTGCGCCCTCCAGACGAACGGGAAGATCGCCGACAGGAAGCTCTCGCCCTTCTGGCCCGTCGCGCCGAGCAGCATGTTCTGCATGACCGTCATGCGCGACAGCGCCTTGGTCAGCTGGAACGTGCGGACCATCCCGCGGCGCGCGACCTTGTGCGACGGGACGCCCGCCAGCGACTGGCCGTTGAACGACCAGGTGCCGTCGTTCGGCCGGTCGAAGCCGGTCAGCAGGTTGAAGAAGGTGCTCTTGCCGGCGCCATTCGGACCGATGAGCGCCGTGATCGAGCCGCGCTGCACCTCGATGTGCTCGACCTCGACGGCGGTGAGCCCGCCGAAGCGGCGGGTGACCCCGTCGGCGACGAGGATCGGGTCGGGCTTCTTCGACCCGGGGACCGGGTCGACGCCGGACAGCGCACGGACGGCGGCGTCCTTGGCGGGGGTGAGCGACGTGCTCAGGTCACCGGGCATCGAGCGCGAGCTCCCTACGGTCGCCGAACAGGCCCTGCGGCCTGAAGATCATGAGCAGCATGAGCCCGAGGCCGACGAGCATGAAGCGCACCTGGCCGATCTCGGAGGTGGTGAGGACGGTGTCGGAGATGTACCCCGCCGACTTGGCCTGCGTGAGGACGTTGTCGGTGAGGGACAGCAGCGTCCAGAAGATCATGGCGCCGATGACCGGTCCGAGCACGCGGGCGGCGCCGCCGAGGATGACGATCGTGTAGGCGAAGAACGTCGTCTCGGTGCCGAAGAAGTCCGGCTGGACGACCGCGTTGCCCCAGGCGGTGACGAAGCCGGCGAGGCAGCCGAGCACCCCGCCGAGCACGAGGCTCTGCAGCTTGTAGGAGTACACGTTCTTCCCGAGGCTGCGCACGGCGTCCTCGTCCTCGCGGATCGCCTTGAGGACGCGGCCCCAGGGGCTGCGCATGAGCAGGAACACCAGCACGCAGGACAGCAGCACCAGCGTCCAGCCGACGGTGAGCGCCCAGGTCACCCGCTCGTTGAAGGCGACCCGGCCGATGCCGTAGCGGCCCTCGCCGTAGGGGTTGATGGAGTAGAAGCCCTCGGCGAAGCGGCCGAGGCCGTCCGAGCCGCCGGTGTACTCCGACAGCGACACCGACCGGAACAGCAGGCGCACGATCTCGGCGGCCGCGATCGTGACGATCGCCAGGTAGTCGGCCCGCAGGCGCAGCGTCGGCGCGCCGAGCAGCAGGGCGAGCACGACCGCCCCGACCAGGCCGAGGACGACCCCGAGGAACGTCGGCAGCTCGAACTCGGCGACCGTGATCGCGAGCCCGTAGCCGGCGACGGCGAGGAAGGCCGACTGGCCGAAGTTCAGCAGCCCCGTGTAGCCGAAGTGCACGTTCAGGCCGATCGCCGCGAGGGCGAACACGACCGTGTCGAGGCCCACCATCGCGCGCAGCGCGTTGGTGATGATCAGTCCCCAGTCCACGACTCTCCCTGCCTTAGCCGACCCGCTCGGCGCGGCCCAGGATGCCCTGGGGACGCACGAGCAGGATGAGGATGAGGATGGCCAGCGCGCCGGCGTTCTTCAGCTCGCTGGGGATCACGAGGGTCGACACCTGGGTGAAGATGCCGACGACCAGGCTGCCCACGAGCGCGCCGAACGCCGTGCCGAGCCCGCCGAGCGTGACGGCGGCGAAGACCAGCAGCAGGATCTGGAAGCCGAGCTGGAAGCTCACCTGCTGCGCGAAGCCGAGCAGGATCCCGGCGAGCCCCGCGAGCGCCGCGCCGGACACCCACACCACCTGGATGACCCGCTCGACGTCGATGCCCGACGACGACGCGAGCGCCGGGTTGTCGGCGACCGCGCGGGTCGCCTTGCCGATGCGGGTGCGCAGCAGGCAGTACGCGACGACGAGCAGCACCACGACGGCCAGCAGCATGCTGAGCAGCGCGCGGGGCGTGATGTCGACCGGCCCGAGGGTCAGCGGCGACTGCGACTCGTACGCGCGGAACGGCTGGCTGCCCCCGCCGAACAGGTAGAGGAAGAAGTAGCGCAGGAACAGCGCCAGGCCGATCGTCACGACGAGCATGGCGATCAGGCCGGTGCCGCGCTTGCGCAGCGGCCGCCACAGCAGCCGGTCCTGCAGGCCGCCGAGCAGTCCGGACACGATCACGGCGAGGACGCCGGCCAGGACGAACGGCAGCCCCAGCCCCTCGTAGAAGGCGTAGCAGAGCAGCGCCCCGAGCGTGATGAGCTCGCCGTGCGCGAAGTTCGTGAGCCCCGTCGTGCCGTAGATGAGCGACAGCCCGACCGCGGCGAGCGCCACGATCAGGCCGAACTGCAGCCCCTCGACGGCCAGCGTCGGGAGGCGGTCGAGCTTGCTCTGCACCTGCCGGTCGCCCGCACCGAGCGGGAACAGCACGTTGCGCTGCTGCCCGACGGCGACCGGCAGCGTGACCTCGCTGCTGCGGCCCTCGCGGATGCTCACGCCGTCGGGCAGCGAGTCCTCGTCGAGGGCGACGGTGTAGTCGCCGGCCGCAGGCAGCGGGATGACGAACGCCCCGGTCTCGTCGGTCTCGTCGGTGCCGACCTCCCCGCCGTCGGGCGTCGTGACGGTGATCGAGACGCCTTCGAGCGGCTCACCGGCGTTCTGCAACCGGCCCTGCAGCGTCTCGCCCTCGGCGACCGCCGCTCCTGGCAGGAGCAGCAGGCAGAGCGCAGCGAGCAGCGCTCCGGTCGCAGCTCGTACGGCGTGGCGCACGCGGGATCTCCTGTGGTCGACGGCGGCGGGTCCGCGCCGGGGGCCCTCGAGCCGCGCAGCGCCGGCGGAGCATAGCGTCGCCCCGGGCCGGTCGTCCGAAGATCGACACGCCGTGCGAGCAGGCGAAACGGGAACGAGACCTGACCGCCTCCCGGTCGTCACAGGGGCCTCCCGGAGCGTCGCCGGGCCGGTGCTCGGGGTCAGCGCAGGAGCTCGACGAGGGCGGCCAGGGCCGGCGCGGCGACCAGCGCGGGCAGCAGGTCGCCGACGGCGACCTGCCGCAGCTGCAGCAGCCGCAGGCCCACGCCGAGCAGCAGCACGCCGCCGGTGGCGGTGAGGGCCGCGACCTGCGCCTCGGGGAGCAGCCCGCCGAGGACGGCGCCCAGCGCGGTGAGCAGCCCCTGGACCACGCCGACCGACAGGGCCGCGGCGGCGACGCCCCAGCCGAGCGACGCGGCGAACGCCAGCGAGGCGAAGCCGTCCAGCGTGCTCTTGAGCGCGAGCTGGTCGATGCCGCGACCCAGGCCGTCGGACAGCGAGCCCAGCACCGTGAGCGGGCCGACCACGAACACCAGCGACGCCGACACGAAGCCCTGCACGAAGCGCTCGCGCTCGTCGGCCGGGCCACCGGGCGGTCCCGTGCTGCCGGCCGACTTCGAGCTGCCGGACGACTCGGAGCTGCTGGACGACTCGGAGCTGCTGGACGACTTCGAGCTGCCGGACGTCCGCGCGCCGGAGCTGAGGCGGCGCTGCAGCCAGGCGCCGCCGCGCTCGAGGCGGTCCTCGAGCCCGAGCAGCGAGCCGGCGATGCCGCCGACGAGCAGTGCGCCCAGGACGACCAGCAGCCCCGAGTCGTCGCCGACCGCGCGCCGCAGCGCCGGGTCTGACAGCGCGCCGACGTTCAGCGCCCCGATGACGAGCGTCACCAGACCGAGGGCGTCGGTGACGGTGCGTCGCGTCCGCTCGGGCAGGCGCTCGCCGAGGGCGACGCCGAGGCCGGCGCCCAGCAGGACGGTGGCCATGTTGAGCAGGGTGCCGGTGCCGGGGACCACTCGTTCGGACCCCCTGCCGCCCCTGTTGCCGGATGTGGCGACCGCGCTAGTGTCGATCTGCCCGAGGAGCCTAGGTGCTCCGCGGTGCTCTTCGAGGCTCCGACGCGCCGCGGCGCGCCGGCGTCACGCCCGTCCGCCGCACGCCGGCGCCGAACCGCAGGAGCATCCGTGGCCCGAGCAGCCCTGCACGTCCGCGCCGCGACCGCGGCGGACCTCCCTGCGCTGCTCGCCTTCGGCGAGGAGCTGCGCGACTCGGTCATCGGGCCGCTGCCCGAGCTCGGTGGGCGCAGCCGCGGCGGCGCCCCGGCCACCGCGCGCACGAGCCTCGAGCAGCGCTACCTCGAGGCCCTCGACGACGACGCCCGCCACCTGGTCGTGGTCGTCGGCGAGGAGGACGAGCCGCTCGGCATGGCCCTGCTCACCGTGGCCTCCGCGAACGCGCTGCTCGACATCCCGGCCGTGCACATGAGCCACGCGGTCGTCAGCGACCGGCACAAGCGGCGCGGGGCCGGACGCGCGCTGGTCGCCGCGGCGACCGCCTACGCCGAGGAGCGGGGGATCGAGCAGCTGGTGGTGTCGGTGCACCCCGGCTCGCGCGACGCCAACCGCTTCTTCGCCCGCCTGGGCTTCGCGCCGCTGGCCGTGCGGCGCACCGCTCCGGTCGCCGCGGTCCGCCGCCGGCTGGCGTCGGTCGAGACCCGTCCGGTCGGCGAGCACGTGGTGCGCCGGCGGCCGCGCCGGGCCCGGCTGGTGGGCACCGCACCGCTCGGCCCGGCGACCCCCGACCCCACCGGCTGAGCCTGCGCTCGGGCGCGCGTCCTGTCGCAGGCGCTCCCTAGACTCGGCCCGTGGCCGCCGCGAAGAAGGACAGCACGCCCGCCGAGATCGAGCCCGCGCGGTCGCGACTGCTGCTGCTCGACGGGCACTCGCTGGCCTACCGGGCGTTCTTCGCGCTGCCGGTCGAGAACTTCTCGACGACCACCGGGCAGCCGACCAACGCCGTCTACGGGTTCACGGCCATGCTCATCAACGTCCTGCGCGACGAGGCGCCGACGCACGTCGCGGTCACCTTCGACGTCTCGCGGTCGACGTTCCGCACCGAGACCTACGCCGACTACAAGGCCGGCCGGGCCGAGACGCCCACCGACTTCAAGGGCCAGGTCTCGCTCGTGCGCGAGGTGCTCGACGCGCTGCGCGTGCCGATCGTCACCGCCGAGGGCTTCGAGGCCGACGACGTCATCGCGACGCTCGCCACGCAGGCTGCCGCCGACGACATGGACGTCCTCGTCGTCACCGGCGACCGCGACGCCTTCCAGCTCGTGAGCGACCGCGTGACGGTCCTCTACAACGCCCGCGGCGTGTCCGACATGCGGCGCATGACGCCCGACAGCGTGCAGGAGAAGTACGGCCTGTCGCCCGAGCAGTACCCCGAGTTCGCCGCGCTGCGGGGCGACCCGAGCGACAACCTGCCCGGCATCCCGGGGCTCGGCGAGAAGACCGCCACCAAGCTCATCCAGCAGTACGGCGACGTCGCGTCGCTCATCGACCACGTCGACGAGGTCAAGGGCAAGGTCGGCGACAACCTGCGGGCCGGCGCCGCGAGCGTGCTGCGCAACCGCCAGCTCACCGAGCTGGTGCGCGACGTGCCGCTCGAGATGGGCCCGCACGACCTGCGGCTCGGCCAGTGGGACCGCGACGAGGTGCACAAGGTCTTCGACGCGCTGCAGTTCCGGGTGCTCCGCGAGCGCCTGTACGCGACCCTGTCGGCCGTCGAGCCCGAGGCCGACCAGGGCTTCGAGGTCGAGCACCGGGTGCTCGGCCCCGGCGAGGTCGGCCCGTTCCTCGCCGGGCTGCCGGCCGGCGTCCGCGTCGGCCTGCACGTGCGCGGGTTCTGGGGCCGCGGCACCGGTGACGCGAACGGGCTCGGCATCGCCTGCGCCTCGGTGCCCGAGGGCGAGCCGGCCCGCGCCGACCAGCCCGGCGGCGACGCCGCGTTCGTCGACCTCACGACGCTGGAGGAGCGGGACGAGCAGGCACTGGCCGCCTGGCTCGCCGACGCCTCGGTCGCCAAGGCGGTGCACGACGCGAAGGGCCCGCTGCTGGCCCTCGGCGCCCGCGGGTGGACCGTCGCCGGGCTGACGAGCGACACCGCGCTGGCCGCCTACCTGGCGCTGCCCGGGCAGGGGGTCTTCGACCTGGCCGACCTCGCGCTGCGCTTCCTGCGGCGCGAGCTGCGCGCCGAGGTCGCCGACGACGGCCAGCTCAGCTTCGACGCCGAGCTCGCCGAGGACGGCGCGGTCCCCGACGCCGGGGCCGCCGACGCCGCCGTCCGCGCGCGCGCCGTCGCCGACCTCGCGGTCGCGCTCGACCAGGACCTCGAGCGGCGCGGCGGCACGGCGCTGCTGCGCGACCTCGAGCTGCCCCTCGTCGCGGTGCTCGCCGACTGCGAGCGCACCGGCATCGCCGCCGACGTCGAGCACCTCGCCGCCCTCGAGAGCCGGCTGCGCGAGCAGGTCAAGCAGGCCGCCGAGGAGGCCTACAACACGGTCGGGCACGAGTTCCACCTCGGCTCGCCCAAGCAGCTGCAGGCACTGCTGTTCGACGAGCTCGGGCTGCCGAAGACCAAGAAGATCAAGACCGGGTACACGACCGACGCCGACGCGCTGCAGAACCTGCTCGGCACGCACCCGGTCATCGAGGCGCTGCTGCTGCACCGCGAGATGACCCGGCTGCTCATGGTCGTCGAGAAGCAGCTGCTGCCGACCGTCGCCGACGACGGCCGCATCCACACGACGTTCAAGCAGATGGTCGCGGCCACCGGCCGGCTCTCGAGCGACAACCCGAACCTGCAGAACGTCCCGATCCGCACCCAGCAGGGCCGCGAGATCCGCCAGGGCTTCGTCGCCGGGCCGGGCCACGAGGCGCTCATGACCGCCGACTACAGCCAGATCGAGATGCGCATCATGGCGCACCTGTCCGACGACGCCGGGCTGAAGGAGGCGTTCTCGACGGGGGAGGACCTGCACACCTTCGTGGCGAGCCGCGCGTTCGGGGTGCCGGTCGACCAGGTCGACCCCGAGCTGCGGCGGCGGGTCAAGGCCATGTCGTACGGCCTGGCGTACGGGCTGTCGGCGTTCGGGCTGGCCGGGCAGCTGCGCATCCCGGTCGACGAGGCCAAGGAGCAGATGACCGCCTACTTCGAGCGCTTCGGCGGCATCCGCGACTACCTGCGCGACGTCGTCGACCAGGCTCGCAAGGACGGCTACACCTCGACGATCCTCGACCGTCGCCGCTACCTGCCCGACCTCACCAGCGACAACGGCCAGCGCCGGTCGATGGCCGAGCGGATGGCGCTCAACGCACCGATCCAGGGCAGCGCCGCCGACATCATCAAGCTGGCGATGCTCGGGGTGTCCCGGGCGCTGTCGGCCGAGGGGCTGCGGTCGCGGCTGCTGCTGCAGGTGCACGACGAGCTCGTGCTCGAGGTGGCCGAGGGCGAGCGCGAGGCGCTCGAGGCGCTGGTGCGGCGCGAGATGGGCGGGGCCTACCCGCTGTCGGTGCCGCTCGACGTGAGCGTGGGCGTGGGCCGCACCTGGGACGACGCCGGGCACTGACCACCCGGCGCGGTCGGTCCTGCGGGGCGGCACGGCGCTGGGCCGCCCCGCAGGACCGGGTCCGGACTAGCGGGGCTCGCTGCCCGAGTGGGCGTCCGCGACGTACGGGAAGGTCTTGAGGTACGCCTCGTCGTTGGCGTTCACCCCGTCACCGAGGCCCTGCACAGCAGCCGGGCTGCCGGGCACGAGTGCGCCCTCGAGCACGCGCAGCGCGATGTCGACGACGTCGTCGCCGAGGCGACGTCCGTTCGGGAAGCCGGCGAGGTCGCCGCCGAGGACGCCCGCCCGGTGCTCCGTGGCGGACGGCGGGACCTGCACGTTGAGGCGCAGGTACTCGGCCGGCACGGCGTTGGGGCTGACCTGGTTCATGTCGAGCGAGTTCAGGTCGGCGCCGAGAGCCGGGTAGCTCTTCTTCGAGAACCCGGTGAGGAAGGCCGCGACGAGGTCGGGGCGACGAGCGAAGCCGGGGGTCTTGTTCGGGTTCGGGATCTTGTAGATGCCCTCGATGAGCGCCGGGATCTCCGGGTCCTGCACCTTGGCCAGGAACTGCGCG
>CAXTFU010000113.1:0-3722 GCA_964243385.1 uncultured bacterium | reverse complement strand
TGTCGGTCGTCGAGGTGCCCGGTCGCTCGTTGGTCTTGGCGAACATGCGGTTCATCGAGCGGCTGGTGGTCGACCAGACGCCGATGACCGGGTTCTTGGCCGCGTTGCCGGCGGCCACCAGGGCGGCCTTGGGCAGCTTGAGCGCCAGCGTGTTGACGTTGTAGCCCTCGAGCGTGTCGTTGCCGACCTCGGACAGGTCACCGCCGTAGAGCAGGTCGAAGATGCGCAGGTCGAGGTAGAACGGGTCGTCGGCCTGACCGGCGTAGGTCACGCCGCCGCCCGCGACCGGCGTGACGGCGGACCGCCGCAGCGCGGCGTAGTCCGGCACGGAGGCCTTGCCCACGTTGTTCGGCACGACCTTGCCGTCGTCGACGAGCAGGCGGCTCCTGCTCGAGCCGCCCTTCTCCTCGAGCACCGTCAGGTCGTAGGTCTGCCGGAAGCGCAGGTCGGCGTCGGTCAGCGACGTGACCGCCCCGTCGTTGTACAGGAAGGTGCCTTTGCCGCCGTTGCCGGCGCCGCGGTCGACCGCCCCGCGCTGGTCGACGTCGGCGAAGGTCCACCGGTAGACGAGGTCGGGCTTGGCGTCACCGTCGTTGTCGACGTTGATGTCGTAGACGGCGGTGCTGTCCCACGGGAAGAAGTTCGGCCCGCCGGCCGGCTCCTGGAAGGGCGACCAGTTCGCGAGCAGGGTCACCGTCCCGTCGTTCTCGGGGCTGACGAACGCATAGGTGTCGGTGTTGTCGATGGACGGGTCGGTCGAGGTGTACGGGGCTTCGCGGTGGCTGGACGCGAGACCCGTGCTGGGTGCGAGCAGCGCGGTGGCACCGAGTGCGGTGGCGCCGGCGGCGAGCGCCGCGACGGTGCGACGACGCACCGACCGGTTCGTGGACAGGGGCATGGGACTCCTCGTGTGGGCATGGGCAGGGCCGTTCCGTGCTCGCGCGCCCAGCGCCCGACCCCGCTCCGGACGACCTGGAGGCAGGCGGACGACGCCCGTGCGTCCGGCCTTCGTCGGCCGCGGCTCGCCGGTTCGGGTCGGGTGCGACGCACGTCACCCCCGTGTCCGCCGGACGGGGTGTTCCCGGCGTGCGGCCCGGGCACGGCCCGCGAGACGATGGTCCGGGCGCCGTCCCCGGACCGCCGGACTGCCTGACCACCGACCTGCCTGACCGCCCCGACCGCCCTCCCGGAGGACCCGCATGCAGCTCGACCCCGCCCAGCTCCTGCTCGACGGGACCTGGCTGCCCGGCCCGGCCGAGGCGCTCGAGGTCCGCGACCCGCGCGACGACGCCCTGGTCGGGCGGATCCCGGTGGCCGGCCCGGCGGAGGTCGACGCAGCCGTGGCCGGCGCCGTCAAGGCCGCACCGGCCTGGGCGCGCACCAGCCCGGGGGAGCGGTCGGGGCTGCTCAAGGCGGCGGCCCGCGAGCTGCGCGCCCGCCTCGACGAGGTCGCCGAGCTGCAGGCCCGGGAGGGCGGCAAGCCGGTCGGCGACAGCCGCGGAGGCGTGGAGGCCGGCATCGGCACGCTCGAGCAGTACGCCGAGCTCGGCCAGCTGCACCGCGGCCGGGCGCTGCAGGGCAGATACGAGGCGACCGACGTCATGCGCTGGGAGCCGCGCGGCGTCGTCGCCGTCCTCACGCCGTGGAACGACCCGGTGGCGATCGCGCTGCAGGGCCTCGGCGCCGCCCTGGCCGCCGGCAACACCGTCGTGTTCAAGCCGAGCGAGCGCACGCCGCTCAGCGGCGGCCTGCTCGCCGAGGTGCTCGCCGCGCACCTGCCCGCCGGCGTGCTGCAGCTGCTGCACGGCGACGGCCGCACCGGGGCGCCGCTGGCCGCGCACCCGGACGTCGACGTCGTCTACCACGTGGGGTCGTCGGTGACCGGCGCCTCGATCCGCCGGGCGACCGCCGAGACCGGTGCGCACGCCGTGCTCGAGGGCGGCGGCAAGGACGCCTGCCTCGTCGACGAGGGCGTCGACCCGGTCTGGGCGGCCGAGCAGGTCGCCCTCGGCGCCTTTGCCAACGCGGGGCAGATCTGCGTCAGCGTCGAGCGCGTGTACGTGCACGAGGCGGTCGCCGAGCCCTTCCTCGAGGCGCTCACGGCGCAGGCCCGCTCGTTCGAGATCGGCCCGCTCGTCGACCGGCGCCAGCGCGCGGTCGTCGAGCAGCACGTCGCCGGCGCGGTGGCCGACGGCGCCCGCCTGCTCGCGGGCGGCACGACGCCCGAGGGCGCCGGCGCCTGGTACCCGCCCACCGTCCTCGTCGGCTGCACCGACGACATGACGCTCATGCGTGACGAGACCTTCGGTCCCGTCGCGGCGGTGCGGGTCGTGTCCTCCTTCGACGAGGGACTGGCCGCAGCCGCCCGGTCGACCTACGGCCTGGCCGCGACGGTGCTCACGCCGTCGATGGAGCACGCCCAGCGCGCGGCCCGCGAGCTGCCCGTCGGCACGGTCAAGGTCAACGCCGTGTTCGGCGGCGCGCCCGGCGGCTCGGCGACCCCCGGACCGGGCACCGGCCAGGGCTTCGGCTACGGCCCGGAGCTGCTCGACGAGCTGAGCCGCTGCAAGGTCGTGCACTGGGAGCCCGCCCGCACCTGAGCGGCCGGCCGCACCGGCCCGCCCGGACGGGTGCGGCCGCTCGTGACGCGCGGGTCGGTCGACGGCGCCAGGGGTCGGTCGACCGCGGGCAGGGTCGGTCCACGGCAGGCGGGGTCGCTCGACGCTGCTCGGGGTCGGTCGAGCTGGTCGACGGTGGGCCGGGTCGAGCGATGGCGGGCCGCCGGGTCAGCCGACGGCAGGCGCCGGTCGGCGCTCCGAGCGGACGAGCAGCAGCGACGCCAGCAGCACCGCGACGCCGGCCGAGACGCCGATGACCGGCGCCGACGCGTCGGGCCGCGCGACGAGCAGCACGACCGCCTCGAGCACCGCCGCGCCGAGCACGAACCGCGCGGGAGCGGCGTCCCGGGTGGCGATGGCCCGGTAGACGAGCAGCTGCACGACCGACAGCACGGCGCCCTGCACGACGAACACCGGCGCGAGCCCGGCCATCGACCCGTACCGCTCGCCGAAGGTCAGCTCGAGCACCGGCCGGGCCACCAGCAGCGCGCCGACCAGCTCGCCGGCCGAGAGCGCGCCGACGACCAGCACCGCCCTGCGCAGCAGCAGCCGTCCGGCCTCCGGGTCGGACAGCCGCGGGAAGACGACGACCGCCACGACCTGCGGCAGCCAGAACGCCGCCTTGGCGCAGACCGCGCCGGCGCTGTACCGGCCCGACTCGTCGCCCGGCAGCAGGTGCCGGGCGAGCAGCACGTCGAGGTTCGCCAGCGCCAGCAGGGCGAACAGGCCGGCCGCGGCGACGGCCGCCTCCCGCACGCCGGGCACGCCCGGGAGCGCCGGGCGTCCGGCCCGCCCCGGCCGGTGCAGGACCTCCGGCCCGACGAGGGCGACCGCCAGCGCCGCGGCCAGCAGGGTGCCGGCAGCGAGCGCGGCGAGCACGTCGGCCGGCCCTCCGTCGACGGCGAGCGGGACGAGCCCGGCGGTCTTGCCGAGCGCCTGGGCGCAGATGACGGCGGCCAGGGCGCCGAAGCGCTCGGCGCCCTGCAGCAGGCCCATCGCGCCGGACAGCACGGCGAGCGGCAGCAGGCCCGCCGCGACCCACAGCGGGCCGGCGACGCCCACGTGCAAGAAGGCGGCCACGAGCGGCGCCAGCGCGGCGACGAC
>CAXTFU010000112.1:4843-12964 GCA_964243385.1 uncultured bacterium | reverse complement strand
ACGCCGACGAGCTCACGACCTCCGTCGAGCTACACCACGTCCAGGGACGTCACCCAGCGGCAGGACCAAGGCACGGGCGACGAGGTCGGCCGCGGCGCAACCGCTCAGCCGAAGTGGTGGTGCGTGGCGCCAGGCGACCGGCGGAGATGGCAGCGGCCGGGTGTCCAGGGACGTGCGGCCGGTGTCCCAGGCGGCTGACCCGTGGTGTCTGAGAGTGCCATGGCGGACAGCCTTTGCGAGCTTGGCTCACAGCGGCTGAGCGTGGGACCGCGGCTCATGGCCGGCCGCTCGGGCCTGCTGCCGGGCTGCGCTCATCCAGCGGGTCACTCGGGCCTGTTGCAAGACTGCGCCCGTCAGCGGGTTGCTCGGGCCTGCACGGCGGGTTGCACTCATCTCGAAGCACCACGATTCACGAGCCGGACGCCGCCCCACCCGCGCCGGGCTCCGCACGTCCCACCCGCGCCGGGCTCCGCACGTCCCACCCGCGCCGGGCTCCGCACGTCCCACCCGCGCCGGGCTCCGCACGCCCTACCCGTGCCGGCACGACGCCCGACCGTCCCGGCACGACGCCCGACCGTCCCCCTACACCGACAGCGCCGCGTACCCCGGCTTGACGACCTCGTCGATGAGCCGCAGGCGCTGGTCGAACGGGATGAAGGCGCTCTTCATCGCGTTGATGGTCAGCCAGCGCAGGTCGGACCAGTCGTAGCCGAACGCGTCGACGAGCGCGGCCATCTCGGACGAGACGCTGACGCCGCTCATGAGTCGGTTGTCGGTGTTGACCGTGACCCGGAACTGCAGGCGCCGCAGCAGGCCGATCGGGTGCTCGGCGATCGACGTCGCCGCACCGGTCTGCACGTTGCTCGACGGGCACATCTCGAGCGGGATGCGCTTGTCGCGCACGTACTGCGCGAGGCGGCCGAGGGTGGCGTGGCCGTCGGTGTCGACGGAGATGTCGTCGACGATCCGCACGCCGTGCCCGAGCCGGTCGGCGTTGCACTCCTGCAGCGCCTCCCAGATCGACGGCAGGCCGAAGGCCTCGCCGGCGTGGATGGTGAAGTGCCCGTTCTCGCGCTGCATGTGCTGGAACGCGGCCAGGTGGCGGCTCGGGGGGTAGCCCGCCTCGGCGCCGGCGATGTCGAAGCCGACGACGCCCTTGTCGCGGAACTGCACCGCCAGCTCGGCGATCTCGAGCGAGCGCGCCGCGTGCCGCATGGCGGTGAGCAGGCTGACGACGCGGATCGGGCGGCCGTCGCAGCCCTGGCGGTAGCCCTCCTGCACGGCCTCGACGACCTCGGTCAGCGACAGCCCGCCCTCGAGGTGCAGCTCGGGCGCGAAGCGCACCTCGGCGTAGACGACCCCGTCGGCCGCGAGGTCCTGCGCGCACTCGCGCGCGACCCGAACGAGCGCGTCGCGGGTCTGCATGACGCCGACCGTGTGCGCGAACGTCGACAGGTAGCGCGGGAGCGAGCCGGCGTTCGCGTTCTCGGCGAACCAGGTGCCGAGGGCCTCCGGGTCGGTGGTGGGCAGGTCGGCGTAGCCGGTCGACTGCGCCAGCTCGACGACCGTCGAGGGACGCAGCCCGCCGTCGAGGTGGTCGTGCAGCAGCACCTTGGGCGCGCGCCTGATGTCCTGCAGGGAAGGCACTCAGTCCTCCCGGTGCACGGTGTCGGGCGCGAACGCCGGCAGGCACACGGCGACGTACTCGGCGCCCTCGGGCGTCGTGTACCGCACGCGCTCGCCCGCCCGCGTCAGCACGGCCTGGCCGACGCTGACGACGAGCGTGCCGCCGTCGTGCTCGACGTGCACCGCGCCGCCGAGCACGAGCGTCACCTCGTCGAACTCCGGGGCCTGCGCGGGCTCCTCCCAGCCTGCGGGCGAGCGCATGTGCGCGACCGACACCTGCTCGGACCCGGTCGACGCCCGCCCGACGTACTCGTCGATGAGCTTGCCTCCCGGCACGGGCACCCGGACGGGGCTCTCCACCAGCTGCGGCACGTCGTCAACCCACCTTCTCGAGGACCAGCGGCACCGTTGCCGCTGGCACGTCAGCGATCTCGTACGCCGAGACGAGCGCGGCGCGCCCCTCGGCCAGCCGCTCGTGCGTCGAGGCGTGCAGGACGGCGAGCGGCTGCCCGGCCGACACCTGCTCGCCGAGCCCGGCGCTGAGCACGACGCCGGCACCGGGGTCGACGTCGTCCTCCTTGCGGGCGCGGCCGGCGCCGAGGCGCCAGGCCGCAGTGCCGACCGCGAGCGCGTCGAGGCGCACCAGCCACCCGTCGCGCGGCGCCTCGACGACCTCGTGGAGCGGCGCCTGCGGCAGCGGCGCGTCCGGGTCGCCGCCCTGCGCGGCGACCATCCGGCGCCAGACCTCCAGCGCGCGGCCGTCCGCCAGCGCCGGCGCCGGGTCGTCGTCGGACCCGCCGAGCCGCAGCATCTCCCCGGCCACCGCGAGGCAGACCTCGCGCAGGTCGGCCGGTCCGCCGCCCTGCAGCACCTCGACCGCCTCGGCCACCTCGAGCGCGTTGCCGATGCCGCGGCCGAGCGGCGCCTCCATCGAGGTGAGCAGGCAGACGGTGCGCACCCCGGCGTCCGCGCCGAGCCGCACCATCGTCCGGGCCAGCTCACGGGCCGGCTCGAGCTCCTTCATGAACGCGCCTGCGCCGACCTTCACGTCGAGCAGCACCGCGTCGGCCCCGCCGGCGATCTTCTTGCTCATGATGCTGCTCGCGATGAGCGGGATCGACTCGACCGTCGCCGTGACGTCGCGCAGCGCGTAGAGCTGCTTGTCGGCGGGCGCGAGCGACGCTCCGGCGCTGCCGATGACCGCGCCGACGTCGCGCAGCTGCCCGAGGAACTCGCCGGTGCTGAGCTCTCCGCGCCAGCCCGGGATGCTCTCGAGCTTGTCGAGCGTGCCCCCGGTGTGGCCGAGCCCGCGTCCGGACAGCTTCGGCACCGCGACGCCGAGCGCGGCGACGAGCGGCGCGACGACGAGCGACACCTTGTCGCCGACGCCGCCGGAGGAGTGCTTGTCGACGACGGGACGCCCCGTGCCGGACAGGTCCATCCGCTCGCCGCTGTCGACCATCGCGGTCGTCCACGCCGAGAGCTCGCGGGGCGTCAGGCCGCGCCACACGATCGCCATGAGCAGCGCGCTCATCTGCTCGGGCGCGACCTCGCCGCGCAGATACGCCGACAGGACCCAGGCGATCTGCTCGTCCGAGAGCTCCCCGCCGTCCCGCTTCGTGCGGACGACGTCGACGGCGGTCAGACTCATGCGGGCAGGTCCCGCGCCCCGAACGCGTCGGGCAGCACGTCGGTCATCGACAGCACCCCGCGGGGCGTGTCGACGAGCAGCTCGGGGCCGCCGTGCTCCCAGAGCAGCTGGCGGCAGCGTCCGCACGGCATGAGCAGGTCGCCCGCGCCCGAGCGGCAGGCGAGCGCGACGAGCATCCCGCCGCCGCTGGCGTGCAGCAGGCTGACGAGCCCGCACTCGGCGCACAGACCGAGCCCGTACGAGGCGTTCTCGACGTTGCACGCCTGGAGCAGCCGGCCGTCGTCGGTGAGCGCCGCGACGCCCACGTGCAGCCGCGAGTACGGCGCGTACGCGCTGGCCGCGGCCTCGACGGCCTTGCCCCGCAGGTCGTCCCAGTCGACGGTCGGCGCGGTCATGTCTGCTGTCCTCTGCGGTAGGGCACGCCGTCGGCGGCCGGTGGCCGCAGCCGCTGCGAGGCGACGGCGAGCACGAGCAGCGTGACGAGGTGCGGGGTGAAGCCGACCAGCTGCGACGGCACCGTGTCGACCGTGGCGTACCAGAGGAAGAACGCCGCGGCGATGAGCAGCGAGGCGACGACCATCGGGATGCGGCGGCGCAGCGCCTGGCGGACGGCGACGACGACGAGCAGCAGCGCGACGAGCAGCAGCAGGGCGCGCACGGCGCTGCTGGCGCGCAGCTGCACGGCGTCGGCGTAGCCGAACAGGCTCGCGCCGGCAGCCAGGCCACCGGGGCGCCAGTTGCCGAAGATGACGGCGGCCAGGCCGATGAAGCCGCGTCCGGCCGTCTGGCCCTCGCGGTAGATCGAGCCGATCACGAGCGCCGCCCCGCCGAGGCCGGCGAGCGCGCCGGACACGACGACCGCGGCGTACTTCATCCGGTACACGGCGACACCGAGCGAGTCTGCGGCGACGGGGTTCTCGCCGACGGCGCGCAGGCGCAGGCCGAACGGCGTGCGCCACAGCACGAAGAACGACAGCGGCACGAGCAGCACCGCGAGCAGCGTGATGAGCGAGACATCGGCGGTGAGCCCGCGCAGGACGCCGGCCGCGTCGGACAGCAGGAACCAGCGCTGCCGCTCGAGGTCGCCGAGCAGGTCGGGCCCGCTCGAGAGCACCGGCAGGCTGAGGTCGGGCAGCCCTCTCGTCGTCGGGGACTGCGTCTGCCCGGACCCGGGCGGCGGGTCGTCGCCGCCGTAGGCGATGGACGACAGGTAGCGCGCGATGCCCGCGCCCAGCAGGTTGATCGCGACGCCGGACACGACGTGGTCGACGCCGAACGTGACGGTCGCGAGCGCGTGCAGCAGCCCGCCCACCGCGCCGGCCGCGATGGCCGCGAGGACGCCGACCCAGGGGCCGTAGAAGAAGCCGGCCCAGGCGCCGAACCAGGTGCCGAGGATGAGCATGCCCTCGAGGCCGATGTTCACGACACCCGCGCGCTCGGCCCACAGGCCGCCGAGGCCGGCCAGGCCGATCGGCACGGCGAGGCGCAGCGCCGCGCCGAAGGTGCCGCTGCTCGTCACGTCCTCGGCGCCGGACACGACCCGCACCACCGACAGCAGGAACAGCAGCCCGAGCGCGCCGAGCAGGAGCTGGCGCCAGCGGAACGTCCCGGCGCGTGGCCGGTCGGCGTTCGACGCCGGCGACTCGATCGCGGTGCTCGTCGGGACGCTCATGCGCCCGCCCCCGCCGGCTCGGTGGCGCGCCGGACCGACCGCTCGGCCTGCGCGACGCCGATGCGGCGGACCGCCTCGTAGGCCACGACGACCGACAGGACGATCGAGCCCTGCATGATCACGTAGATCTCCGTGGGGACGTCGATGCGCTGCAGCGTGGCCGACGAGCGCTCGAGGAAGGCGAACAGCAGGGCTGCGAAGGCGATCCCGACGGGGGACCCGCGTCCGAGCAGCGCCACGCCGATGCCGGTGAAGCCGAGCCCTGTCTGGAAGTCCAGGCCGTAGGAGTAGCTGGTGCCGAGCAGCTGCGGCAGCCCGACGAGCCCGGCGATCGCCCCGGACAGCAGCATCGTCACGAGCGTCATGCGCTTCGCGTCGACCCCGCTCGCCACCGCGGCGGACGGGTTCAGCCCGGTCGCGCGCAGCTCGAAGCCGAACCGGCTGCGGCTCACGACGAGCCCGTACAGCACCCCGACGACGATCGCGACGAGCAGGAAGCCGCCCAGGCGGGTGCCCTGCGGCGGCTCGACGCCGAACGCGCGCAGCACGGGGTCGAGGTTCGGGAACTGCGCGCTCTCCGGCAGCTTCGGCGTGCGGCTGTTGTTGCTGCCCTCGACCTCCTCCTGCAGGTGCGCCGACAGCAGCCACGCCGCGAGCCCGCCGGCGATGACGTTCAGCATGATCGTCGAGATGACCTCGCTGACGCCGCGGGTCGTCTTGAGCACGCCCGCGACGCCCGACCACGCGGCGCCGACCACCATCGCGACGAGCACGATGAACGCGATGTGCAGCGGCCCGGGCAGCGTGACGGCTGCGCCGGCCGCGGCCGCGAGCAGCCCCGCGAGCTGGTACTGGCCCTGGACGCCGATGTTGAACAGGCCCATCCGGAAGCCGAGCGCCACCGCGAGGGCCGAGAGGTACAGCGGCACCGCGTTGTTCACCGTGATGAGCAGCGAGCGCAGGGTCGTGCCCTCGGTGAGCATCCGCGAGTAGACGGCGAACGGGTTGCTGCCGCTCGCGACGAGGGCGAGGGACGAGACGAGCAGGGCGACGAGCGCCGCGAGCAGCGGCGCGCCGACGGCGAGCAGGATGCGGCGCGGGTCGAGCAGCGAGCTGCGCGGCGCCGGGGACGGCGGTGTGGGCTCGGCGCGCTCCTCGGTGAGCAGGCTCATGCGCTCGCCCCGGCACCGGTCATGGCGCTGCCGAGGCTCTCCGGCGTCGTGGTGGCCGGGTCGAGCGTGGCGACCAGGCGCCCGCGCAGCATGACCACCAGGGTGTCGCTCAGGCCGATCAGCTCCTCGAGGTCGGCGGAGACGAGCAGGACCGCCAGCCCGTCGCGGCGGGCCGCGCGGATGTGGTCCCACACCGCGGCCTGCGCTCCGACGTCGACGCCGCGGGTGGGGTGGCTCGCGACGAGCAGCGACGGCGCGCCGCTCATCTCGCGGCCGATGACGAGCTTCTGCTGGTTGCCGCCGGACAGCGCGAAGGCCGGGACGCCGATGCCGGGGGTGCGCACGCCGTACTCGCGCACGATGCGCTCGGTGTCGGCCCGAGCCGCCTTGCGGTCGATCCAGAGGCCGCGACGGCTGGGGCGCCGCCCCTGGTGGCCGAGCACGCGGTTCTCCCAGAGCGACGCCGACAGCAGCAGGCCCTGGCGGTGCCGGTCCTCGGGGACGTAGCCGATGCCGCCCTCGCGGCGCTCGCGCGTCGACAGCCCGGACAGATCGCGGTCGCCGAGCACGAGCCGGCCGGTCGACGCCCGCAGGCCGAGCAGCGCCTCGACGAGCTCGACCTGGCCGTTGCCCTCGACGCCCGCGATGCCGAGCACCTCGCCGCGGCGGACCTGCAGCGAGACGTCGTCGACGACGGCCCGTCCGGCGGGGCTGCGCACGGTCAGGTGCTCGACGCGCAGCTGCACGACGTCGGTGACGGTCGACTCGCGCGTCTCGGGCGTCGGCAGCGCGCTGCCCACCATGAGCTCGGCGAGCTGGCGGGGCGTGACGTCCGACGGGTCGACGGTCGTGACCGTCGTCCCCTGCCGCAGCACGGTGACGGCGTCCGCGACGCGCAGGACCTCGTCCAGCTTGTGGCTGATGAACAGCACGGCGACGCCCTCTGCGCGCAGCCCGGCGAGCGAGGCGAACAGCTCGTCGACCTCCTGCGGGACGAGGACCGCCGTCGGCTCGTCGAGGATGAGCACCCGCGCGCCGCGGTAGAGCACCTTGAGGATCTCGACGCGCTGGCGGTCGCCGACGCCGAGGTCCTCGACGAGCGCGTCCGGGTCGACGCCGAGGCCGTACCGGCGGGACAGGTCGAGGATGCGTGCGCGGGCGGCGCCGGTGTCGAGGCGGCCGCGCCGGCGCGGCTCGGCGCCGAGCACGACGTTCTCGAGGACGGTGAGGTTGTCGGCGAGCATGAAGTGCTGGTGCACCATGCCGATGCCGGCGGCGATGGCGTCACCCGGGTCGGCGAAGCGGACCTCGGCGCCGTCGACCTCGATCGTGCCCTCGTCGGGACGCTGCATCCCGTAGAGGATCTTCATGAGGGTCGACTTGCCCGCGCCGTTCTCGCCGACGACGGCGTGGACCTCGCCGGCCTGGACGGCGAGGCGGACGTCGCGGTTGGCGACGACCCCGGGGAACCGCTTCGTGATGCCCTCGAGGCGCACGACGGGCTGGGACACACGGCTCCTGACAGGCTGCGGAGGAGGACGGCTGGACCGCGAACGGTCCGGGGGCTCCCTCGAGAGGGTGCCCCCGGACCGGCCGGGACGGAAGGGCTACGGCTCCGTGGGAACCGTGATCTCCCCGTCGACGATCTGCTGCTTGAGCTCCTCGAGCTGGTCCGAGATGTCGTCGATCTGACCACCGGACGTCGAGTAGCCGACGCCGTCGGTCGAGAGGTCGAAGACGGACTCGGCCGGGATCTCCTCGTCGTTCGCGAACTTCTCGAGCGCCTCGAAGACCGCGACGTCGACGCGCTTCAGCATCGACGTCATGATCACGGGCTGCAGGGTCGGGTCGCCGACCGACTCGTACTGGTCGGAGTCGACGCCGATCGCGAGCCCCTTCTTGGCCAGCGCGGACTGGAACACGCCCACGCCAGAGCCGCCGGCCGCGGCGTAGATGACGTCGGCGCCGGAGTCGTACATGCCGTTGGCGGTCTCCTTGCC
>CAXTFU010000112.1:0-4833 GCA_964243385.1 uncultured bacterium | reverse complement strand
TCCTTGCCCTTGTCGGGCGCGCCGAAGCCGGAGAAGTCCGGCGGCTGCGACAGGTACTTGACCTGGGTCTCGATGTCGGGCTTGACCTGCTGCGCGCCGGCGACGAAGCCCGCCTCGAACTTCTGCAGCAGCGGCGTCTCGACGCCGCCGATGTAGCCGACGCTGTTCTTGGTGCTCTTGAGGGCCGCGGCCGCGCCGACCAGGAACGAGCCCTGCTCCTCGGCGAACAGCAGCGCCTTGACGTTCTCGGCCTTGACCGAGTTGTCGTCGACGATGAAGAAGGTCGTGTCGGGGAAGTCGGTGGCGACGGCCTCGAGCGACTCGGCGTAGGCGAAGCCGACGGCGATGACGGGGTTGCGGCCGTCCTCGGCGAGCTGCCGGAGGTTGTCGCCGCGGTCGCTGCCGCTCGCGTTCGGGCTGAGCTCCTCCTTGTCGGCGCCGAGCTCCTCGACGGCCTGATCGAGGCCCGCCGCGGCGGCGTCGTTGAACGAGCGGTCACCACGACCGCCGACGTCGTAGGCCAGACCGACGCTGAGGTCGCCGGAGCTCGACTCGGTCGTCGTCTCGGTGCCGCTGTCGGAGTCGCTGGAGCCGCAGGCCATGAGGCCGAGGCTGGCCACGGTGAGCGCGGCTGCGAGACGCACCCGTCCGTTCGCGTGCTGGCGCAAGGGGAGTTCCTTCCACGGGGGGTCCGGGGGGTCAGGCGCAGTCGTGCGCCCCGGGTTCGACGGCCACGGTAACGGGCACTCCGGTCCGGGAAGGGCGATCCCGGCCCCGCCGACGGTCACGACTCGGACTCGGCCACGCTGGGTGATCGGGCGCTCCGGTGCGGTGCCTGCACCCCTGGTTGCCGCCGGGTTTCAGGCCGGTCGCTGGTTGGATGCAGGGGGATGTCCACCTCCCGCGGCTACGGACCGCTGCTGCGCACCCCGGGCGCCCTCGGCTTCAGCCTGTCGGCGCTCGTCGGGCGGATGCCCATCTCCATGCTGGGCATCGGGACCGTGCTGCTCGTCGAGGACCGGCGCGCGTCGTACGCGCTCGCGGGCCTGGTCAGCGCCGCCTACGCGATCGGGACGGCGCTGCTCGGTCCCGGCATCTCGCGCTCGGTCGACCGGCGCGGGCAGCGGCGCGTCCTGCCGCTGGCGCTCGCCGTGTCGTGCGTCGGCGTCGTGGCGCTGGTGCTGCTCGTCGGCACCGAGGTCCCGTCGGTCGTCCTGCTGCCCTGCGCGCTCGTCATGGGTGCGGCGGCCAGCCAGCTCGGCTCCTGCGCGCGGGCGCGCTGGAGCACCGTGCTCGCCGACCGCCCGGCCGAGGTGTCCCGCGCCTTTGCCTGGGAGGCGGTCGTCGACGAGGTCGTGTTCGTGCTCGGCCCGCTCGTCGTCGTGGTCTGCGCGGCGCTCGACCCGGCGGTCGGGCTGCTCGCTGCCCTGGGCCTGGGCGCGGCCGGGACGCTGGCGTTCCTCGCGCAGCCGGCGACCGAGCCGCCCGTCGTGCCGCCCGTCCGGCGCGCCGACGGCCGGCGCGCGGCGAGCGCCCTGCGCTCGGCCGGCCTGCGGACGCTCACCGCGTCGATGCTGTTCGTCGGGGTGCTGTTCGGCACCGTCGAGGTGTCGATGGTGGCCTTCGCCGAGGAGCGGGGGAGCTCGGCCAGCAGCGGTGTGCTGCTCGCGCTCGTCGCCCTGGGCAGCGCCACCGCGGGCCTGCTCTACGGCGCCGTGCACTGGCAGGCGTCGGCACGTCGCCGCTACCTGCTCGGCACGGCGTTCCTCGCGCTCGGCCTGCTGCCGCTGCTGCTCGCACCGAGCGTGCTCTGGATGGCGCCCGCGGCGCTGCTCGCCGGGTTCGCGATCAGCCCCACGCTCATCGTCGCGTTCGGCCTGGTGGAGGAGCTCGTGCCGGTGGCCAGCCGCACCGAGGGCTTCAGCTGGCTGAACTCCGGCCTGGGCGTCGGCGTCGCCGCGGGCTTCGCCGTCGCGGGCGCGGTCGCCGACGGCGCAGGTGCCCGGACCGCCTTCCTGGTGGCGCTCGGTGGTGCGCTCGCCGCCGGTGCGGTCGCCCTCGCGGCGCGCGGCACGCTGCTGCCGGTCGGGCGCGACCCCGTGCGGGCCTGAGCGGTCCGGCGCGCCTCAGTCCCGGGCGGGCAGGTTCGCGACGCGCAGCTCGCCCTGCGCGACGAGCCGGGACGACTCGTCGCGCACCTCGACGGTCCACAGCTGCTGCGTCCGTCCCTGGTGCACCGGCGTCGCGACGGCCTGCAGCACGGCGCCCTCGCGGGCCGAGCGCAGCAGGTTGGTGTGGTTGGCCGTCCCGACCACCTGGCCGCGGTCGCCGAACCAGGCGGCGCCCCCGACGCTGCCGAGCGTCTCGACGATCGAGCACAGGACGCCGCCGTGCAGCAGCCCGTACGGCTGCAGCAGCTCGGGCGTGACGGTCAGCTGCGCACGGACCTCGTCGCCGGTGACCGAGGAGATCTCGAGGCCGATCAGCCGGTCGAAGCCCTCGTAGGCGTAGGCGCTCGTCATGCCGGCACGGTAGTGCGTGTCGGCCGTCCGGCCGGGGGGCAGGTCGACACCGACCGCTGCCGTGCCCCGCGCCGGCGCTCGCGCCGAGACGGAGGGCCCGCGATGCCGCAGGACCGCAAGGACATGAACGTCTCCGCCACCGACGGACCCGACGGCGAGGACGGCCGGGGAGCCTCCGTCGACGCGGGCGGTGCGCCGGACGTGCAGGCCGTCCCGGCCCCCGGGCACGCGGACAGCAGCGCCGGACCGGGCGTGCGCAAGGCGCAGGGCGCGAGCCCCGAGGACGGCATCACCGCCGGCGACAAGGCCCCCGGCAGCGACGCCTCGGTGAGCTCGCCCGGCGCCTGGACCGCGCTGGCGGCCCCCGGCGCTCCCGACGGCGAGGTCGACACCCGCTCCTGAGCGCGACGCCGGCCCGGGAGGACCGCCGCTCCTAGACTGGGCGGCATGACCGCTGCCCTCACCTCCGCGGGGCCGGCGTCCAGCGACCCCGCGACCACCGAGGCGGTCCGCCGCCGCACCTTCGCCGTCATCAGCCACCCCGACGCCGGCAAGTCGACGCTCACCGAGGCGCTGGCCCTGCACGCACGGGTCATCCAGGAGGCCGGCGCCATCCACGGCAAGGCCGGGCGCAAGAGCACGGTCTCGGACTGGATGGACATGGAGAAGGCCCGCGGCATCTCCATCAGCTCCGCGGCGCTGCAGTTCGGCTACGGCGACGCGGTCGTCAACCTGCTCGACACGCCGGGCCACGCCGACTTCTCCGAGGACACCTACCGGGTGCTGGCCGCGGTCGACTCGGCCGTGATGCTGCTCGACGCCGCCAAGGGCCTCGAGCCGCAGACCATGAAGCTGTTCGACGTCTGCAAGCACCGCGGCATCCCGGTGCTCACCGTCGTGAACAAGTGGGACCGGCCCGGGCTCGAGGCGCTCGAGCTCATGGACGAGATCCGGGAGCGCACCGGCCTCGAGCCGACGCCGCTCACCTGGCCCGTGGGCATCGCCGGCGACTTCCGCGGGGTGCTCGACCGGGCGAGCGGCGACTTCGTCCGCTTCACCCGCACCGCCGGCGGCGCGACGATCGCGCCGGAGGAGCGGGTGCCAGCCGCGGTCGCCGCCGCGCAGGAGGGCGACGCCTGGACCACCGCGGTCGAGGAGTGCGAGCTGCTCGACGCGATGGGCCAGGTGCACGACCAGGCGAGCTTCCTGGCCGGGGTGACCACGCCGGTGCTGTTCGGCTCGGCGGTGCTGAACTTCGGGGTGCGGCAGCTGCTCGACACGCTGCTCGCGCTGGCGCCCGCGCCGACGCCGCGGCCCGACGTGAAGGGCGAGGCGCGGCCGCTCGAGAAGCCGTTCAGCGCCTTCGTGTTCAAGATCCAGGCCGGCATGGACACCGCGCACCGCGACCGGCTGGCCTACGTCCGCGTCTGCTCGGGCGTCTTCGAGCGCGGCACCGTCGTCACGCACGCCAGCACGGGCAAGCCGTTCGCGACCAAGTACGCGCAGCAGGTCTTCGGCCGCGACCGCGAGACCGTCGACCTCGCCTACCCGGGCGACGTCGTCGGCCTGGTGAACGCCTCGGCGCTGCGCGTCGGCGACAGCCTGTACGTCGGCGAGCCGGTCGTCTTCCCGCCCATCCCGAGCTTCGCGCCGGAGCACTTCGTCGTCGCGCGCGCCGTCGACTCGGGCCGCTACAAGCAGTTCCGCCGGGGCATCGAGCAGCTCGAGCAGGAGGGCACCGTGCAGGTGCTGCGCTCGGACCTGCGCGGCGACCAGGCGCCGGTGCTCGCCGCCGTCGGGCCGATGCAGTTCGAGGTCGCCGAGCACCGCATGGCGGGGGAGTTCTCGGCCCCGGTGCGCCTGGACCGGCTCGACTACACGATGGCCCGGCTCACCGACCGCGAGTGGGGCAAGGTGCTCGACCGCGAGAGCGGCGTCGAGGTGCTCGAGCGCACGAGCGACGGCGCGCTGCTCGCGCTGTTCGCCGGCAACTGGCGGCTCCAGCGGGTGCTGCGCGACCACCCCGACGTCCTGCTCGAGCCGCTGGTCGCCGCCAGCAGCTGAGCCCGCTGAGCGGCTGCCTCGTGACGGCCCGCTGACCGGGGGTGACAGCCGGTACCCTCCAGGTCGTGGGACGAAACCGGCCGGAGCGCACACTCGTGCTCCGGCTCGTCGTCGCCCTGGCGTCGCTCGTGCTGCTGGCCTCCGGCGCGTCGGCGGTGCTGCCCCGGACGGCGACCGCGACGCCCGCACCGGCCAGCGCCGTGCTCGCCTCGTCGCCCGGGTCCGACGCCTCGATGGAGGCACCCGC
>CAXTFU010000111.1:0-13001 GCA_964243385.1 uncultured bacterium | reverse complement strand
GGCAGGCGCGATGCTCCCGTAGGGACAGCCACGGCGGCGACCCTGCGACGGCGCGGCCGGCCCACGTCCGGCGCGCGCGACTCCCCGGTCGGAGCAGGCAGCCTCCGCGCACCGCCGCCGTCAGCCGCGGTGCAGCAGCGTCCGGGCCTCGGCGACGGTGACGACCGAGCCGGTGACGAGGACGCCCGCCCCCCCGTACTCGGCCTCCGCGTCGGCGAGCCCGACGGCGGTCGACAGGGCGTCGTCGAGCGAGTCGTCGATCGTGACGCGGTCCTCGCCGAAGACGTCGCGCGCGAGGTCGGCGAGGTGGTCGACGGGCATCGCCCGCGGCGAGCCGTTCTGCGTCACGACGACCTGCGCGACCGCCGGCTCGAGCACCTCGAGCATCGCGGCGGCGTCCTTGTCGCCGAGCACCGCGACGACGGCGACGAGGTGGGTGAAGGCGAACGCGTCGGACAGCGCGGCCACCGTGGCGGTCATGCCGTGGGCGTTGTGCGCGGCGTCGAGCAGCACGGTGGGGCTGGTGCGGACGACCTCGAGCCGGCCGGGCGACGACGTGCGGGCGAAGCCCTCGCGGACCAGCTCGGGGTCGAGCATCCCCTTGTCGCCGCCGCCGAGGAACGCCTCGACCGCGGCGAGCGCCGCGGCGGCGTTCGCGGCCTGGTGCGCGCCGTGCAGCGGGAGGTAGAGCTCGTCGTAGCGCCCGCCGAGGCCCTGCAGGCTCAGCAGCTGGCCACCGACGGCGGTGGCGCGCTCGACGACGCCGAACTCGAGCCCCTCGCGGGCGAGCGTGGCGCCCACCTCGACGCAGCGACGCAGCAGCACCTCGGCCGCCTCGGGCTGCTGCTGCGCGAGCACGACCGTCGCTCCGGGGGCGATGATCCCGGCCTTCTCGTGGGCGATCTCGGCGAGCGTCGTGCCGAGCAGCGGCACGTGGTCCAGCCCGACGGGCAGGACGACGGCCGTCTGCGCGTCGACGACGTTCGTCGCGTCCCACCGCCCGCCGAGCCCGACCTCGAGGACGGCGACGTCGACCGGCGCGTCGGCGAAGGCCGCGAACGCCATGCCGGTCAGCACCTCGAAGAAGGTCATCCGCTGCGGCGACCGGGCGTCGACGAGCTCGACGAACGGCGCGAGCTCGTCCCAGACCTCGGCGAAGCGCTCCTCGCTGACTGGCTGCCCGTCGATGACGATGCGCTCGGTGATCGAGTCGAGGTGCGGGCTCGTGTACCGGCCGGGGCGCAGGCCGAACGCCTGCAGCAGGCTGTCGATCATCCGGGCGGTGCTGCTCTTGCCGTTCGTCCCGGTCAGGTGGATCGCCGGGCAGCTCCGCTGGGGGCTGCCGAGCAGCTCGCAGAGCATCCGGATGCGGTCGAGGTCCGGGACCATGTGGTCCTCGGCCGGGTAGCGCGTCGAGAGCTCGGCGAGCACGCGCTGCAGCGGCCCTGCGTCGGCCCCGGGCTCCGTCACGGCGTGGTGGCCGCAGCGCTGCGCGGCGCCTTGGCGGGCGGCTCGCCCAGCTCGACGGCCACGCCCAGCGCGTCGCCGCGCTCGCGGATGACCTGCTCGACCACGCCGGCGTTGCGCAGGTCCTCCTCGACCGCGGCGAACAGCTCCTGCACCGCGCCGGGCGCCGTCACCGTCAGCAGCGTCACGGGGGTGCGCATCGACACCTTCGCCTCGCTCTTGGCGCGGCGCACCGCCTGCAGCACCTCGGCGGCCACCGACAGGCAGTCTGGGTCGACGCGGTCGTCGCCGCCGGCGTCGCGCAGCTCCTGCGCGTCGGGCCACGGCTGCGCGTGCACCGAGCCCTCCCGCCACCACGACCAGACCTCCTCGGTGGCGAACGGCAGCACCGGCGCGAACAGGCGCAGCAGCACGTCGAGCGACAGGCGCAGCGCGCGCGAGGCGCTCTCGGCCGACTCGCCCTCGCCGTACGCCCGGCCCTTCACCAGCTCGATGTAGTCGTCGCAGTACGACCAGAAGAAGGCCTCCGTGCGCTCGAGCGCTCGGGTGTAGTCGTAGGCCTCGAAGGCGCCGGTGGCCTCCTCCACCACGTCGGCCAGGCGGGTCAGCAGCGCGCGGTCGAGCGGCTCGGTGACCGGGCCGTCCGGCGCGACCGGGAAGGCGAGCGCGAACTTCGAGGCGTTCAGCAGCTTCACGGCCAGCCGCCGCCCGACCTTCATCTGGCCCTCGTCGAAGGCCGTGTCGGTGCCCAGGCGCCCGTTGGCCGCCCAGTAGCGGACGGCGTCGGTGCCGTGCTGCTCGAGCAGGCCCATGGGCGTCACGACGTTGCCGACCGACTTGCTCATCTTCTTGCGGTCCGGGTCGAGGATCCAGCCGGACAGCGCCGCGCCCGTCCACGGCACGGAGCCGTGCTCGTGGTGGCTGCGCACGACCGTCGAGAACAGCCAGGTGCGGATGATGTCGTGGCCCTGCGGGCGCAGGTCGAACGGGAACACCCGCGCGAACAGGTCGGGGTCGTCCTCCCACCCGCCGGCGATCTGCGGGCTGAGCGAGCTCGTCGCCCAGGTGTCCATGACGTCGGGGTCGGCGGTGAAGCCGCCGGGCTGGTCGCGCTGGCCCTCGTCGAAGCCGGCCGGCGCCGAGCTCGTCGGGTCGATCGGCAGGTCGGCCTCGTCGGGCAGCAGCGGCGCGTCGAACACCGGCTCGCCGGAGGCGTCCAGCCGGTACCAGAGCGGGAACGGCACGCCGAAGAAGCGCTGGCGGCTGATGAGCCAGTCGCCGTTCAGCCCGCTCACCCAGTTCTCGTAGCGGCTGCGCATGAAGCCGGGGTGCCAGTCGAGCGCCTCGCCGCGCGCGAGCAGCGCGTCGCGCAGGTCGGCGTCGCGGCCGCCGTTGCGGATGTACCACTGCCGGCTCGTCACGATCTCGAGCGGCCGGTCGCCGCGCTCGTAGAACTTCACCGGGTGGGTGATGGCGCGCGGCTCGCCGACGAGGTCGCCGCTGTCGGCGAGCAGCTCGACGATGCGCTTCTGCGCCTGCTTCACCGTCAGGCCGGCCAGCTCGGCGTACGGCTGCTCGGCGACGCCCTCGGGAGCGGTCTGCACGAGCCGGCCGTCACGGCCGACGACGCTGCGCACCGGCAGGTCGAGCTCGCGCCACCAGGTGACGTCGGTGGTGTCGCCGAACGTGCAGATCATCGCGATGCCCGAGCCCTTGGTCGGGTCGGCGAGCTCGTGCGCGTGCACCGGCACCTCGACGCCGAACAGGGGCGTCGTCACCGTCGTGCCGAACAGCGGCTGGTAGCGCTCGTCGTCGGGGTGCGCCACGAGCGCGACGCAGGCCGGGATGAGCTCGGGGCGCGTCGTCTCGATGAACACCGGCTCGCCGTCCGGACGCTGGAAGCCGATCCGGTGGTAGGCGCCGGGCAGCTCGCGGTCGGCCAGCTCGGCCTGCGCGACGGCGGTCTTGTAGTCGACGTCCCACAGCGTGGGTGCCTCGGTCGCGTAGGCCTCGCCGCGGGCGAGGTTGCGCAGGAACGCGCGCTGCGCGGCCCGGCGGGCGCGGTCGCCGATCGTCTCGTAGGTGTGCGTCCAGTCGACGGACAGCCCGAGGCGCTTGAACAGGCCCTCGAAGACCTTCTCGTCCTCGGCGGACAGCCGGTGGCACAGCTCGACGAAGTTCTGCCGGCTGATGCTGACCTGCGGGGTGCCCTTCTTGAGGCTCCCGCTGTCGGCCGGCGGCTCGTAGGACGCGTCGTACGGCCGGCTCGGGTCGCAGCGCACGCCGTAGAAGTTCTGCACCCGGCGCTCGGTCGGCAGGCCGTTGTCGTCCCAGCCCATCGGGTAGAACACGCGCTTGCCGCGCATCCGCTGGAAGCGGGCGAGCAGGTCGGTGTGGGTGTAGCTGAAGACGTGGCCGATGTGCAGGCTGCCCGACACCGTCGGGGGCGGCGTGTCGATCGCGTAGACGTCGGCGCGCGAGGCGGTGCGGTCGAACCGGTAGGTGCCCTGCTGCTGCCAGACCTCGTCCCACCGCTGCTCGATGCCGTCGAGGGTCGGCCGGTCGGGGACGGTGCGGTCCTGCACGGGGGTCTGCTCGGTCACCGCTCCAGTCTAGGGAGGGGGTCCGACCCTTCCGGGGCGCGGACGGACGGCGTCCGTAGGCTCGCCCGTCGTGACCGCTCCCTCGTCCGCCACGGCCGCCACCGCCGCCGTGGTGACCACCGACGTCGAGCTCGACCCGGCGTGGTCCTACGGCGCGGGGGTGCTGCACGGCGGCTGGCTGCTCGAGACGGTCACCGCGGTCGCGCTCCGGTCGACGGCGCACCCGCAGCCGCTCGCGGTCAGCGCCTCCTACGTCGCGGGCCCGCGCACCGGACCGGCCGTGGTGGAGGTCGAGCCCGTCCGGGACGGCCGCTCGGTCGGCTTCCTGCGCGCCCGGCTGCTGCAGGACGGGCACCCGAAGGTTGACCTGCTGGTGACCGCCGGCACGCTGCCCGCTGCCGGGTCGGCGCCGCTCGTCGTGGACGCCGCACCTCCGTCGCTGCCGCCCGTCGAGCAGTGCGGGCGCCACCGGGTGCCGGCCGGCCAGCCCCGCAACGGCATCCTCGACGAGCTCGACGTCCGGCTCGACCCGGTGCACGCCGGCTGGACGCGCGGTGCCCCCGGCGGCAGCCCGGAGGTCGCCGGGTGGATCCGCTCCGCGCGCGGCCGTGCGGTCGACCCGCTGTTCCTGCTCACCGTGGCGGACGCCCTGCCGCCGGTCAGCTTCGACCTGGGCCTCCCGGGCTGGGTGCCGACGGTGTCGTTCTCGGTGCTGCTGCGCTGCCAGCCGGCGGACGGGTGGCTGCGCGTCGTCCAGCGCGCCCGCTCGGTGCACGGCGGCTGGCTGGACGAGGAGTGCGAGGTCTGGGACAGCGCCGGACAGCTCGTCGCGCAGGCCCGTCAGCTCGCCGGCTACCGGGAGCCGGCCGCGTGAGCGCGATCGTGGTCGACGAGAGCTGGTCGGTCGGCGGCAAGCCGCACGGCGGGTTCCTGCTGCGCGAGGCCGTGGCGCGCGCCCTCGACGACGCGCACCCGCACCCGCTCGCGGTCAGCGCGCACTACGTCTCCTCCCCCGACCACGGGAACGCGGACGTCGAGGTGGAGCGCCTGCGCACCGGGCGCCGCGTCGCGTCGTCGCGCGTGCGGCTCAGCCAGTCGGGGGCGGTCCGCGTCGAGGTGCTCGTCTCGAGCGGCACGCTGTCGTCCGAGGAGCCGTACTGGACCGGCGCCCTCCGGCCGCCCGAGCTGCCCCCGCTCGAGGACTGCCCGCGGACGCCGTCCGCCGGCCCCGGCGGTCTGACGGTCGGCTACTTCGACCACGTCGACCTGCGGATGGACCTCGCCACGGCGCGGTGGGCGTTCGGCGAGCCGGCCGGGCGGGCCGAGGTGCGCGGTTGGATCCGGCGTGACGACGCCGCGGACGCCGGACCGCTGGACCTGCTGGTGTTCGCCGACGCCATGCCGCCGGTGACCTTCGACCTCGGGCTGACCGGCTGGGTGCCGACGCTCGAGCTCACCGTCCACCTGCGCGGGCTGCCGGCGCCGGGCTGGCTGCGGATCGTGCAGCGCGCGGCGGTGCTGCGCGGCGGGTGGGTCGACGAGGAGTGCCTGGTCTGGGACCGCGCCGACCAGCTCGTCGTCCAGGCCCGTCAGCTGGCCGGGTACCGCCTGCCGGAGTGACGCTCCGCGTCGGGCGCGGGAGAGTCCGGCGGTCCGCAGCCCGTCCCGGCGACCTCGGCGGGCGGGCGGGTCGACCCATGGTCAGGCGGACTTGTCGCGGCGCTCGCGGCGGGCGGGAGTGGCGGTGTCGCGCGGGACGAGCGTCGGCGCGACGTGCTCGAGCACGACCTCGCGGTTGACGACGCACTTGGAGACGTCGCCGCGCGACGGGAGGTCGTACATCACCGACAGCAGCACCTCCTCCATGATCGCGCGCAGGCCGCGGGCGCCGGTGCCCCGCTTGATGGCCTGCTCGGCGATGGCCTCGAGGGCGTCGTCGGTGAACTCGAGCTCGACCTGGTCGAGCTCGAACAGCCGCCGGTACTGGCGCACCAGAGCGTTCTTCGGCTCGGTGAGGATCTGGATGAGCGCGTCCTTGTCGAGGTTGTGCACGCTCGTCAGGACGGGCAGGCGCCCGATGAACTCGGGGATCATCCCGTACTTCAGCAGGTCCTCGGGCATGGCGTCGGCGAAGACGTGCCCCGCGTCGACCTCGTGCTTGGAGTGGTTGATCGAGGTGAACCCGATCGCCTTGTGGTTCGTCCGCTGCTCGATGACCTTGTCGAGCCCGGCGAAGGCGCCACCCACGATGAACAGCACGTTCGTCGTGTCGATCTGGATGAACTCCTGGTGCGGGTGCTTGCGCCCGCCCTGCGGCGGCACCGATGCCGTCGTCCCCTCGAGGATCTTCAGCAGCGCCTGCTGAACGCCCTCGCCGGAGACGTCGCGCGTGATCGACGGGTTCTCGCTCTTGCGAGCGATCTTGTCGACCTCGTCGATGTAGATGATGCCGGTCTCGGCCTTCTTGACGTCGTAGTCAGCGGCCTGGATGAGCTTGAGCAGGATGTTCTCGACGTCCTCGCCGACGTACCCGGCCTCGGTGAGCGCCGTCGCGTCGGCGATGGCGAACGGGACGTTGAGCATCTTGGCGAGCGTCTGCGCGAGCAGCGTCTTGCCGCAGCCGGTCGGACCGAGCAGCAGGATGTTGCTCTTCTGCAGCTCGACGGGGTCCTTCTCGTTGCCGCCGGCCTGGACGCGCTTGTAGTGGTTGTAGACCGCCACGGCGAGGGTCCGCTTCGCGGTCTCCTGGCCGATGACGTAGCCGTCGAGGAACTCGTAGATCTCACGCGGCTTGGGGAGCTCGTCCCACTTCAGCTCGGAGCTCTCGGAGAGCTCCTCCTCGATGATCTCGTTGCACAGGTCGATGCACTCGTCGCAGATGTAGACGCCCGGACCTGCGATGAGCTTCTTGACCTGCTTCTGCGACTTCCCGCAGAACGAGCACTTCAGCAGGTCGCCGCCGTCACCGATGCGTGCCACCTGTGGCCCTCGTCCCTGTCGTCCCGGCGGGAGCCGGATGTCTGGTGTGGTCGACCGTACAGGCTCTGGAGCCTGGCGGAAGTCCTTCCGAGCCCCTGTCGGGACCGTCGTGCAACAGCCTCGTGCGGGTCCGTCCTGCGGGGCCGGGCCGGAGCCCGGCCCCGCAGGACAGGAGGTGCTAGCGGCCGGCCTGACCGCCCGTGGCGGCGATCCCGGCGGTCTTGCGGGTCGACACGACCTCGTCGATGAGGCCGTACTCGACGGCCTCCCGCGCGGTGAGGATCTTGTCGCGCTCGATGTCCTTGCGGATGTCCTCGGGCGCCTTTCCGCTGTGGTTCGCGAGCATCTGCTCGAGCAGGTCGCGCATGCGCAGGATCTCGCGCGCCTGGATCTCGATGTCGCTGGACTGGCCCTCACCGCCGCCGGAGGGCTGGTGGATGAGCACGCGGGCGTGCTCGAGGGCGAGCCGCTTGCCCTTGGTGCCTGCGGCGAGCAGCACGGCGGCGGCCGAGGCCGCCTGACCCATGCAGATCGTCTGGATCTCGGGCTTCACGAACTGCATCGTGTCGTAGATCGCGGTGAGCGCCGTGAAGGTGCCACCGGGCGAGTTGATGTAGATCGAGATGTCGCGGTCCGGGTCCTCGGACTCCAGGTGCAGCAGCTGCGCCATGATCACGTTGGCGACGCCGTCGTCGATCGGCGTGCCGAGGAAGATGATGCGCTCCTTGAGGAGCCGGCTGTAGATGTCGAACGAGCGCTCCCCGCGGGAGGTCTGCTCGATGACGATCGGGATCGTGTAGTTCGTCGGGTCCTGGAAGCTGCTCATGTGGGGGTCTCCTAGGCCCGGGTGCCGGCGCCGGACGGGACGTCCTTGGCTCCGGTGATGACGTGGTCGACGAAGCCGTAGTCGACGGCCTCCTGCGCCGAGAACCAGCGGTCGCGGTCGGAGTCCTTCTCGATCTGCTCCGCGCTCTGACCGGTGTGGAAGGCGATGCGCTCGGCCATCTGCTTCTTCACGTAGAGCATCTGCTCGGCCTGGATGGCGATGTCGGCCGCGGTGCCGCCGATGCCGCCCGAGGGCTGGTGCATCATGATCCGCGGGTTCGGGGTGGCGTAGCGCTTGCCCTTGGCGCCGGCGCAGAGCAGGAACTGCCCCATGGAGGCCGCGAGGCCCAGGCCCACGGTGGCGACGTCGTTGTCGACGAACTGCATCGTGTCGTAGATGGCCATGCCGGCGGAGATCGAGCCGCCTGGGCTGTTGATGTAGAGGAAGATGTCGCGGTCCGGGTCCTCGGCCGCGAGCAGCAGCAGCTGCGCGCAGATGGCGTTCGCCATGTCGTCCATCACGGGCGAGCCGAGGAAGATGATGCGCTCGCGCAGCAGGCGGTTGAAGACCTGCGCGTCGAGGCCCATGTCGCCGCCGCCGGGCGCGCGCAGCGCCGGGGCGGGCGTGGCGACCCCGAGGGTCGGCACGAGCAGGCCGGTCGAAGGGTCAGTCTGGATCATGTGTCCTGCCTCGGATCTCAGGTCGGGGCGGTCTGCCAGGAAGTGCCTGACAGCGACCCTAACGCCGTGCACGGACAGTCCGTCCCGCCCGCGACCCCGTTTCGCCGAGGGCGGAGACGGGGTCGCGACGGGCGCTCGGAGCCTCTGGTCAGCCCTCGTCGAGGTAGTGCACGGCGCCGTCCGCGTGGGTGTGGAACGGGCGGCCCTCGTCGTCGAACTCGGTGTCGTCCGGACCGGACGGGACGAGGTCGTCGCGCAGCGCCTCGAGGTCGACGGCCACGCCCGCGGAGTCGGTGATGGTCGCCGCCTCCATGACCGCGGCCAGCGCCTTGCCGCGCCGCACCTCGGCCACCAGGCCCTGGAGCTGGCCGGACTGCACGACCGACTGCGCGTACTGGTCGGGGCTGACGCCGGCCCGCTGGGCGCGGCGGACGACCTGATCGGTGAGCTCGGCGTCGGTGACGCCCATCTCCTCGCGGTCGGCGATGGCGTCGAGCACGAGCTGGGCCTTGACGGCGTCCGAGGCGCCGGTGCGCAGCTCCTGCTCGTACTCCTCCTCGCCCTTGCCCTCGTTCTCGAGGAACTGGTCGAGCGTCATGCCGGCCTGCTGCAGCTGCTGGGTGGTGCTCTGCTGGCGCCACTCGCGCTCGGCCTCGACGATGCTGTCGGGCAGCGGCACCTCGACGCTGGCCAGCAGCGCCTCCAGCACCTGGTCGCGCGCCGCGACGCCCTGCTCCAGCGCCTTCATGCGCTCCAGGCGGGTGCGGACGTCGGCCTGCAGCTCCTCGAAGGTGCTGAAGCCGGTGCTCTCGGCCCAGGTGTCGTCGGCGGCAGGCAGCTCGCGCTCGTTGACGGCCTGGACCGTGACGGCGACCTCGGCGGCCTGCCCCTCGAACTCGCCGGCGACCAGCGTCGTGGAGAAGGTGGTGGCGTCGCCGGCGCTCATGCCGGTGACCGCCTCGTCGATGCCCTCGAGCAGCTGGCCCGAGCCGACCTCGTACGACAGGCCGGTCGCCGTGCCGCCCGGCACCTCCTCGCCGTCGATCGAGGCGACGAGGTCGAGCGTGACGTAGTCGCCGGCCGCGGCCGGGCGCTCAACCGGGTTGAGCTTGGCGAACCGCTCGCGCAGCTCGTCCACCTGCGCCGTGACGTCCTCGTCGGTGACCTCGACCGCGTCGACCGTGACGGCGATGCTGTCGAAGGCCGGCAGCTCGAACTCGGGACGGACGTCGACCTCCGCGGTGAAGGTCAGCTCCTTGCCGTCGTCGAGCTTGGTCACGTCGACCTCGGGCCGGCCGATCGGCGCGACGCCCGTCTCGGTGACGGCCTCGGAGTACAGGCGCGGCAGGGCCTCCTGCACGGCCTCCTCGAGCACCACGCCCCGGCCGACCCGCTGGTCGAGGATGCGCGGCGGCACCTTGCCCGGTCGGAAGCCCTGCACCCGCACCTGCGCGCCGATCTTCTTGTAGGCGCTGTCGAGCTCGCTCTTGAGCTCGGCGAAGGGGACGTCCACCGTGAGGCGGACCCTCGTGGGGCTCAGGGTCTCGACGGCGCTCTGCACAGGGGTGTCCTCGTCTTCTCGGGGCAGTCTTCAGGGCTCGGGCACGGCGGAAGCGCGTCCGCAGGGAGGTGGTCGGGGCGGGGAGACTCGAACTCCCGATCTCCTGCTCCCAAAGCAGGCGCGCTAGCCACTACGCTACGCCCCGGCGTGACCGGGGATGACTGTAGGCCCTGGGCGTGGACGCACGCAGTCGCTCGACGTCGGCTCGTCGTCGCAGGGCCCTTCAGTTCCGCGCCGTCGTCTAGGCTCGATCAGCGCAGCACGCGGGCGTAGCTCAATGGTAGAGCCCCAGTCTTCCAAACTGGCTACGCGGGTTCGATTCCCGTCGCCCGCTCCACGACTCACAGCAGCTCGGAGCGCAGCAGCCGGGAGGCGGCGCCAGCGGCGGAGTCGTCGTCGCGCCGTGCTACTCCGCCGCTCGACCGCGCACAGCCGGCACGACCAGCCCCGTGGGATCGTCGCGATCAGGACTCGGCAGCGCGACGCGTCGGTGGAGATACGGTCCCGTCATGGCTCACGACGACGCGCTCGCCGAGCGCGTCCGCGCGCTGCTGGCCGCCTCGGACGTCACCGAGAAGCGGATGTTCGGTGGCCTCGCCTTCCTCCTGGCCGGCCACCTGGCCGTCGCCGTGAGCGGCCAGGGCGGGCTCATGGTGCGCGTCGACCCGGCGGAGAGCGAGCAGCTCGTCAGCGGGACGGCGGCCGAGCGGATGGTGATGCGCGACCGGCCCATGCAGGGCTGGCTGCGGCTCACGAGCGCCGACGTGGCCGAGGACGAGGTGCTGGCGGAGTGGGTGGACCGGGGCCTGCGCTTCGCCGCGACGCTGCCTCCGAAGGACTGACCTGCGCAGCCGTCAGCCGTCAGCCGATCCGCTCGGCCAGCGACACGATGATCCCCTCGGGGCCGCGCACGTAGGCCATGCGCCAGACGTCCTCGTACTGGCCGATCCCGCCGACGAGGCCCCAGCCGTCGACGGCCAGCTCGTCGACGACGGCCTGCAGGTCGTCGACCTCGAAGGCGAGGTTGCGCAGCCCGAGCTCGTTGGCCATCGCGGCCGGCGAGCCCGGCACGTGGTCGGGGCGCACGAAGCTCGAGAGCTCCAGGCGGGTCCCGTCGTCCGGCGGACGAAGCATCACGATCTCGGTCCGGGAGCCCGGCATGCCGATGACGGTGTCGAGGAACTCCCCCTCGACGGGCATCCGGCCCTCGACCTCGAAGCCGAGGCCGACGAAGAACGCCGTCACCGTGTCGAGGTCGGCGACGGTGATGCCGACGTGGTCGAAGCGTCGTACCTGGGCCATGGTGCGTCCTCCTGGAGCGAGTGGGACCGGTCGGGCGGCGGACGGAGCCGGCCGCCGCGTCTCGACAGCGGCCGGCGCCCGAGCGGCGTGCAGCGACCGCTCAGCCGAACAGTGTCCGGTAGTGGTCGGAGCGCTCGAGGTAGGGGGCGAAGACGATCGCAGCCAGGTCGTCGCCGCCGTGCGACGCGACGAGGCGGTCGAGGTAGTAGTCCCAGCCGGGGCCGACGCTGGCGACCATGTCGGCGCCGACCGGACCCTCGGGCACGACCTGGGTGAACACGAGCGTCGTGACCCCGCCGGCCTCGGTGAGCTCGAGCGTGTGCTCCCACGCCACGCGCGGTCCGGACCCGTCCTCGGTGAACGGGACGGCGTCGCGGCTGCGGACCACGAAGCGGCGCGGCGGCTCGCACGACTGCACGAGGTAGACCTCCTCGGGCACGTCCTCGCCCTCGGCGGTCATCCGGAAGGCGATCTGGCCGGAGGCGGGGTCGCCGGTCCACGTGCCGATCCAGCGCTCCATCCGCGCGGGCTCGGTGCACGCGGCCCAGACGTCCTCGATCGGGGCGGCGAAGGTGCGCGTGAAGACGAGGCGCTCCGCCCCGTCGCGGGTCTCGCGGCGGCCGAGCTGCGTCGTGGTGCTCATGCGGTGTCCTCCTGGACGTGGGTGGGGTGAGGGGTGGGATCGGAGGCCCGCTCGCGGACGGTGCGGCGCACCTCGAGGTCGAGCCCGTCCAGAGCCGCCTCCGCGAACGGGGGGACGGGGCGGAGCTCGGTGAGCAGCTCCGCCACCGGAGCGAGGCCGGAGCGGTCGAGCGAGTAGTGCCGCTCACGACCGCGGTCCTCCACCGAGGCGAGGCCCGCCTCGGTGAGCAGCCGGAGGTGCTTGCTGATGGCCGGCCGGCTGACCGGGTGCGCCGCGGCCAGGTCGACGACCCGGGCCGGTCCGGCCACGAGCGCCCGCAGCAGGCCGCGGCGCACCGGGTCGGCGAGGGCAGCGAACGCGTCCACGGGGACATTGGTAACCCATGAGTTACCGGTGGGTCAAGAGCTCCGACCTGCGACACCAGCACCGGACGGCAGGAGCCGGCGCACAGCGACCCGGCGTCGCCGGAGCTCGTCCACACCGAGCGATGTGCGGGTGACGACGTCCCGGGCCTCTGCCACGCTCGACCGCATGCTCCGCACCGCCACCACGCTGCTCACGGCCCTGCTGCTCGCCGGGCCCGCCCTCGCCCCGACCGCCTCCGCCCAGACGGTGCCTCCCGCGCCGGAGCTGCGGGTGAGCGTGGCGCCGTCCACCGTCCTGGCCGGACAGCCCGTGCTGGCCTGCGTCCGCAGCCAGCCGGGCGAGACGGTCGCCCTGCGCGCCTACACGCTGCCGAGCCGCACCTACCGCGTCGTCCGCACCGGATCGTCGGCCGGCGGGCTGACCTGCTGGAACGTCCGCCCGGGCGCCGACACCCGGCTGTACGGCTCGGTCGTCGGCGGGCCGGCGTCGCGCGACTCGGCCAGCACGGTCATCGACGTCGTGCCCCGGCCGCGCGCCGTGCTGCCGACGCACGGCGGGAGGGACACCGCGGTGT
>CAXTFU010000110.1:0-13159 GCA_964243385.1 uncultured bacterium | reverse complement strand
CGGCCGGGCGCTGACGGACGGGCGCTGACGGACGGGCGCTGACGGACGGGCGCTGACGGACGGCGCTGACGGACGGGCGCTGACGGCCGGGCGCTGACCGGCGGACGGGCCCCGCCGGTGACGACGGCGGGGCCCGACCGGCTCAGCGGAAGGCGCTCGGCGACACCCGGACGAGCTGCCCGGCGCGCTGCAGGCCCAGGAACGACCCGACGCTGTACGCCGTGGAGTACAGGGCGCCCTCGTGCCAGGCGAGCCCGAGCGGCATCGGCACCTGCGCCGTGGTGCGCCGCCCGTTCGGTGCGATCTTGACGATCTCGCCGACGCTCGCCGGGTCGAAGCCGGGACCGGGCGGACCGGCCGGGGCGCCCTCGAGCACCGAGCTGGCGTAGATCGTGCCGTCCGGTGCCACGGCGATGCCGGTCAGCCCGGTGAGGCCGTACCAGACCTGCTGCACCCTGCCGTCGTGGGGGTCCAGCCGGTAGATGCGCGCAGCGCCGGGGACCTCGCTGCCGAGCGTGGCGACGTAGATGCTGCCGTTCGCGGTCAGGACGTCGGTCGGGACGGAGTCGCACCCGACGGTCCCCGGGTTGGCCTGCACCCCGGGTCGCCGGCACGCGGGGATCGTGACCGTCGGCGGCACGAAGAAGGTGCTGGTGCGGCCGGTCAGCCGGCCGACCCGCAGCACGGCGTTCGCCCCGCCGTCGGCGACCAGCAGCCCGTAGGGGCCGGCGTCGACGCCGAACGGGTTGGACAGCGCGTCGACGGGCCGGCCGCCGACGAGCTGCACCTGGCGGTCGGGGTTGGCGCGCCGCTCGTGGGCGAGCAGGTCGGCGAGCCTGCGCACGCCGGCGCCGTCGGCGCGCGCCTTGAGGACGCTCGCCTCCGGGAACGCGGCAGGCCGCGGCGGTGGCGGCGCGTCGGGCGCTGCGGCGCCGAGCGGCACGTACATGCTGCCCCGCTGCACCGCGACCGAGGCCGGTCCCGGCAGTCCCCGCACGAGCGCGCGCGTGCGGCCGCTCGCGGCGTCGACCTTGGTGATCTCGCCGGTGTCGGCCTCGGCCACCACGAACGTCGACCGTCCGGTCGGCTGCAGGCCGAACGGCCCGTCCAGCCCTCGCGCGACGACGGTCCACGCCGGTGTCGCGGCGCTCGCGGTCGTCGCCGTCGCCGGCGCCAGACCGCCGGCGAGTGCCAGCACGGTCGCGCCTGCGAGCGCGGCCCTGGCTCGAGTCATGAGTCCCCCCCTCAGTCGCCGGGACCTCCGGCGACGGGTCAACCTCGATCGCGCGCCGGGCCCGCGTCAATGGCCTTTCCGCACCATCCCGGCCAGCCGGACCGCCCGGTCCGGAAACGCCCGGCCGGCGCGCTGGCCGAGGGTCGGACCGTCCTCAGCCCGGGACGTACGGGCAGTGCCGGCACCCCAGCCCGCAGCAGGTGCCGCGGTCGGCCAGGGTGCGGGCGGTCAGCACGCGGTAGCCGGTGGCCGGGTCGACGTACGTCGCCGCGCCCGAGGCCAGCGCCGCCGCGTGGGCCGCGAGCGCCTCCGCGGCCCTCGGGGCACCCGCGTCGAAGCGGTCGGCGCGCGGCTGCTCGAGCGGCCGGTCGTCGAGGGGGAGGCGGGTCACCCGCCCATGCTGCCCGGACGCGCTGTCGGACGCGTCGCCTAGGGTCGCCGCCATGGAGAACAGGACGCTGGGACGCACGGGGCGCGACGTGTCGGTGGTCGGGCTCGGCTGCTGGCAGCTGGGCGCCGACTGGGGGGCGGTCACCGAGGACGACGCGATGTCGGTGCTGCACGCCGCCGTCGACGAGGGCGTGACGCTGTTCGACACCGCCGACGTCTACGGCGACGGCCGCAGCGAGCGGCTCATCGGGCGGCTGCTGCGCGAGCGGCCCGACGTCGGGTTGACCGTCGCGACCAAGGCCGGCCGACGCGCCGACCCGCACGTCCCGGAGGCGTTCACCCTGGACGCGCTGCGCGCCTGGACCGACCGCAGCCGCGAGAACCTCGGCGTCGAGACGCTCGAGCTGGTGCAGCTGCACTGCCCGCCGACCCCCGTCTACGACGACGACGCGGTGTTCGACGCGCTCGACGTGCTCGTGCAGGAGGGGCGGCTCGCCGCGTACGGCGTGTCCGTCGAGACGGTCGACGAGGCGCTGCGGGCGATCGCCCGTCCGCACGTCGCCAGCGTGCAGATCATCCTCAACGTCTTCCGCCGCAAGCCGCTCGAGCAGGTGCTGCCCGCGGCGGCCGCGGCCGGCGTGGGCATCCTCGCCCGCGTCCCGCTCGCGAGCGGCCTGCTGTCGGGCAAGTACGACGAGCGCACGACCTTCGGCGACGACGACCACCGCCAGTACAACCGGTCCGGCGCGGCCTTCGACGTGGGCGAGACCTTCAGCGGGGTCCCGTTCGAGGTCGGCGTGCAGGCGGCCCGCGAGGTCGCGGCGCTCACCCCCGAGGGTGCGACGACGGCCCAGCTCGCCCTGCGCTGGATCCTCGACCAGCCCGGCGTCACGGCCGTCATCCCGGGGGCGCGCAACCCCGAGCAGGTCACGGGCAACGCCGCTGCCGCGCAGCTCCCGCCGCTCACCGCCGAGCAGCAGGACGCGCTGCGTGACGTGTACGACCGCAGCGTCCGGGAGCACGTCCACGACCGCTGGTAGCGCCGCGTGCCGACGCCACCGTCGCCGGTGCGCGGGCTGCCCGGTCAGCCGGTGGCGGCCGTCGAGGCGGTGGCGGGACCGGGGAGCGGGGTGCCGCCGGAGCCGGCGGCCGCGGCCGCCAGGCCCTCGGCCAGCACGCCGACCAGGCGGGCGGCCTCGGACGGCGCCAGCCGGACGGTGCCCACGCAGGTGTCGCCGCGCCAGGTCGACAGCACGACGCAGCCGAGCTCGGCGTGCCACGAGACGCGCAGCGCCCGGTCGCCGTCGCGGGCGTCGGGCAGCCACTCACCCCGAGGGGGGAGCGGGACGACGGCCATGGCTCAGCCTGACCGAGCGCACCGCCGCTGGCAAGGGGCCGGCTGCCCCGCCGCCTCGCCCGCCTGGTCCGCCCCGCTGCCCCGCCGCCTCGCCCGCCTGGTCAGCCGCCGCCGGGGCCACCAGCGCCGCCGGGCCGGGCCTCCCGCGAGCCCGGGGGCGCCGCCGGCGTCGGTTCGTGCCACGGTGGAGGTGCTCGTCCCCAGCGATCAGAGAGGCGCGTCCGGTGCTCGACCTGGGAGGTGTCCGCGTGCTCGCGCGCGCCGGCCTGCTGGCCCCCGTGCGCCCCGACCTGCTGCTGGGCGCCGGCCTCGCGCTGGCCCGATACGGCATCTCGCCGGCCACCGGCTACGCGATCGGGGCGCAGCGCCATCCGCGGCGGCCGGCGATCGTCGACGACGACGGCGTCCTGACCTGGCGCGACGTCGACCGGCGCACCGACCGGCTCGCCGGCGAGCTGCGCGCGCGCGGGCTGCGTCCCGGTGACGCCGCCGGACTGCTGGCCCGCAACGGCCGGGGCCTGGTCGAGGGCGCGGTGGCGCTCGCCAAGGTCGGCGCCGACGTGCTCTACCTTAACCACGGCAGCGCCCCCGGTCCGCTGCGCGAGGTGCTCGACCGCGAGGGCGCCCGGGCCCTGCTGCACGACGCCGACCTCGCCGGCCTGGTCGCAGCGGCCGGCGCCGGCCGGCTCGTGCTCACCACCGAGCAGCTCGACGCGCTGGCCCGCACGTCGACGGCCGGACCGCCGCCAAAGCCCGGACGCGCCTCGCGCCAGGTGCTGCTGACCAGCGGGACGACGGGCCCGCCGCGGGGCGCCGCCCGCAGCGGCGCGACGGTCGAGGACGCCGTCGCCGCCCTGTCGCGCCTGCCGCTGCGGGCGGGCGAGACGACGGTGCTCGCCGCGCCCGGGTTCCATGCCTGGGGGCTCGGCCACCTGTCGCTCGCGATGCTGCTCGGCTCGACCGTCGTGCTGTCGCGGCGCTTCGACCCGCACCGCGTCCTGGCCGCCGTCGAGCAGCACCGGGCGTCGGTGCTCGTCGTCGTCCCGGTGATGCTCGAGGGGCTGCTCGAGGCGGCGGCCGAGCGCTCGTACGACCTGTCGTCGCTGCGCGTGCTGGCCAGCAGCGGCAGCGCGCTGCCCGGCGACCTCGTCCCGCGGGTGCTGCGGGCGTTCGGCCCGGTGCTGCACAACCTGTACGGCTCGACCGAGGTGGCGTACGCGGCCGTCGCCTCGCCGCAGGACCTCGCCGCCGACCCGCGCACCGCCGGGCGGCCGCCGCACGGCGTCACCCTGCGCGTCGTCGACGAGCGCGGCCGCGACGTCGCGCCCGGCACGCCCGGGCGGGTGTTCGTCGGCAGCGGCCTGGCCTTCGCCGGCTACACGGACGGGACCGACAAGGACCGGCTCGACGGGCTCGTCGCGACCGGCGACCTCGGCGTGCTGGACGCCTCGGGCCGGCTGACCGTCCTCGGCCGCGAGGACGACATGGTCGTGATCGGCGGTGAGAACGTCTACCCGGGGCAGGTCGAGGACGTGCTCGCCGAGGACCCGTCGGTCGCCGAGGTCGCCGTCGTCGCCGTCGACGACCCGGTCTACGGCGTCCGGCTCGTCGCCCACGTCGTGCCCGCACCCGGCGCGACGGTCGACGCCGAGCAATTGCAGGCGCGCGTGCGCGGGTCGCTCGCGCGCTTCGCGGTGCCCCGCGAGGTCCGGGTCCTCGACGAGCTGCCCCGCACGAGCACCGGCAAGGTGCTCGCCCGCCAGCTGCGTGCGCAGGAGGACGCATGACCGCCCCCGCCGAGCTCGACCTGCCCGAGGTCGACGACGCGACCACCCCCGACCGCCCCTGGGTGGCGATCGTCTGGAACGACCCGGTCAACCTCATGAGCTACGTCACGCACGTGCTCATGGAGCTGTTCGGCTACCCCCGCGAGAAGGCCGAGGCGATGATGCTCGACGTCCACCACAAGGGCCGGGCGGCGGTCAGCAGCGGCACCCGCGAGCAGGTGGAGCACGACGTCTCGCGCCTGCACGCCAAGGGCCTGTGGGCCACCCTGCAGCAGGACTGATGCGCTTCAAGCGCCGCGCCCCCGCCGTCGAGGTCAAGGTCTCCGCCGGCGAGGCCGACCTGCTCAGCGCGCTCGCCGCCGACCTGCTCGGGCTGCTGGGCGAGGACGAGCCCGAGGGGCAGGACCCGCTCGAGGCGATCGTCGGGCTGAGCTCGGCGCCGGTCGAGCGGCCCACCGACCCGGCGCTCGCCCGGCTGCTGCCGGACGCCTACCGCGGCGACGACGAGGCGGCGGGGGAGTTCCGCCGCTTCACCGAGCAGGACCTGCGCACCGGCAAGCGGACGAACGCCGGCACGGTGCTGGCCGGGCTCGCGCCGCACCTCGAGCAGGGGGGGAAGCTCGGGCTGGACCGCGACGACGTCGACGCCTGGCTCGGCACGCTGAACGACCTGCGACTGGTGCTCGGCACCCGGCTCGAGGTCAGCGACGACGGTGAGCCCGACGTGCCCGACGACGACCCGCGCGCCGCCGCGCTGCAGGTCTACGGCTGGCTGGGGTGGCTGCAGGAGTCGCTGCTGCGGTGCGTCGAGCCGCGCGTGCCGGGCGCCTGATCGCCCCTCGCTAGCCTGGTGAGGTGCTCGAGCTCCCGCAGACGATGGTCGACCAGGTCCTGGCGCACGCCCGCCGCGACCACCCCGACGAGTGCTGCGGCGTCATCGCCGGCGTCGGCGGCACCGCCACCCGCCTGTTCGAGATGACGAACGCCGAGCGCTCGCCGACCGGGTTCGTCTTCGACAGCGCCGAGTGGCTGCGCGTCTACCGCGAGATCGACGAAGCCGACGAGGACCTGCTGGTCGTCTACCACTCGCACACGATGACCGAGGCCTACCCGTCGCGCACCGACGTCCGGTGGTCGACGAACACGCCCGGCACGTCCTGGCTGCTCGTGTCGACCCGGTCCGAGCAGGACGAGGTGCGGTCGTTCCGCATCGAGGACGGGGTCGTCGCGGAGGAGGAGCTCCGCACCACCTGAGGCCGTCCGGCGCGGCACGGCGTGCGCGAGCCGGAACAAGCCGCGGCCGTCCGCCTGTTGGCCCTACCGATACCCGCTCTCGACGAGGAGATCTGCCCGCATGGCCATCGAGGTCCGCATCCCGACCATCCTGCGCACGTATACCGGTGGCGAGAAGGCCGTCCAGGGCTCCGGCAGCACGCTGACCGCCCTGCTCGACGACCTCGACAGCCGGTACGACGGCCTGCGGGGGCGCCTCGTGACCGACCAGGGCGCCCTGCACCGCTTCGTCAACGTCTACGTCAACGACGAGGACGTCCGCTTCCTCGGCGGGCTCGAGACCAAGCTCGCCGACGGTGACAGCGTGACCGTGCTCCCCGCAGTCGCCGGCGGAGCCGCACCGGTGATGACTGCCGGCGGAGCCGCGCCGGTGATGACTGCCGGCGGCGCGCGCTAGCCGTGCGCTTCGACTCGCTGCTCGAGTCCGTCGGGCGCACGCCGCTCGTCGGGCTCCCGCGGCTGTCCCCGTCGTCCGAGGTGCGCCTGTGGGCCAAGCTCGAGACCGACAACCCGACCGGCTCGGTCAAGGACCGCGCGGCGCTCTACATGATCGCCCAGGCCGAGAAGGAGGGGCTGCTGCGCCCCGGCGTGACGGTCCTGGAGCCGACGTCCGGCAACACCGGCATCTCGCTGGCCATGGTCTGCCGCATGCGCGGCTACCGGCTCATCTGCGTCATGCCGGAGAACACCTCGATCGAGCGGCGCCAGCTGCTGACGATGTACGGCGCCGAGATCGTCACGTCGCCGGCTGCCGGCGGCTCGAACCAGGCCGTCGCCGTCGCCAAGCAGCTGTCGGCCGAGAACCCCGACTGGGTCATGCTGTACCAGTACGGCAACCCGGCCAACGCGCTCGCGCACTACGAGACCACCGGCCCCGAGCTGCTCGAGGACCTGCCGACGCTCACCCACTTCGTGGCCGGCCTCGGAACGACCGGCACGCTCATGGGCACCGGCCGCTACCTGCGCGAGCACAAGCCGGACGTGCGCATCATCGCCGCCGAGCCGCGCTACGGCGAGCTCGTCTACGGCCTGCGCAACATCGACGAGGGCTTCGTCCCCGAGCTCTACGACGGCTCGGTGCTGTCGTCCCGCTTCTCGGTCGGCCCGCGCGAGGCGCTGCGCCGCACCCGCCAGCTGGTCGAGGAGGAGGGGATCTTCGCCGGCATCTCGACGGGCGCGATCCTGCACGCCGCGATCGGCGAGGCGATGAAGTGCGTCAAGGCCGGCGAGAGCGCCGACATCGCGTTCATCGTGTGCGACGGCGGCTGGAAGTACCTCTCGACCGGCGCCTACGCCGGCACGCTCGAGGAGGCGGAGTCGGCCCTCGAGGGCCAGCTCTGGGCGTAGCGCCCCGGCCTGTCTTCGGCGGGAGGTGGCGATCACGTCCCGCTCCCGCCGGATGTGGCCAGCACGCGAGCCTGCCGGAGCGATCTCCGCGGCCTCCTGAGCGTGCGAGATCGCCACATCCGCGCGACCGGACACGACACCGCTCCGGCGCTGCTCCGGACGGGCCGACGTACTGTCGAGCCCGTGAGCAGGCAGGCGGCGATCGGGGTCTTCGACTCCGGCGTCGGGGGGCTGACGGTCGCCCGCGCGCTGCTCGACCAGCTGCCGAACGAGCCGCTGCGCTACGTCGGCGACACCGCGAACGGCCCGTACGGACCGCTCCCGATCGCCGAGGTGCGCCGGCACGCGCTCGCCGCGATGGACGCCCTCGTCGCCGACGGCGTGAAGCTGCTCGTCATCGCCTGCAACAGCGCGAGCAGCGCCTGCCTGCGCGACGCCCGCGAGCGCTACGACATCCCCGTCGTCGAGGTCATCCAGCCGGCGGTGCGGCGCGCCGTGTCGGCGACGCGCAACGGCCGGGTGGGCCTGCTGGCGACGCAGGTGACGGTGGCGAGCCGCGCCTACGACGACGCCTTCGCCGCCGCGCCGCAGGTCGAGCTCACGAGCGCCGCCTGCCCCCGGTTCGTCGACTTCGTCGAGCGCGGGGTCACGACCGGCCGGCAGGTGCTGCAGCTGGCCACCCACTACCTCGACCCGGTGCTGCGCGCCGGCGTCGACACGATCGTGCTCGGCTGCACCCACTACCCCCTGCTCACCGGCATGATCAGCCTGGTGGTCGGCGACGGCGTGACGCTCGTGAGCAGCGCGGAGGAGACCGCCATCGACGTCTACCGCGTGCTGCAGCGGCTCGAGCTCGACCGGGACCCCGACAGCCCGCCGCCGGTGCACCGGTTCAGCGCCACGGGCGACGCCGAGCCGTTCGCCCGGCTGGGCCGCCGCTTCCTCGGGCCCGAGATCGGGACGGTCACGAGCACCGCCGCGACGGCGGCGACCGCGTGAGGCTCACCGTCCTCGGCTGCGCCGGCACCTACCCCGGCCCGGAGTCGCCGTGCTCGGGCTACCTCGTCGAGCACGACGGCTTCCGGCTGGTCGTCGACCTCGGCGCGGGCGCCATGGGGCCGCTGCAGCGCGTCGTCGACCTGCTCGACGTGGACGCCGTCTACGTCACCCACCTGCACGCCGACCACTGCACGGACCTGGTCGGCATGTCCTACGCGCGCCGCTACCACCCGGACGGCCTGCCGCCGCCGCTGCCGGTCTACGGGCCGGCGGGCCTGGCCGAGCGCCTGTGCCGGGCCTTCGAGGTCCCGCCGCCGGACGGGCTGCGCGAGGTCTACGACTGGCAGGAGGTGCCGGTCGGCACGCGGACGATCGGCCCGTTCACGCTCACGACCGCCCGCATGCACCACCCCGTCGAGTGCCACGGCGTGCGACTGGAGGCCGGCGGCCGGAGCCTTGCCTACTCGGCCGACACCGGCGCGACGCCGCGGCTCGTCGAGCTCGCGCAGGACGTCGACGTGCTGCTGTGCGAGGCCAGCTGGCCCGACCGGCCCGACAACCCCGGCGGGCTGCACCTGTCCGGGCGGGAGGCCGGCGAGCACGCCGCGGCGGCCCGCGCCCGCCGCCTGCTGCTCACCCACCTCATGCCCTGGACCGACCCGACGGCGATCGCTGCCGAGGCCAGGCAGGCCTACGACGGTCCGCTCGAGCTGGTCCGCTCCGGCGCCGGCTACGACGTCTGACCGGACGTCTGACAGGCTCTGCAGGTGACTCGACACGACGGCCGTGCCCCTGACCAGCTCCGCGCGGTGACCCTCACGCGGGGGTGGCTCGACCACGCCGAGGGCTCCTGCCTCGTCGAGTTCGGCCGCACCCGCGTGCTGGTCGCCGCCAGCGCCCAGGTCGGGGTGCCGCGCTGGCGCAAGGGCTCGGGCCTGGGCTGGGTGACCGCCGAGTACGCGATGCTGCCGCGGGCGACGCACACCCGTAGCGACCGCGAGTCGGTCAAGGGCAAGCTCGGCGGCCGGACCCACGAGATCAGCCGCCTGATCGGTCGCAGCCTGCGCGCCTCGATCGACCTGTCCCTGCTCGGCGAGCACACTCTCGCCGTCGACTGCGACGTCCTGCAGGCCGACGGCGGCACGCGCACCGCGGCGATCACCGGCGCCTACGTCGCCCTCGCCGACGCCTGCGCGCACCTGTCCCGCCCCTCGGCGATGGTCCGCAGCGTCGCCGCGGTCAGCGTCGGGGTCGTCGACGGCGCCCCCGTGCTCGACCTCGACTACCCGGAGGACGTCAGCGCCGGCACCGACATGAACGTCGTCGCCACCGGCGAGGGCGAGCTCGTCGAGGTGCAGGGCACCGCCGAGGGCGCGCCGTTCAGCCGCGCCGAGCTGGACGCCCTGCTCGACCTGGCGCTCGGCGGCATCGCCGACCTCGCCGCGCTGCAGGCCTCCGCGCTCGCGCAGCCGCTGCGCCGCAAGCACAACGGCGACGCGGGCAAGATGTGAGCGCCCCCCGCGTCGTGCTCGCGACGCAGAACCGCGGCAAGGTCGACGAGCTCCGCCGCATCCTCGGTGCCGACGTCGAGCTGGTCGGCCTCGAGCAGGTCGCGCCGTACGAGCCCGGACCGGAGACCGGCGCCACCTTCGCCGAGAACGCGCTGGCCAAGGCGCGGGAGGCCGTGCAGCACACCGGGTTGCCGGCCGTCGCCGACGACAGCGGGCTCGCCGTCGACGCGATGCACGGCATGCCCGGCGTGCTGTCGGCCCGCTGGGCCGGGCGGCACGGCGACGACCGCGCGAACCTCGAGCTGCTGCTCGCGCAGCTGGGGGACGTGCCGGACGAACGCCGCCAGGCCGGCTTCGTGTGCGCCGCCGCCTACGCGCTGCCGGACGGCCGCAGCGAGGTCGTGCTCGGCGAGATGCGCGGGCGGCTCGTCCGCGCGCCCCGGGGCTCCGGCGGCTTCGGCTACGACCCGCTGCTCGTCCCGGACGGGCTCGAGGTCACGACCGCCGAGCTGTCGGCGGCCGACAAGGACGCCATCAGCCACCGCGGACGCGCCTTCCGCCTGCTCGCCCCGAAGCTGGTCGCCGCCCTGCGCGGGTAGGGCACCCGCTCACGGCAGGAACAGCGAGGCGTCACCGAACTCGTGCCAGCGGTAGCCCTCCCGGACGGCGCTGGCGTAGGCCCGGCGCACGGCGCGCGCGCCCGCCACCGCCTCGAGCAGCAGCAGGTGGCTCGCCTCGGGGGCGTGCAGCCCGCTGACCAGCCCGGTCACGACGCGGGCGGGCCGCTGCGGGCCGAGCACCAGGTCGGTCCAGCCCGTGCGGGGCTGCACGGTGCCATCGGGGTCGGCGACCGACTCGAGCGCCCGCGTGACGGTGGTGCCGATGGCGACGACGCGCCCGCCGGCCGCCCGGGTCGCGTTCACCCGGGCCGCCGTGGCGGCGGGCACCGTCAACCGCTCCGGCAGCGGCGGCTCGTGCAGCTCGAGGCTGGACACCCCGGCGTGCAGCACGACCGGCGTCACGGCGACGCCCCGCACCGCGAGCCGCAGCACGAGCTCGGCGGTGAACGGCCGCCCGGCGCTCGCCATCTCGGCGCTGCCCGGCTCGTCGGCGAAGACGGTCTGGTAGGCCGTGAGCGGGAAGCGCCCGCCCGTGTGCGCGTAGGCGACCGGCCGGCCGTGCTCGGCGAGCCAACCGGGCAGGTCGACCTCCCGCGACGGCGCCGCCCGCCACAGCCGCGACCGGGCGGCGAGCGCGGCCGGCCAGGGGGCGAGCAGCCGCAGGCGCAGCCCGCCGGGCAGCGCCAGCTCCTCCCCGGCAACGGCATCCAGGTCGGGTCCGCTCCCGCCGGGCAGGCGCAGCTCGACCGCCCAGGTCCCGTCGTCCAGCGGGCTCGACACGTGCACGGGCTGCGCCGTCCCGTCCGCGCGCTGCGCGTCGACGGCCGCGGCGAGCGTGGCGGAGGTGTTCACGACGACCAGGTCGCCCGGGGCCAGCAGGTCCGGCAGGTCGCGGAACGACCGGTGCTCGACGCCGTCCGGCCGGGTCACCAGCAGGCGCACGCCGTCCCGCGTCCCGCCGCGCAGCTCCGGCGGCTCGGCGGCCTCGGCGCCGGCCGGCAGGTCGAAGCGGACGGCCGGCGCCGGCAGGACGGCCGTCACGCGGGCACCTCGTCCGGGGCGCCGACGGCGAGCTCGGCGGCCCGGTACCGGCCGCTCGGCAGGTCCTCGTCGAGCAGGCGCAGCAGCGCCGGCACGACGTCGTCCGGCGACGGCAGGTGCGAGAGGTCCTCGCCGGGGCTCGCCTGCCGGTGCAGGTCGGTGTCCATGTCGCCCGGGTCGAAGGCGTGCACCCGCAGCCCGGGGTGCTCGAGGGCGAGCACGGCGGAGGCGTGGTCGAGCGCGGCCTTGGCCGCGCCGTAGCCGCCCCAGCCCTCGTACGCCTCGACCGCGGCGTCGGAGGACACGTCGACGATCGTCCCGGCGCGCCGCTCGAGGGCCGGGACGAGCAGCTGGACGAGCGCGATCGGTGCGAGGGCGTTCACCTCGAACACCTCGAGGAGCTCGGGCAGGGGGTGCGCGGCCAGCGGCGGCAGCGGGCTCGGGCCCAGCACGCTGGCGTTGTTCACGAGCAGGTCGAGGCCGCCCAGCCGGTGCACGGCGGCGGCGAGGTCGGCCCGGTGGCCGTCGTCGACGACGTCACCGGCCAGGGCGGTCACGGCGGCCGGATCGGGGAGGGCGGCGACGGCCCGGGCGAGGCGGTCGCCGTCGCGGGCGTCGACGACGACGTGCCAGCCGCGACGGACGAGCGCGGTCGTGAGGGCCAGGCCGAGGCCGCGGGAGGCGCCGGTGACGAGGGCGACGGGGGACGGAGGTGGGGTCGTGGTCATGGGGTGCAGACTGAGAGCTCGAGTCGACTTGATGTCAAGGAGGACCTGTGGACGGCGACGACCTGCTCGCGATCGGCGAGGTGGCGGCCCGGTCCGGCTTCGCCACCTCGGCCCTGCGCTGGTACGAGCAGCAGGGCCTGCTGACCTCGACGCGCACCGCCGGCGGGCAGCGCCGCTACCCGCGCTCGGTGCTGCGCCGTCTCGCCTTCGTGCGCGCCGCGCAGAACGTCGGGCTGTCGCTGGACGAGGTGCGCGTCGCGCTCGACGCGCTGCCCGCCGGGCGCAGCCCGACCCGGGCCGACTGGGCCCGGCTGTCGGCGTCGTGGCGCGAGCGCCTGGACGAGCAGATCGCCGGCCTGGAGAAGCTGCGCGACGGGCTGTCGAGCTGCATCGGCTGCGGCTGCCTGTCGCTCAGCACGTGCGCGCTGTCGAACCCGGGTGACGTCGAGGGGACGAAGGGTCCCGGGGCCCGCTACCTGTCGGCGTCGCTGCGGCGGGTCCCGGGCCCGCAGGCCGCGGGCCGGACCGTCAGCCGACCAGCTGCGGGTGCGAGGCGAACCAGGTGAGGGTGCGCCGCAGCCCGTCCTCGAAGGCGACGGTCGGCTCCCAGCCGAGCTCGGCCCGCGCCAGCGAGATGTCGGGCTGGCGCACGGTCGGGTCGTCGACCGGGCGGTCGATGAAGACGATCTCGCTGTCGGACCCGGTGAGCGCCTTGATCGTCTGCGCGAGGTGCAGCACGGACGTCTCGTGCGGGTTGCCGATGTTCACCGGTCCGGCCAGGTCGCTGCGCAGCAGGGCGAGCACGCCCGCCACCAGGTCGTCGACGTAGATGATCGAGCGGGTCTGGCTGCC